>NZ_CP037953.1:2438084-2742845 GCF_009756665.1 Permianibacter aggregans
CTCGAATTCGTCCAGGCCAATGCCGAATGCCTGCCGTTCGCCGACAACCATTTTGATTTGGTCAGCATCGCGTTCGGCCTGCGCAACGTCACCGACAAGGACAAGGCGCTGGCCTCGATGTGCCGGGTACTGAAGCCAGGCGGTCGGCTGCTGGTGCTGGAATTCTCCAAACCACAAAATGAGCTGCTCAGCACAGTCTACGACCAGTATTCCTTCAACGTGCTGCCATTGATGGGCAAGCTCGTCACCAACGATGCCGACAGCTACCGTTACCTGGCCGAATCGATACGCATGCACCCGGACCAAGCGACGCTGCAGCAAATGTGTCTCGATGCCGGTTTTGCCGAATGCGAAGTGTTCAACCTGACCGGCGGCGTCGTGGCGCTGCACCGGGCTTTCAAGGCGTAATCGCGAACCATGCTGCCCGTGCTGTTGCTCGCCATGCTGGAAGCGCCGGTCAACCGGTTGATTGCGCTCGACCCGTTGGCGCCGCCCAAGTTGAAGGCGCTGGAAGGCAAACCGCTGGCTGTCGAACTGACAGGTCTGCAGTGGCGCTTGTTATTGTCGGTCGACGCCGGCTGCTTGCGCTTTGCCAGCGAAGGTCAGGCTGCTGTCACCTTGAGCGGTCGTCTGGTCGATTTCGCGCAAGTGGCCAGCCAGGGCGGCGACATGGCCGCTGGCACTTTGCAAGTCACCGGTGATGTTGGCGCTGCCCAGCGCTGGCAGCGTTTCTTTACCGAACTGCAACCGGATTTCGATGAACAGTTGGCGCAATGGATTGGCGATTTGCCAGCCCATCAGCTCGGCCAGTTGTTCCGCCAGATCGGTGAAGCGCTGCGGCAATTGCTGCTTCAGAGTCAGAGTGCCAGCGTCGAGTTTTTACAAGAGGAAGGCCGCTGGCTGGTCGCCCGCGCCGAAATGCAGCAGTTTCTTGATGAGGTCGATGCCTTGCGCGCTCGTGCCGATACCTTATTGAACCAAGCCAGAAAGCAAGGAGTGGGTTGATGCGCTATTGGCATTTAACACTGCGCATTTTTCGCATCATCCGCACGCTGATTCATTACCGTCTCGATCAGGATTTGCGCGAGCAGCATTTAACGCTGCCGCTGCTGTTCCTGCGTGTCTTGTTCTTCTGGCAAAAGCGTTGTTCGATTGCGTTATCACCCGCTGAGCGCTTGCGCCGTGCGCTCATTGAGCTCGGGCCATTGTTTGTCAAATTCGGCCAGATGCTGTCGACCCGTCGCGATCTGCTGACGCCGGAATACGCCAACGCCCTGGCCGAGTTGCAGGACAAGGTGCCGCCATTCGACGCTGCCTTGGCGCGCCAGCGCATTGAAGCCTCGCTGGAACAACCGATCGAAAAACTGTTCAAAAGTTTTAGTGAGCTGCCATTGGCGTCAGCCTCGGTGGCGCAAGTGCATGCTGCTGAATTGCATACCGGCGAGCAAGTGGTCGTAAAAATCATCCGGCCGCGCATTCGTCGGCAAATCGCCGAAGATTTGCGTGTGCTGCACTGGCTGGCCGTGCGCGTTGAACGCAATCATATCGATGGCCCGCGTCTGCGCCCGCGCGAAGTCATTCGTGATTACGAACACACGCTGCTCGATGAGCTGGATTTACGCGTCGAAGCCGCCAATACCTCGGCGCTGAAGCGCAATTTCGACGGCAGCGATTTATTGTACGTACCACAGGTGCACTGGCCCTATGTTCGCCGCAACGTGCTGGTCATGGAGCGTATTTACGGTGTGCCGATTGGCGATGTTGCGGCACTGATCAATGCCGGTGTCGACATGAAAGAACTGTCTTCGCGCGGTGTGCAGATTTTTTTCACGCAAGTATTTCGTGATCGGTTTTTCCACGCCGATATGCATCCAGGCAATATTTTTGTCGATGTCAGCGACCCGAAAAAGCCACGCTATATCGCGGTTGATTGCGCCATCATGGGTTCGCTGTCTGAGCGTGATCAGTTGTATCTGGCGGAAAATTTTGTCGCCTTTTTCAACCGCGATTATCGCCGTGTAGCCGAGCTGCATCTGCAATCGGGCTGGGTGCCGGAAGGCACCTCCGTAGAGGCGTTCGAATCGGCGATTCGCGCCAACTGCGAACCGATCTTCGGCAAACCCCTAAGCGAAATCAGCTTCGGCGCGTTTTTGCTGTCGCTGTTCCAAACCGCACGCCGCTTTAACATGAGCGTGCAGCCACAATTGGTGTTGCTGCAAAAAACGCTGTTTTATGTCGAAGGCCTTGGTCGCCAGCTCTATCCGGAACTTGACCTCTGGCAAACGGCCAAACCTTATCTGGAAAGCTGGTCGGCCGAACGGGTCAGCCCGCGCAAGGTTTGGACATCGCTGAAGCGCCAGGCGCCTACTTGGCTCGCCAAGCTGCCGGATCTGCCGAATCAGATGTTGAGTGCGCTGGAGCAACAGGCCAATCGTGCCTTGCTGGCCAGTCAGCAATTGCAGCAGCAGCGTTTGCAGCGCGAACAGCAATTTGGCCGTTGGCAGCAGCTGATCGGCGGATTGCTGCTGGTTGGTGCTGGCGTACTGCTGCCGCTGAAATGGCCGCCGTTGAGTATCGCCGTATTGGCCGCTGCTGGGCTGTTTCTGTTGTTTGATGGCTATCGCCGGCAAAAATGACGCAATCGGCAGCAGCGCCTGGGCTGGCGCGCTATCATGAGAGCATGCTGCCCATGAAGGAGCAGGGATTCCGCTAATCGCAGGAGCTTGAAGACCATGACCGACTGTATTTTTTGCAAAATCATTGCCGGCGATATTCCGTCCAGCAAAGTCTATGAAGACGACAAGATCTACGCGTTCAAGGACATTCACCCGAAAGCGAAAGTGCACCTGCTGGTGGTGCCGCGGAAACATATTGAAACATTGGCGCATGCAAAAGCCGATGACGCCGAGCTGTTAAGCCATATGATACTGAGCCTGCCAAAAATCGCCCGTGAACAGGGGCTGGAAAGCGGATTCCGGACGGTGCTCAATACCGGCGCCGGTGGCGGCCAGGAAGTGTTCCACATGCATTTTCATATTCTCGGTGGCGGCGCCATGCCGTTCACTGTTTAATCCACGTTGAGGAGTACCACCATGATTGGTTGGCCGGAGTTACTGATTATTCTTGTTGTGGCGCTGTTGTTGTTCGGCTCGAAAAAGCTGGCCAACGTCGGCTCCGATTTGGGCGCCGCGATCAAAGGCTTCAAGAAGTCGGTGCGTGAAGGCGAAGACGAAGCGAAAAAAGAAGACGCCGACAACGCCAAAAAAGAAATCGGCAACGACAGCGACAAGAAAACCAACTAAACCATGTTTGATATCGGTTTTCTGGAATTGATCGTTATCGGTCTGGTGGCACTACTGGTGCTCGGACCGACCAAGCTGATTGAGCTGGCGCGTATCGTCGGTCGTTGGGTCGGCAAGCTGCGTCATCAATTCAATGACATCAAAGCCGATATCGACCGGGAGCTGGAAGTCGATGAAATGCGCCGCCGCCTGGCCGAAGAAGAGCGCAAACTGCGTGAGGAAATGCAGGTCAAGCCGGTCGATCTCAATCTGAGTCCCGATCAGGAACCGACAATTCATCCGCCGTCCGATTCAGAAATAAAAAAAGCCGAAACGATAAGCGCAGAAAACCGCACGACAGAAAACAGAAATACCGAAGCCGAATCGAAACCTAGCTGATGAACGCGCGCCACTCTGAAAACAGCACTGCTCAAGGCAGTCGTGAAATGCCGTTGATGGCGCATCTCGTTGAACTGCGCAACCGGCTGATGAAAGTGGCCGTCGTGCTGATCATCTGCTTCTTGCCATTTGTGTATTTCGCCAAGGAGCTTTACCAGTTTTTTGCCTTGCCGATGCGCAAGTTTTTACCGCAAGGCTCAATGATGATTGCCACCGAGGTCGGCTCCACTTTTTTTGCGCCATTTAAATTGGCCATCGTTGCCGCGTTATTTGTCGCGATGCCTTACTTGCTTTATCAGATTTGGGCTTTTGTTTCTCCAGGCCTATACCGGCACGAAAAGCGTTTGGCAAAACCTTTGCTATTTTCCGCGATACTGCTGTTTTATATCGGCATGGCCTTCGCGTACTTTTTCGTTTTTCCGGTCATCTTTGGTTTCTTTGCCGGCATTGAACTCGAAGGCGTTGCTTACATGCCGGACATCCGCATGTATTTCGATTTCGCCATCTTCTTGCTGTTCGCGTTTGGCATCAGTTTTGAAATTCCGGTGGCCGTGCTGATTCTGGTCAAGCTCGGTGCGGTGTCTGTCGAGTCTTTGCGCAACTCGCGTCCGTATATCATTGTCGGCATATTCGTTACCGCTGCGGTGCTGACTCCGCCCGATCCGATTTCGCAATCGATGATGGCGGTACCGATGGTATTGCTGTTTGAAGGTGGGGTATTGCTGGCCCGTTTGTTAACCAAATCCAATAACCAGACCGAAACGGTATCGGAGTAGAACAATGAGCAAGTATCTGGTGGTCGCATTAAGTCTTGTTGCCCTGAGCAGCCAAGCCGAGCAACAAGCCTGGCAACAATGCGCCGTGATTCAGCATAACGATGCCAGGCTGGCCTGCTATGACGCTTATGCCCGCAGCTTGTCGAGTACTCATGCGCCAAAAATAGTGGAAGAAATGCCGGCCCCTGTCGTTGCGACCCAACCGGGTGCGACAGCTGTGGTTGTTCCGGCCAAACCGGTCGAGCGCGTGCAGCCGGAAATCGTCAAACCGGAAGTCGTAAAACCGGAATCAAACGAAAAAACTTTTGGCCTCGAGCAAAAAATTATTGCTGAACAGCAGGTAGAGGAGATTGTCACTCGTTTCGACGGCAAGTTCACCGGCTGGGAGCCAAAACAGGAAATTACGCTTGCCAACGGCCAGGTTTGGCAAATCTCCGACAATAGCAGCGCGCATCACTATGTCGACAATCCGGAGATCACCATCAAACGTGGAATGTTTGGTTCCTTCTATATGAAAATCGAAGGGCTTAACCGCTCGCCAAAAGTAAAACGCATCAAATAAGCCCATCAACCGATGATCGACATCGGCGTCAATTTGACGTCATCACAGTTTAGTGAAGACTGGCGCGCTGTCAACGAGCGCGCTCAAGCTGCCGGTGTAAGTACCATGCTGATCACCGGCACATCAGTTAACGACAGCGTGCAGGCGCAAGCACTGGCGCAGCAACTCGGCTGCTACAGCACGGCGGGTGTCCACCCGCACAACGCCAGTCAGTGGCAACCAAACTCGAATACCATATTGCAAACGCTGTTAAAGTCGCCGCACGTTGTTGCAGTAGGTGAATGCGGTCTCGATTACGACCGCAACTTTTCGACGCCAGAGGCACAGCGCTACGCTTTTCAACAGCAACTGGAAATCGCGGTTAGTGTCGGTAAACCCCTGTTCCTGCATTGTCGTGAAGCACATGATGATTTTCTGCGAATGCTGAAACCACTCTGGCCATCGCTTCACGGTGGTGTGCTGCACTGCTTCACCGGCAGCGACAAAGCGCTGGAAGAATGCCTGGAGTTAGGTTTGTATATCGGTATCACCGGTTGGCTATGCGACGAACGCCGTGGTCAGTTATTGCAACAGCAAGTCCGGCGCATTCCCTTATCGCGTTTGTTGCTGGAAACCGATGCGCCCTATCTGCTGCCACGCGATCTGTCACCAAAACCCAAATCTCGTCGTAACGAGCCAATGTATCTGCCGCATATCGCCAGGCGCGTTGCCGAGCTGACCGGCACGGCATTCGACGAACTGGTCGCACAAACCAGTGAAAACGCCCGTCGCTTGTTTCACATACCAGCTTCATCGGCCCCGGCAAATATGCTCTAATCGGCCACTATCGTGGGTTGATAAGGGAACTCATCTCATGTCCAGTGCAACAGGCCAATGCCTCTGTGGTGATGTCAAATTTTCTGTGCAACTGCCGGTCAAATGGTGCGCGCATTGCCACTGCAGTCTATGTCAGCGCGCCCATGGTGCGGCCATCGTCACCTGGGTAGGTGTCGCAGAAGGCCAGTATCACATTGACGCCAAAGATCTGCGCTGGTTTGCCTCGTCGGAACAAGGTGAACGCGCACACTGCGGCCGTTGCGGCACGCCACTGTTTTTCCGCTCAACGCGCTGGCCGGGTGAATTGCACATCAGCCGCGCCTGTATCGACAGTAATGAGTTAACGTTACCCCAAGCTCATGTTTACTGCCGTTCAGCCGCGTCTTGGCTTTCATGTCACGATCAACTGCCACGCTTTACCACCGTGCCCAGCGAACAGAACGCAGCCGCTCCACAACAAGGATAATTCATGTCGTCGCGTAATCCATTTGAGTTAATGTCGCAGCGTCGTTTCCTGCCGTTTTTCGTGACGCAGTTTCTCGGTGCTTTCAACGATAACCTGTTCAAGATCGCGCTGGTTTTGATGGTTACTTACAGCGGCTTGTACAGCGAAGGAGAAATCAATCTCCTGGCCAACATCGCCAACGGATTGTTCATACTACCGTTCTTTATCTTCTCGGCAACCTTCGGCCAGCTCGCCGATAAATACGAAAAAGCCCAGCTGATTCGTGTCACCAAGGTCATGGAAATCGTAATCATGCTGGTGGCGCTGCTCGGATTCTATTTATTCAGTTTGCCCATACTGCTAACAGCACTGTTCTTGATGGGCGCACAATCAACGTTATTCGGTCCGGTCAAATACGGCATTTTGCCGCAGCATCTACGTCGCGATGAATTGATGGGCGGTAACGGCTTGATTGAGATGGGCACCTTCGTCGCGATTTTGCTCGGACAATTGGTCGCAAGTTACATGCTGCAGATCGGGTTGCTGCACGAAGCAGCAATGCTGATGGTCGGTTTGTCGTTTATGGGCTTGATGACATCGATCGCTATTCCTCCTGCCCCTGCTTCTGATCCGAACCTGAAAATCAACTGGAACTTCTTTACTGAAACCACCAAGCTAATCCGTTACACCGCTCAGCATCGTGAAGTATTTTTGGCCGTGCTGGGCATTTCCTGGTTCTGGTTTTACGGCGCGCTGATCCTGGCACAAATGCCGGCTTATTCGCGTTTGGTGTTGCTCGGGTCGGAATCGGTGTTCAGTTTGATTCTGGCGACATTCACGCTAGGTATCGGTATCGGTTCGGTGCTTTGTGAAAAAATGTCGCAAGGTCGAATAGAGCTTGGCTTGGTGCCATTTGGTTCCATCGGCCTGACCATTTTTGCTGTCGATTTATTTTTTGCCAGCGATTTTCGCGCTGGCGCTGAAATGGCAACGTTCCAACAATTCATTGCCGAAAGCGGTTCCTGGCGAGTCATTGCTGATATCTTTCTGATGGGCTTGTTCGGCGGCTTTTACATTGTGCCGCTCTACACGATGGTGCAGACGCGCACACCGGAAACCCATATTTCCCGTGTCATTGCCGCCAACAACGTTTTGAACGCCGGTTTCATGGTGGTTGCTGCTGGCGTTGGGGCGGGCCTGCTGGCCGCTGGCGCGGAAATTCCCCATCTCTTTCTGCTCTGTGGCGTACTGACCGCCGTAATTTCCGTGATCATTTTCCGATTGATGCCGGAATTCGTCTTGCGCTTTTTTGCCTGGCTGCTGATCAACACCATCTATCGATTACGCGTTCGCCAAATCGAGCAAGTGCCGCAAGAAGGTGCCGCCGTGCTCGTCTGCAATCATGTCAGCTATGTCGATGCCATCGTCATCGCTGCTGCGGTATCGCGGCCGATTCGTTTCATCATGGACCATCGCATCTTTAAGGTACCGGTGCTGTCCTGGATCTTCAGAACCATGCGCACCATTCCGATTGCTTCCGCGAAAGAAGATCCGGAGCTGAAAGAAAAGGCGATGACCGAGGCGGCAGAAGCGCTGAAAAACGGTGAACTGATTTGCATCTTCCCGGAAGGAAAGCTGACGGCTGACGGCGAAATGAGCCCATTCCGCCCGGGCGTAGAAGACATTCTCAGCCGTTGTCCGGCACCGGTTATTCCAATGGCATTACAAGGCCTGTGGCACAGCTTTTTCTCGCGTCGCGGTGGTGCGGCAATGCGCGGTTTGCCGTATCGTTTCTTCAAGAAGATTCATTTGGTCGTTGGTGAGCCAATGCCCGTTACCGCCAAAGCTGAAGATATGGAGAGTGTTGTCCGAGAGCTTCGGGGCGACCAGCGCTGACAAGGGTAAGTAGACAAGTCATTATTGATCCCCCTCTTTATCAAGGGCGAGCACGGATAAAATCACGGTGCCAGTGCACCGTGATTCCGGCGCAGTGCCAGCCGCTCTGTCGGCTCGCCAGGCAGCTAAAAAGTGCACACGTTTCGATCCCCCTCCTTTCAAAGGAGGGGCTGGGGGTGGTTAAATCTCTCAACAACAAAATCAAAAAGGAAACATCATGGCCGGCGCAAATCCCACCAAAGCCATCCTCTACGCACTGGCTGCCAACGGCGCCATCGCCATCAGCAAATACGTCGCGGCATTCATCACCTCCTCCGGCTCGATGCTCGCTGAAGCGGTGCACTCAACCGCCGATTGTGGCAACCAGTTATTACTGCTACTTGGCCTTAAACAGGCCAAACGGCCGCCCAGTCCGGACTACCCGCTTGGCTACGGTAAAGAAACCTATTTCTGGTCGTTCATCGTCGCCTTGATGTTGTTCAGCATCGGTGGTTTGTTCTCCATTTACGAAGGCTGGCACAAACTCCATGAACCAGAACCGTTGAGTTATCCACTACTGGCTCTCGGCGTGCTCGCGTTCGGCATCATCGCTGAAGCATTCTCGATGTGGGGTTGCCTGGTCGAAGTCAACAAATCCCGCGGCGATCGATCACTGTGGCAATGGTTCCGGCAATCTCGCAATAGTGAATTGGTCGTTATCTTTGGTGAAGATCTTGCCGCGTTACTGGGCTTGGTGCTCGCGTTCGTCGCCGTAACGCTGGCCTGGGTCACCGGCAATCCCATGTGGGATGCGCTCGGCAGCATCGGCATCGGCGTATTGCTGATTATTATCGCCATACTTATTGGTATCGAAGTCAAAGCCATGCTGATTGGCCAGGGCGTAGAAGAGCGCGAGAAAGCCAAAATGCTGGCTGTGCTACAGCAACATCCAGCGGTCGAACAAATCTATAACTTGCTGAGCCTGCAACTCGGCAGCGATGTCATGGTCGCGATTAAAGCGAGATTAAAACCACAAGGCAGCGAGCAGCAATTGATCGCCAATATCAATGACATTGAAAGGCAATTCAAGCAGGCCTTTCCCCAGGTCATGTGGCTATTCTTCGAGCCCGATATCGCAGACTAACTGTTCAGATGTAGTAAAAGCCGAAGAGGTCAGTGTCGATGCTTAACTCATGGTCAATACCCAAATTCCTGTACGGGGTACTCCTGGTTGTCCATGCCACACTGATCGCTTTGACGTTGGAGAACCTGCCCGACCCATTCGCGACACATTTCAATACCGCTAATGAACCGGATCGCTGGCTTTCCCATCACCAGTATTGGCTGGTACAAGCGCTAATCAGCGTAATAACTCCCGCGCTCCTTGTCATGTTGCTGAGTTTGAGCAATCGACTACCCAGCTACCTGATCAATTTGCCGAACAAGGACTATTGGCTACACCCCGACCGGCAGGCCGAAACGCAACGAACAATCATTCGTTTCGGCTGGTGGATGGCCTGCATCATCATCGCGTTCTGTAGCGGAATGCATTACAACCTCGTTGTCGCCAACCAAGGTAAAACACCAACTCTGCACGGAAGATTGCTGCTGATAACCGTCGCGCTATTTATCTTTGCGATAGTCGTATGGTTAAAGCAACTACACCGGGAATTCTCTGCTCCAGACAACTCTTCGAGTATTTGATGCTTTTCATGGTAGCAAGTTTATGCTCGGGCTGAGCGCTGTGCTAGAAGCTTTCAGAAAGTTGGCCATAGTAACCGGCCACTAAGAGGACTAAACTGATAAAGCTGAGAAGGTTAACCCATGGCTTTTCTTCTGTGCTGGAGAAAAGCGACTTAAGGGTAAATTTTTCACTGAACTTCAGTGGTGGTGCCGCTGAGAAAATTACTGTTACGGCAACAAGGGTAAAGCCTGTTGCGATTACCGCTCGGCTAACTTCTTCGTCTTGGTAAAAATCAACAAAATTCAAAACGCCTAGGGCAAGAAAAATCACGGTTTCCCAAACACGCATATTTGCTCCATGAATTTTTTTCTTTTAACGCTCAGCTAACCGGCCGCTGATTGATTTTGTGTAAGAATGCGCGAAGCGCCGCACAAAAGCAAACACTGGCCAGTGGTCAGGCTGACCCGATTGTTAAGCCTATTTTGATTTTTTAAAATAAGGGGAGGCATGATCAGTTAAACGATAGGAGACGCCTAAGTCTTGGCTTAGACGTGTGCCAGAAATATCTTTAAGTTGCACATACCACACACGTGTAACATCGTCTATATACTCGGCGTGCTGAAGGTTAGCAAAACTTATATTTTTATTTTCTAAATTTGTATTGAGGCGTTCCAATACCTCAGCTTCATAAACGTACCAAAAATGGACGGGAATACAGGCATCAGATTTGCAGTTTGTAGAAGGATAAAGCCCCGTATATTTCACGCTCTTTACTTTCACTACTAACAAAATTTCATCGTGTGAAGGATTGAGTTTTGATAAAAGCTCAGAATCTGGTTCTGTGTATGTCGTTGCACATGCTGAAAGTGCTAGGCATAAGAATAAAATGAACCGCATTTGTAGCTTAACGCTTGGGGTAGCCGGCCGCTGGCCGGGGGTTGATTTTGTGCGAATATGCGCGCAGCGCCGCACAAAAGCAAGCACGGTTTGGTGGTCGCGGCTGACCGCTTTGTTACAAACATTTTTTTGAAAACTCATAAAAGCCAACTTCCCTTGGTGCACTTGCGGCTTTGGTAAGTTCAAAGGACTCCACTAATACTGGGTGGTCTTCTGCTTTAGCTAAAATAGATAACCCAACTATTAAGGGCCCTGTGCGCTCAGCATAGATAAACGACTGCGTGAATGAGCCCCGTGACACCGTGATTGACGTGATGCCATTTACATTTTTTACGTTTTCTGCGGCAAATGGAAAGACGAAATCACAGTTGTGATTCGAGCCAAGTGAGTAGGAAAATAAACCTCTGGAGTCATTCTCAACTAGCAGAACGGAGCCATATGTGGCTCCGAAGTTGCTGAAACCCTCCCACACATTTTCTGTACTAGCCGCGAGTGCCGAGTTAGCAAGTAGCGCCGCTATGAATGCGAGGTGGTTTTTTGTATTCATTTAATGTTTATAACGCCAAGCTAATTGGCAACCTGAAAAGTGATTGCGTTGTGCGAATATGCGCGAAGCGCCGCACAAAAGCAAGCACGGTTTGGCGGTCCCGGCTGACCTGGTTGTTACATTTAATTTGATACATCACAACCCCAACCATCGTAATGAACCGAATATTCCTCGCTAATTGCATTGAGCAGAATCGATGTTTTTGTAATGTTATGAAAGTCAGTGCAGTCGATACTTGTGCATTTTAAAAAATAGCCTGAATGATGCTTATCAATTATGAGATTAGAAAAATCCATTAAAAGCAGCAATTCAGAAAGAGAGATCAATTTTTGTTCATCATCAGATGTAAATGTGTGATCAATTAATCTAACTACCTGATCGTCATCGCCTTTCTCAGCTAACGACCTCAGCGTTGATTTGTCGAGTTCAATTTGTTGTTTGTATTGTTCTTTCATTAAATTTAACGCCTAGGTAGCCGGCCGCCAAGCCGGGGTTGATTTTGTGCGAATATGCGCGTAGCGCCGCACAAAAGCAAGCACTGGCCAGTGGTCAGGCTGACCCGCTTGTTAGGGAGACTTTGAGTCCGAGTGCTTTGTTGGTTGGGTTAAGTTTTTAGGTCTTCTAATAGTTTGGCTAGCACTCTTCAAGTGCGCCGTAACTATTGGCTGAGCATTAATAATGCTGAGTCACATTTTTCCTTCAGAGAGTCAATGTTTTCTTTTTCTAGATTTTCTATTATTTCGTTAATTTGTGGTTGATATATTTCTGTTAGATCACTTTCAGAGAGGTCATCTCCGAGCTCACTTTTTAAAAGCTCTAGACCTTCCATGATGTAGGTAATATTGTTGTTGGCCCATCTTGCGTAAGTACTTTGATACTCTTGTCCAAATTTCTCGCTACATTTTTCAATGATTGGCTCAAGTAGGAGGGAGGACTCAAAAAACTGTTTCTTAGCTTCTGTTTCAGTATCGGCTAAAGCCTCAGAGCTAATTAAGACTGCCACTAAAATCATTAAGTGCTTTTTCATTTTTATACCTAACGCCTGGGTAGCCGGCCGCTGGTCGGTGATTGATTTTGTGCGAATATGCGCGAAGCGCCGCACAAAAGCAAGCACTGGCCAGTGGTCAGGCTGAGAACGTTAACTGGCGGAGCCATCCTCTTCTCGAGCTGGGTACGCTCCGGCAACTGCCATTCCTGCAAAGTAAGCTATTACCAAACCGAAGATAACAAGAGCCACGGAATATACTGCTGAGCTCACCGGTATGAGAAAGTTAATTGCACCAAAAGTTAGTAGCGAAGCAAAAAGGGTTTTGAAAATAGATTTGTTATTCTTCTGTGCTTCTCTAGTGATAACGGGAAAAACCATGAGCATCAAGAATGTTGACTTAAAGATGCTCGCTACTATGAACATATAAATTTCGTGAACCATGTTTTGATGTGGCCTAACGCCGGGGTAGCCGGCCGCTGGCTGGTGGTTGATTTTGTGTGAGAATGCGCGAAGCGCCACGCAAAAGCAAGCACTGGCCGGCGGTCGGGCTGACCCAATTGTTAGGGCAGTGGCTTGAAAGCCGCATGGCCGGTTAATGGTATTTTTTGATTTAAGTTTGTTACTTTTGGGTTTCGGGCAATGCGGTTGAGGTTTGCTCTGAACCGGACTAGATATACTCTGCGAGATTGCTGCAATGCATGCAGTAAACGCATCGTACCAGCACCCAGCTAACTTTGATGATCGGTTTGGATTGAACGAACTATTGAAGAAGCGGGATGTATCAAAATTGAGAAAGTGCCGAAGAAAAAATATTCCGTATTACCGCCTTGGCACCGTCAGTTCCTTTTAAATTTCGTGGCCCTAACGCCTGGGTAGCCGGCCGCTGGCCGGTGATTGATTTTGTGTGAGAATGCGCGAAGCGCCACACAAAAGCAAGCACTGGCCAGTGGTCAGGCTGACCCAGTTGTTATGAGCTTTTATCAAGTTCAAATACAAGCACATACTCACCACAACGGTTTGTTTCTGTGTGTGAGTTAAACTTCCAGCTTTCCGCTGCGGTAATTGCCGCTAAATCAAAAACACCTTCTGGTTTTGACTCAACAACACTTACTTTGTGCGCGTGACCATTTGGGGCCACGAGTATCCTAATTTTAACCCAGCCTTCTTGCCCGCAAGCTTTTGCAGGGTACTGAGGTGGGGTTGAGGCCAGAATGCTTAGGTTTTTATTCGTGCATTCATCCGCTGCCGACAATGCAGAAAAGAGGGCTATCAAAGCTGCAACAAATGGTGAGCTGGCTTTCAATTATTTTGGCTCATAACGCTTGGGGTAGCCGGCCGCTGGCCGGGGATTGATTTTGTGTGAGAATGCGCGAAGCGCCACACAAAAGCAAGCACTGGCCGGCGGTCGGGCTGACCCACTTGTTAGGGCTGTGCCTTGAAAGCCGCATGGCCGGTTAATGGTATTTTTAGATTTAAGTTTGTTACTTTTGGGTTTCGGGCAATGCGGTTGAGGTTTGCTCTGAACCGGACTAGATATACTCTGCGAGATTGCTGCAATGCATGCAGTAAACGCATCGTACCAGCACCCAGCTAACTTTGATGATCGGTTTGGATTGAACAAGCTATTGAAGAAGCGGGATGTATCAAAATTGAGAAAGTGCCGAAGAAAAAATATTCCGTATTACCGCCTTGGCACCGTCAGTTCCTTTTAAATTTCGTGGCCCTAACGCCGGGGTAGCCGGCCGCTGGCTGGTGGTTGATTTTGTGTGAGAATGCGCGAAGCGCCACGCAAAAGCAAGCACTGGCCGGCGGTCGGGCTGACCCAATTGTTAGGGCAGTGGCTTGAAAGCCGCATGGCCGGTTAATGGTATTTTTTGATTTAAGTTTGTTACTTTTGGGTTTCGGGCAATGCGGTTGAGGTTTGCTCTGAACCGGACTAGATATACTCTGCGAGATTGCTGCAATGCATGCAGTAAACGCATCGTACCAGCACCCAGCTAACTTTGATGATCGGTTTGGATTGAACGAACTATTGAAGAAGCGGGATGTATCAAAATTGAGAAAGTGCCGAAGAAAAAATATTCCGTATTACCGCCTTGGCACCGTCAGTTCCTTTTAAATTTCGTGGCCCTAACAGTTTATTAGACGGACGGCAGGATAATATATATTGTTATCTAGACGTCTGTATAATATTTGTATAAACGTCCCAGAAGAACTCTGAGCTGAATGAAGGAAGCGCCATGGAGCGGCAGGTTAGTGAAGCGGAAAAACGCTTTTGGGACAAATATTTAGCGCAGTTGGACCGTTATGGTGTGCGGGCGCATCAGCGCCGTCACTATGTCAAGGTCAGTGAGCACTACCTATCACTAAATACAGACAAGAAATTGCGCCTGCATGGCGCCGATGACATTAATTCCTATTTTCACTTCCTTGCTGGATTGCGACTACTTTCGTGGCAGTTTAAGCAACGTATCTGGGCTATCCGCCATTTGTTCAAATTGACCAATCCGCAATTGGAGCGTGGTTTTGACTGGCGTGCCTGGATCGCACAGGCTGAAGCATTGCCCAAGGAGCACCCTACTGTCGCACGGGAGAATGACCCGATTGCTGACTCGTTGATACCTGAGCCGGTTGTTTCGCATTTGGCACCCGAGTTGATCAGGCAGGAGATAGAGAAACTCAAGCTGGTACTGAGAGCAGGCGATTATGCAATTCGTACAGAGCAGTCGTACATTCTTTGGCTGCGCAAATTTTTCCGGTTCTGCGACAAAGTTGGTGAGTCTATCGGTGCGGATGATGTCTCACGCTACCTGACATTTTTGGCGGTACGGCAGCATGTATCGAGCAGCACTCAGGCATTGGTGTTGAACGCTATCGTTTATTACTGGCGTCACATTCTCAAGCGCGACCCAGAGCATCTGCAGTTTTCGCGCAGTAATCGTCCACAGCGTTTGCCGGTAGTGTTGTCGCAAGATGAGGTAATGAGGCTGCTGACGCAATTGCGCGGCGTGAATCATTTGCTGGGTAGTTTGCTTTACGGAACTGGTATGCGGTTGATGGAGGCTATCCGATTACGGGTTCAGGATGTCGATTTTGCTTACCAGCAAATCACGGTTCGCGATGGAAAAGGCAAGAAAGATCGAGTGGTTCCGTTGCCCCAAAGTTTGGTGCCGAGGTTGCAACAGCAATTGGCGCAGACTAAAGCGCTACACGAGCAGGATCTGCGCAATGGTGGTGGCGATGTGTTTTTGCCCAGCGCCTTGGCGCGAAAACACCCCAAAGCTGCATACGACTGGCGATGGCAGTACATATTCCCGAGCGCAGCACTGAGTACTGATCCACGCAGCAAACATGTCCGGCGGCATCACCTGCATGAAACGGGTTTACAGCGTGCTATCAAAAACGCGAGCACGGCTGCACAGATCTCCAAACGTGTCAGTCCGCATACGTTGCGACATTGCTTTGCTACGCATTTACTGGAGGCCGGCCATGACATTCGAACCGTGCAGGAGTTGTTGGGGCACGCTAACGTGGCAACCACGATGATTTACACGCATGTGCTGAATAAAGGCGGTCGTGGGGTGGCGAGTCCCTTGGATCGGTTGCTGGGGGCAAAACACGTCAAAGAAGCGGCGGCGGTTTACGGTTTAAGCGCAGCATTTACCTAACCGTTCTGCTGTAACCAGAACGTCGCCGGCCCATCATTCTCCAGCGCCACTTTCATGTCGGCGCCAAACTGGCCACTGGCGACGTTGGGGTGCAATGCCTGCAATTGTTGCCAGGCGTAGCGGAACATTTGCTCGCCGAAGGCGGGGGCAGCAGCGGTGGAAAATCCGGGCCGGTTGCCTTTGCGAGTGTCGGCTGCCAGCGTGAATTGCGGCACCAGCAATACGCCGCCATCGATATCGCGCACCGAGCGATTCATTTTGCCTTGTTCATCCGAAAAGATGCGGTAGTTCAGCACCCGTTCCAGCAGTCGATCGGCGACGGCTTCGTTGTCTTGTGGTTCGGCGCAGAGAAACACCAGCAAACCGGTGTCGACTTTGCCAATACATTCTCCGGCCACCGTGACGCTGGCGTGATTTACTCGTTGCAGTAATGCGATCATCGTGTCGTATGGATTCCCGTTAATCAGTCGTTCGGCGGCGCTTATCGCATGACCGCGAGGCTTGTCTCGCCGCACCGTTTTCGATGCATGGAATACCGCATGATAGCGGAGCTTGTAAGCAGCGAACAGGAAAGAGGAATGGCATGCGTTTGCTGGTGTTGATTCTGGCCATGGCGCTGTCTGTTGCCTTGGCATTGTGGTCACGGCAGCCGTTGGCGCCGTTGTCGGAAGGCTGGTTCAAGGCCGGCGCCAACACGGCGGACTACGAAGTCGGGCTTGATCTGGTTACTCAGCTATCCGGTCGTGGTGCCAAAACGATTCGTTATCCCGGCAGTGGCGATACCGGTCAGCACAGCGTCGCGATGATTACCCAGACGATTCTGGCCGATAATTATCGCGGTCGTCAGGTGCGCTTTGCGGCGCAGGTCAAGACTGAAGATGTGGAAGGCTGGAGCGGATTGTGGATGCGTATCGATGGGCCGGAACAGGAAATCCTGGCGCTCGACAATATGCAGGCCCGGCCCTTGCGCGGCGATGCCGATTGGCTGGAATACCCGGTGATCCTGAATGTGCCGAAAGAAGCAGTGGTGATCAGCTTTGGTTTATTGCAAGCCGGTAATGGCCAAACCTGGATGGATCAATTGAGTTTCCGCATTGTTGAGAATCAGCAGCCGACCAGTGATGGCTCGCCGGAAGACAGTGATTACAGTTTTCGCACCGAACCAACGTTGTGAGCGAGTGCCTGCATGCTGACTAAAGTGAATTCTGCTGAGCCGGAAATGAGCAATGCCCGTGGCTTGAGTTGCACGTATTTGCGTGGGTTCAGCGGTAGGGAAATTCTGTTCGCGGGCGTGACCTGCTTATTATTTTTGCTGGTTGCCTGGTTAAGTGAACAGGATATGGCGGCCATTGCTTTTGGCTGCCTGATGATCGCCTTGTGGCCCAACTATCTGCTGCTGGCATGGGCAAAGCGCTACGCCTTTCAGGTCAATTCTGTTCGACTCTTTTTGCTGTTGTTATTGCTGCTTGCCGGTGTTAACGCTGCTATGGCTACCTTGCTATTCTATCGTTGGGCGTTACCCTCGGTGTCGTTACTGCTGGTCGATTGGCAGGCATTTCTGATCGCACTGAGCTTGCCGTTACTGCTTTCCTGGTCGGCAGTATGGACAGGCTTGCAGTTGCAGCGTCGCTTCGCCACGCGACAGCGTGAAGAAGAGAAAAAGGAATTGGAGCGAGCGGTATTACTGGCCGAGTTGAAAGCGTTGCAGGCGCAGGTCGAGCCGCATTTTCTGTTCAATACGCTCGCCAATCTGATGCACCTGATCGAACACGACAGCGCCACAGCGCGAAAAATGCTGGAGCATTTGGTTGCTTATCTACGGGCCAGCTTGCCGAGTTTTCGCAATCAAATGAGCGAGCTTGGGCAAGAGCTGGAGCTGGTGCGCAACTATCTGGCGTTGATTGCCATGCGTTTTGGTGCCCGCTTCCAGTTTCGGGTGGAGGCGAGTGGCACTTATGGCGATTGGCGCATGCCGCCGATGATGCTGATTTCACTGGTCGAGAATGCCGTCAAGCATGGTGTAGAACGCAAAAGTGGGCCGGTGGAAATTCGGGTCCGCGCCGAATGCACACCACAACAAATCGTGTTGACGGTTACCGACACCGGCGCCGGTCTGCAACCGAATGCCAATGGTAATGGTGTAGGATTACGCAATATCCGCGAACGACTGCAGCGACTTTACGGCGACAGCGCCGAGTTGACGTTGCAGGGCAATGAGGCGGGTGGTGTTACCGCTACGCTGCGCTTGCCAAAAACCAATGGACATGGCTGATGAATATCCTGATTGCCGATGACGAACCTTTGCTTAGGGCGCAATTGAAAAATCTGCTGCTGAAGTTATTGCCGGATGCATTGCTAACGGAAGCAGAAGATGGCTACAAGGTCTTGGAGTGCTTGAAAAACGAAACACCGGACGTGGCTTTTCTGGATATCCGGATGCCGGGCTTGAGCGGCATGGAATTGGCGGAACATTTTCCGGACAGCACACAGATAGTTTTTGTTACCGCCTACGATGAGTACGCGATTGAGGCCTTTGAAAAAGGCGCCGTCGATTATTTGTTGAAGCCGGTGGAAGCCGCGCGCCTGAGCAAAACCATTGAGCGTTTGCAGGCCAAGCAGCGCGCCCCGGAGCTGGTCGAAAGATCGGTCGAGCCGGCACAAATGCTGCGCTGGATTCATGCGTCAACCGCGCATTCGATTCAGGTGATTCCGGTCGATGAAGTGATCTATTTCCGTTCCGATGCCAAGTACACGAAAGTCCGCACGGCGCAGGCAGAAGCCTATATTCGCACCCCGATCAAAGAGCTGGTGCAGCGCCTCGATGCGGAATTGTTCTGGCAGATTCATCGCAGTGCCATCGTCAACGCTCGTCATATCGAACGCGTACTGCGTGATGGCGACGGCGGTATGACGATTGTGCTGAAAGGTCTGGATGAGCGGCTTCCGGTCAGCTCCAGTTACCATCACCTGTTCCGGCAGATGTAATCAGCGGCAGTTTGTACGCTGGCGCAATGTATCCCTTTGTAGCCAATCGCAACAAAGCGCAAATATCAGCGTTTGTTCCTTGTTCGCTACCGCCCTTCCGATTACGCTGCGTGCGCGAAATATACTTCGCGGTGGATTTTTTCGCCGAAATACTGGACCAAAACTTAAGTCCCGGCGAGTTGCGTAAACGATAGGAGAGAGCTGTCGATGTCGTCCCAGATGGTTGTCGTGGCGAGTCGCTTTTCGGCGACGCTGATTTCATTGGTATTGCTGAGTGCCTGTGGTGGCGGTGGAGGCGGCGGTTCCAGCACTGTAGTTCCGCCAAACTCCGGCGGCACGCCGCCACCGGTCGCCCAGAAATGTTCAGCCAATAACCCGTTCCGGGTTGATGCCGTGGCGCCCACTACGGTCGGCACGTTGGCCGATGAAAAATCCTGGGTGCAGAACTATGTCAATGGCGCCTACCTTTGGTACAACGAGATGCCTAGCGTCAATGCTTCGCTAGCCGCCTATTCCAACGAGGCCGATGTGTTCGGTTCGCTGCAAAATTATTTCAATGCGTTGTTGACGCCGGCGCGCACGACTTCCGGTAAATTGAAAGATGAATTCAGTTTTATTTATTCGACCAAGCAGTGGCGCGAATTGAGCCAGTCCGGTACCTCGTTGAGTTTTGGTATTGAATGGTATCTGGCTTCATCGACGCCGCCACGCGGCATCCGTGTTGCCTACGTCGAACCGAATTCCCCGGCAGCACAGCAAGGCCTGCAACGCGGTGACACCTTGGTCAGTTTCGATGGCGTTTCCGCCGACACCAATGTGCAAAGCGAGCTCGATACCCTGAACCAGATTTTCTCGCCAAGCAATGGCAATGGTCGCAGCTTTGTATTCGATCGTAACGGTTCGCAAGTGACGGCATTTTTTGGCGCTAGCGAAGTAGTCAAGCAGCCGGTGTTGATCAGCAATACCTTGGACATCAACGGCCAGAAAGTGGGTTACATGGTGTTCAATGATCATATCGCCAGTGCCGAACAGCCGCTGATCGATAGCTTCACGCAGTTCAGCAATGCCGGCATCAGCGATTTGATTCTGGATTTGCGTTACAACGGTGGTGGTTATCTGTTCCTGGCTTCGGAAGTGGCTTACATGATTGCCGGCCCGACGCGCACCAGTGGCAAGTACTTTGAGAAGCTGCAATACAACGACAAGCGCGTTGCCGACAATAATCAGGCACCGACACCGTTCTATAACACCAGTTGCATCATCAACAGCCAGTTTCAGTGCACGGGCAATCAGTCGCTGCCGAATTTGAATCTGGGCCGGGTATTTGTGCTGACCTCGAAATCAACCTGTTCGGCCAGTGAAGCGATCATCAATGGTTTGGAAGGTATTGATGTCCAAGTGATTCGTATTGGCGCAACGACTTGCGGCAAACCCTATGGTTTTACTGCCAAGGACAACTGCGGTATTTCCTATTTCCCGATTGAATTCAAAGGCATCAACTTCAAAGGTTTCGGTGATTACGCGGATGGTTTTTCAGCGCAATGTGCGGCAGCGGATGATTTCAGCAAAGCGCTTGGCGACACCAGCGAAGGTATGCTCGCGGCCGCGCTTTATCGACGTGCCAATGGTAGTTGTCCGGCGACTACTGGCCAACAAAAGTTGAGCGTCGAGCAGCAAGGCGCTGTTGTCCATGAGCCGGTGCGCAGCAATCGGTTTGTGTTGCCGGAGGCTGGTCGATGAGAACGGCGATGCTGTCGTGTGCACTTGTCGGGCTTGCTGCTTGCGCGCACACGCCAACACAGAGTGAACCGGCAAAATTGAATGCGCCATCGCAAGCTTGTGTGCAGTTGATACAACAATTTGCCGAACGCGTGACCGGTCAACCGGTCACGCTCGGGCACAGCATTTTTGCTGAGCGCGATACGCTGTTGCTGGAACCGCAAGCAGCATTGCAAATTGACGGTCGGGTGCGTGGTCGGCCGGAGATGTTGTGGCTGCGGAAAACGGACGGACAGTGTGTTGTGCAGCATCCGCGGACTGAGGCACAGCAGGTTTTGAAGGATTGCTCTTGCAAGGCGCTGGATCAGCAATAGCTACTGGTTCTGCATTCTCGCCAAAAAAATGATCCCACCCTCCCCTTGCCAGGGGAGGGATCTATTACGTGCTTTTCCCTTCGTCAGCGAAGGGATCTTAGATCCCCGCTCTTTCAAAGAGCGAGCAAGGAAAAAGACGGTGATTCCGGCGCAGCGCCAGCCGCTCTGTCGGCTAGTCGGGCGGGGTGAGATGGGATTAGAAACCATCTCAAAAATGCCTGGAGCTCGGTGATCTGCGCGAATGCGGTGCTCGGAAAAATCCGCCAGGAGCGGATTTTCGCGTAGCCCGAAGGGTGAGCCACATGGATGTGGCGAACAATCCTCATTTACGACTTGTAAACTCCGGTTCCTCCGTTCCTCTTCACACACTTCGCCTTCGCCCAGACTATTTTTGAGATGGCTTCTAGTAAGATACTAACCAGCTTCGCATTGAGTCTGGATCAAATCCAGGAGTCTGTCGTGCATTGATGTAGCTGCGAATTCATTCGCACAAATCTCTCATTATTTCTTCAGAAATATGTCCGAATGAATTCGGACCTACTACATACCTATCTTCGGTCGGTTCGACCCGTCAACATTGGGAGCAGCATTTATGCGATTCTGGTTAGAAAAATCAGAAAACCTATTCAAACTTCGAGGAGCGATTCAACAATTCTTTCGCGGCCACGGCCGGTGCAACATGATCGTGCAAAATTCGATAAATCTGTTCGGTGATCGGCATATCGATTTGGTAGCGCTTGGCCAGTTGCCAGACTTCGGCAACGTTGCTGGCCGCTTCGACGACCTGGCCGATTTCTTTCTGTGTTTGTTCCGGTGTTTTGCCTGCACCCAAACCCAAACCGAAACGACGATTGCGTGATTGATTGTCGGTGCAGGTCAGGATCAAATCGCCGAGCCCTGCCATGCCGTAGAAGGTCTCGGCTTTGCCGCCCATGGCAACGCCAAGCCGCATCATTTCTGCCAGGCCGCGAGTGATCAAGGCGGTGCGGGCATTGGCACCGAAACCCAAACCGTCACAAATGCCAGCGCCGACAGCGAGAATATTTTTCACCGCACCGCCGACTTGCACGCCGATGATGTCATCGCTTTGGTAAACGCGGAATTTGTCGTTGTGAAAGCGCCCGACCATGTCCTGACGGAACTCGATAAAGGTCGAGGCCAGCGTGATCGCGGTGGGTAAACCGGCAGCCAATTCTTTGGCGAAGCTTGGGCCGGAGAGAATGGCGTTCGGCAATGCGCTGCTGAATTCATCTTCAACGACTTGCGAAAGCAGCGCTTGCGCGCCGTGTTCGAAACCTTTGGTCGCCCAAATCAGGCGCAACGAACTGCTTGTGTAGGGTTTTATCGCTCGCAGCGTTTCGCGAAAGGCATGACTTGGCACCGCGATTAACACATCACGCACGCCATCAAGCGCTTGCGCCAGTGTGGCAGTGGCGGTCAGGTTATCGGGGAAAATAATGCCGGGAAGATAGCGCTGGTTTTGTCGTGACGACTGCATCGTTTGCATCGTCGTGACATCGCGGCCCCAGAGTCGGACCTCGTTGTCATTGCGCGCCAAATGGAGCGCGAGAGCGGTGCCCCAGGAGCCGGCGCCGAGTACGGAAATCGGAGTCTGGGGCACTTAGCTTCGCTCAATGATTACTGAACGGTGGCGTTGCTGTCGCCTTCGGCGCTGCCGCGTTGCTCGGCTTCTTTTTGCAGCTGCATCGCGAACAGTTGATCGAAATTGACCGGGTTCAGGTGCAGGGCCGGGAAGCCGCCGCTGCCAACAATGGCAGCCACTTCCTGACGGGCATACGGGAACAGGATGTTCGGGCAGAACGCGCTCAGCGCGTGACGCAGTTGCATGCCTTCCAGACCGCTGATGTTCATCAGGCCGGCTTGTTGCACTTCGGCGATGAACGCGACTTGCTCACCGGATTTGCATTCGACATTGATGGTCAACACGACTTCGTAGACGTCGCCGTCCAGTTTGCGGGCTTTGCTGTTCAGCTGCACGTTGTAGTTCGGTTCAAAGGCTTTCTGAAACACTTCTGGAGTATTCGGCGCTTCAAACGAAATGTCCTTGGTGTAGACGCGAATCAGGTTGAATCCGGCCTGTGGTGCCTGCGCCTCGGTGTTGGTTTCTTCAGCCATGGTTATTCCTCTGTCTTTATTAAATGGCTTTCCGTCTCAGGCGGAAAGCTTTGGTTGTAACTGACCTGCGCGGTGCAGATCATATAAATCATCACAGCCGCCAATCGACTCGCCGTTGATGAAAATTTGCGGCACGGTACGACGGCCGCTGCGGCTCATCATTTCCTGCCGTTTCGCATCGTCTTGGTCGATGCGAATTTCTTCGTAGCTGGCGCCGAGACTGTCGAGCAGCTGTTTGGCGCGTACGCAGTACGGACAAACCAGCGTGGTGAACACTTCGACTCGGGCCATGACACAATCCTCTTATTTCTTGGTGACCGGCAAATTATCCGCCTGCCAACCTTGCATGCCGCTATTCAGGCGGAACACTTTCTCAAACCCTTTTTGCTTCAGCAGCTTGCAGGCATTGACGGCAGTCATGCCCTGGGCGCAGACGACAACGACCGGACGGTTTTTGAGCCGTTCCAGATCCTTGTCGGCTTCGGCCAGCTTGCTCAGCGGGATATTCAGCGCACCGACAATATGACCTTTGTTGAACTCGGCAGCCGGGCGGATATCCAGCACGACGCCATCTTCGCGATTAACGAGATTGGTCAACTGCTGAGCGGCGATGGCCTTGCCGGCACCACTGCTCAAAAAGGCAGCCAGAGTCAGAAACAGCAACACGACCCAGGCCATCGTTAACATGGGGGAGGTTTGGAAGAGTTCAACCGCAATATTCATAAATCAACTGAGAAAAGAGGCAGGGGCCTGAAAAAGAGCGCCGATTATACAGAAGCGGCTGGCCGGCGACAGTGAAGAAAAAGCCGGGCTTTGGCCCGGCTTTCCGTTTGCGACTGGATGGTTGTCGTCTTGGCGGAAACAACCGCAAAACGGCCTTTGAGGCCGGGCTATAACGCCCGAACCTCGACTTCAGTACCGCTGACACCGACGATCTCGACTTTCTGCCCGGCCGGCAGATCATCGCCTCGGGCGGTCCATAGTGTGTCGTCGATATTGACCTTGCCACGGCCGTTGACGATGGCTTCTGCCAGCACCACCTTGCGGCCGACCAGCTGCGCGCTGCGCCGGTTCAGGCCGCTGCTGGTATCGGCATTCTGGCGGCTGTACCAGCGCCGGCCGAGTACAACGGTGATGATCGACAGCAACGCAAACAGGCTAAATTGCCAGAGCGCGGACAACGGCAGCAACCAGACCACGACACCAGTGCCGAGCGCGGCAATGCCAAGGAACAGCAGATAAAAGCCGGGTACCAGCATTTCCAGCGCAATCAGCACCAGACCGGCGGCCAGCCAGTGCCAGTAGGCGATGCTCCAGTTTTCCATCATTTCACCTGCGCCTGTTTCAGCAGATCGGTGATGCCGCCGAGGGCGCCGATGACGTTGCCGGCTTCCAGCGGCATCAGCACCAGCTTCTCGTTCGGGGCGCTGGCGATCTGGCCCAGCGCATCAATGTATTTCTGCGCGACGAAGTAATTGATCGCGCGGGTATCGCCCTGGCCGATGGCTTCGGACACCACGCGGGTGGCGTTGGCTTCGGCTTCGGCCAAGCGCTCGCGCGCTTCGGCCTGGCGAAACGCGGCTTCCTTTTCGCCTTCGGCAGCCAGAATCTGCGACTGCTTCAAGCCTTCTGCCTTCAGGATTTCCGCCTGACGCAGACCTTCGGCTTCCAGAATCTGGGCGCGCTTGATCCGCTCGGCTTTCATCTGCCGGGCCATGGCTTCCTGCAAATCAGCCGGTGGCGCGATATCGCGCACTTCGATACGGGTGATCTTGACGCCCCAGGGATTGGTTGCGGCATCGACGATGGCCAGGATATGGGCGTTGATCTGGTCGCGCTTCGACAGCATTTCGTCCAGATCCATGCCGCCGAGTACGGTACGCAGGTTGGTCATCACCAGGTTCTGCATCGCGTGTTCAAGGTGGCGGATTTCATAGGTCGCGTGTGAGGCGCTGATCACCTGATAAAAGCAGACGGCGTCGATGGTGACCGTGGCGTTGTCTTTGGAAATCACCTGCTGCTCGGGAATATCGAGCACCTGTTCCATCATGTTGACCTTGGCGCCAACCCGCTCGATAAATGGCGTAATGAAATGCAGGCCCGGCGACAGCGTGCGCACGTATTTGCCGAAGCGCTCAACGGTGTACTCAAAACCCTGCCGCACCGATTTGACGCCGGAAAACACCAGCACAATCGCAAACAGCACCAACCCCAATACCACCATTTCCATTTTTAACCACTCCTGTGCCTGACCATCGCATGATGGTCGTTATTGTTTTTGCCCGGCCAGCCACTGCTGGACCGGGAATGCGCGGGATTTTTGCCCGCCACAATAAATTAGCGCCAGATTTACACTGGCGCTGTAAAAAATGATGTCTATTTATGAGTGAGTTTATTTCGGTGCAGGAGGCAGCCGATTTTCCTGCAGCGCGATGAAGGCCTGTTGTCGATGGCTTTGCTCGAGGTTGTATTGCTGAGCGAATTCCAGCGCGTCTTCGGCCAGCTCGGCAGCCTCTTCAAACTCGCCGATCAGCGCCAGTCCGTAGGCACGCCAATCCCAGACCGAAATGCTCAGGCGTTCGCTGAGCCGGGCCAGGCTGGCAACGGCTTCGGCCCAACGGTTCGGGTCTTTGCTTTTCAGTTGCTGCGTGGCCTGATGGAGCAGGGCTTCGGCATGACCGGAGGCGGCGGCATCGCTCAGGTACTGTTGCTGTTTTGCCGGGTCCAGTTTCAGCTCGTCGTCGGCCTGCAAGCGCAGCGCTAAATAGGCCTTGGCATCGGCCGAGCCGGCTCGCGCGGCATGATCCATCCAGCGCAAGCCCTTGACTCGATCGCGCCGGCAACCATCGCCGCGCAATAACCGGGAACCGGTTTCATAGGCGGCCTGAACATCACCAAGCATGGCTGCATCACGCCAGGCCTGGGTCGCATATTTTGGATCGACCCGGCCTCGTGGCGAAACGGCGGCTGCCGACAGCTGCTTGGCCAGTGCTACCAGCGCATTGCGGTTGCCGGCGGCGCTTTGCAATTGTTTTTCAACAGCGTTGAAATCCGCCCAGGTCTTGTCATCTTCAATCAGGAAGTCGAGGCAGTAGGCGTAGCGAACACCGGGTTTACCGGCCTGAAAACGCCAACTCTCCAGCTGCTTTTCCGTCGACCCGGCCAGTACCGATGGTTTCGCCCAAGGCTCGAATGCAGCCGGGGCAATCGGCTTGCCATCAGCATCAAGGTAGAACGAAGCGCAAAGTACGCCTTGGTCGCCTTTTTCTCTGGCCCGGGTTGGGTAGTCGACGGCAACGCCGGATTTCAGCATCGCTTCGGCGTACTGCAGATCATAGATGGTCGGTTCGTTGCTGTTCAGCTGCGGCAGCATGCGGTTTTCGAGGCCGGGCCGGCTATACATGCCCATCAGTTCGGTCGCACGCTTTTCGGCCTGCGCTTTGATGCCCGGCGGTAACTGGGCGCCGATGGTGTCGCGGATCTTGGCGGCGACATCGGTGTCTTCCAGCGCCGCGACCGCAGCCCAGGCATAGGCATCAATGGCGTTCATCGGACCGCCTTCGCCTTTGGCGTACATCGTTGAGAGTACGCGCTGGGCTTTGGCATCACCGAGTTCGGCGGCCAGCAAAAATTCCTGTTTGGCTTTGGCAAAATCCTTGCTGTTGTAGGCGTCCAGTCCGGCCAGATAATCCGCAGACGCCGTCATGGCTGTTGCGGCACACACTATCCCCAGGATATGGAGCTTCATGGGCAGACCTCTTCGTTACGACGTGAATTCGGTACGCATATGCTGAGATTCTATCGTGAATCATGGGTGAAAAATCGGTTTGCACCACTTCTTTCAGTACAATAGTCGGCATTTTCATATCTGCTGAAAGGTATACCGACGTATGAGTGTGGCGCCAAAACCGATGGTTCTGATTGTGCTGGATGGCTGGGGGTATCGCGAAAATCCACAAGACAACGCCATTTTAGCCGCCAACACCCCGAATTGGGACCGGCTCTGGGCGCGCTACCCGCATACGCTGATTTCCGGTTCGGGCGAAGATGTCGGTTTGCCGGCGGGTCAGTTTGGCAACTCCGAAGTCGGCCATATCAATCTCGGTGCCGGCCGCATTGTCTATCAGGAGCTGACCCGCATTTCAAAAGCGATTCGCGACGGCGAATTCGTCGATAACCCGGCGTTCACCACGGCTATCGATAATGCCAACAAGCACCGCGGCGTCGTGCACATCATGGGCCTATTGTCGGCCGGTGGTGTGCACAGTCATGAAGAACATTTATTCGCAGCGGTTGAGATGGCCGTCAAGCGCGGTGCCAAAGCGGTCTACTTGCACGCGTTTCTGGATGGTCGCGACACGCCCCCACGTAGCGCCGAAGGCTCGCTGCAAGCCGCCGAAAAATTATGCGCGCAATACCCGCAGGCGCGCGTTGCCAGCATCATCGGTCGTTACTTTGCGATGGATCGTGACAAGCGCTGGGATCGGGTGCAGGCTGCTTACGAATTGCTGACGACCGGCAAAGCCGAATTTACTGCCGACAGCGCCGTCGAAGGATTGCAGCAAGCTTACGCCCGCGGCGAAAACGACGAATTCGTCAAAGCCACGCGCATTGGTGAGCCGGTGTCGATTGAAGCCGGTGATGCGCTGCTGTTCATGAATTTCCGCGCGGACAGAGCCCGGCAAATCAGCCGTGCTTTCGTCGACGACCAGTTTGACGGCTTTGCCCGCAACAAAATTGCGCCGCTGTATTTCGTGCAGCTGACGCAGTATGCCGCCGATATTCCGGCGCCGGTCGCCTTCGCACCGACCAGCCTGAACAACACGCTTGGCCAGTGGTTGCAGGACCACGGCAAAACCCAGTTGCGCATTGCCGAAACGGAAAAATACGCACACGTAACGTTTTTCTTCAACGGTGGCGTCGAGCAAACTTTCAACGGCGAACAGCGCATCATGGTCAACTCGCCATCGGTCGCGACCTATGATCTGCAGCCGGAAATGAGCGCCGCTGAAGTGACTGACAAAATGGTCGATGCCATCGAAAACCAACGTTACGACGTCATCATCTGCAACTACGCCAACGCCGACATGGTTGGCCACACCGGTGTATTCGAGGCGGCGGTCAAAGCGATTGAAACCTTGGATGTTTGTCTTGGCCGCATTGCCACCGCGCTGGAAAAAGTCGGCGGCGAAGCGCTGATCACGGCCGATCACGGCAATGCCGAACAGATGCACGATCATGACGTCAATCAGCCGCACACCCAGCACACCACCGAAGCGGTGCCGCTGCTCTATATTGGCCGCAACGCCGACGTGGCGGTGCAGGATGGTGTGTTGTCCGATATCGCCCCAACGCTGCTGCATCTGATCGGCATGCCAGTGCCGAAAGAGATGACGGGGCGGCCGATTTTCCGGGTCAAGTGAGTCTGATTCAGACGGGAATCGGTGTTATTGCCCATTCTCGTCGCGGGGAATTTCAGTACACTGACCGGCAATCCGGAAAGCCTGCGAACGTCGTATAGCGCATGACAGTGACAAGCATAATGAAAACACTGAATTGGCCGGTGCTGATGCTGAGCGCGTTGCTGGCGTTTGCGCTACCGACGATCGCTGCCGACAAGGCCGCCACCGAGGCACAACTGAAAGCCTTGCGCGAGCAGATCAGCGAGCTGCAAAAAGAACAAACCACTAAGCGCAAAAAAGAAAGCGCGGCACGTCAGGAACTGGCCGAGGCCGAGTCACGTATTGGCGAAGTCAGCAAAGCGCTTGATGCCACTCAGCAAAAACAGCGCGAAGCAAAACACCGGCTGAATAATCTCGACGATGAAAAACAGCGCTACGAACAACAGCGCGACAAAGCGCTGAAAACGCTGGCCAAACAAATGCGCGCGGCGTTCACCGTTGGCGATCAGGAATACCTGAAACTGCTGCTGAATCAGCAAGACCCAAGCCGGCTTGGTCGGACGCTGATTTACTACGAATACTTGAACAAAGCGCGCACCGTTGAGCTGCAGCAATTGGCCGAAGCGATGCAGTCGTTGAGCACGATTGCCGAAACCATTGCCGCTGAGTTGCTGGAACTGAAAAGCATCGAACAAAAGCTCAGCGATGAGCGCCAGCAACTGAAAAGCCTGAGT
This sequence comes from Permianibacter aggregans, assembly GCF_009756665.1. Classification (GTDB taxonomy): domain Bacteria; phylum Pseudomonadota; class Gammaproteobacteria; order Enterobacterales; family Permianibacteraceae; genus Permianibacter; species Permianibacter aggregans. The sequence continues at coordinate 2,467,373 of NZ_CP037953.1, forward strand.
CAGAAGCGTCGCAATGCCGTGCGTCGTCTGGCCCAGGAAATTGCCAGCACCGATAAAAAAATTGCCAGCCTGCAAGCCGATGAACAATCCCTCGGCCAACTGCTGGAGCAAATCGGCAAGGCGGCGAAGCGGGTTCCGTTACCAAAGGGCGCCGGCTTTCCGCAGCTACGCGGTCGCTTGAGTTGGCCGAGCAACGGCAAACTGTTGCATCAGTATGGTGAAAGCCGCCATGAAGGGCGTTTGCGTTGGAATGGCGTGCTGATCGGTGGCCGCGAAGGCGGTGAAGTCAGTGCCATCTATCACGGTCGTATTGTGTTTTCCGACTGGCTGCGCGGTTTTGGCTTGATGACCATCGTCGACCACGGTGACGATTACATGAGTTTGTACGGTCATAACCAGAGCCTGCTGAAAAAAGTCGGTGACTGGGTCGAAGCCGGCGAACCGATTGCGACAATTGGCAACACCGGCGGTCAAACCGATGTCGGCCTATACTTTGAGATACGTCATCAAGGCAAAGCCATTGACCCGAGGCCGTGGATCGCCAAGGGTGGTTGAGCCCCGCAATATTGAATCGAAACGAGCGCGGGCCGCTGTTCGTTTCCTCTCCAGCAACCGAGGTGTGTTATGTCCGTTGTTCTGCCCCTGATGCTGTACGCCACGGTGGCGGCAGCACCCACGAACGAATTGCCGCTGGAAGAACTGCAAGCGCTGACCGACGCCATGGCGCGCATCAAAGCCACTTACGTTGAAGACGTGGACGACAAGAAACTACTCGAAGGCGCGATCACCGGCATGCTGGCAACGCTCGATCCGCATTCTTCTTACTTAAGCGGTAAAACTCTGCAACGGCTTAGCGAAAGCTCTCATGGCAGCTATGGCGGTGTCGGCATGGAAGTGTTGCCGGTCGAAGGCGAATTCCGGGTGGTGACGCCAATGGACGATTCACCGGCCAAGCGCGCTGGTGTGTTGAGCGGCGATGTCATCGTGCGTATCAATGATGAATCGGTGCACGGCTGGAAATTCGAGAAAGTGATCGAATCCTTGCGTGGCGAGCCGGGTAGTACGGTCACGGTGCAATTTGAGCGCGAAGGTGCCACGGCGCCGATTGATCTGAAGCTGACCCGTGCTGAAATCCAAACCAAAAGTGTCCGCCATGAGTTGATGGACAATGGCGTCGGCTATCTGCGCGTCAGTCAATTCCAGGTAGATAGCGCCGACGAAATGCTGCGCTCGATAGGCGCGCTGGAGCAGGAGTTCGGCAAACCTTTACGTGGCCTGGTGCTGGATTTACGCAATAACCCAGGCGGTGTGCTGCGCGCCGCGATCGACATGTCTGATGCCTTCCTGACCGAAGGTGTGCTGGTCAGCACCAAGGGCCGGATGGCCGGCACGGTCAGCGAAGCCCGAGCTGACCCGGAGCAGATCATGGCCGGTGTACCGATCGTCGTGCTGATTAATGAAGGTTCGGCTTCGGCCTCGGAAATCGTTGCCGGCGCGTTGCAGGATCATGGCCGGGCCGTGATTGTCGGCGCCCGCAGCTTCGGCAAAGGCTCGGTGCAGACCGTGCAACGCTTGAACGCCGATAGCGCCATCAAGCTGACCACGGCCCGCTACTACACCCCGAACGGCCGCTCGATTCAGGCCAAGGGCATCATGCCGGATGTGTTGGTGCCATCCGGCAAGTGGGTCGCCGATGAACAACCAACCCGGCGCGAAGCCGATTTGCCGCGTTCGCTGCAGAACACCGACAGCGAAGACATCGTTGTCAGCCCGAGCGCTGATGACAGCATTTGGCAAGACACCCAGCTGGCGACCGCGATCAACCTGCTGCATGGTCTGGCGGCCCTGCAGAAAACGCCTTAAGTGGCCCTGCGCGGATTGGCGATATCGGAGGTTTACAAGCTCCGGTATCGCGACCACAATTCGGCCATTGCCTCACCGCCGTTGAGATGACACTCGCGTGACCAAGACGCTGTTTGTCCTGTTGCTCGCCACGCTGGCCCATGCCGCAGAGGCGTTGCCGCGTATCGCCATTCTGATTGACGACATGGGTGATAACCGCCCGCTCGGTGAACGGGCGCTGGCGCTGAAAGGGGCCGTCAGTTACGCGTTTTTGCCGCATACCGCGCATGCGCCGGAGATGGCGCGCGAGGCCAATGCACTGGGTCGCGACGTGCTGCTGCACGCGCCAATGGAATCCGAAGCCAGCCTGCAATTGATGGGCAAGGGGGCGCTGACTACTGGCATGTCGGAAGCACAGCTGCGCGAACAATTGCGCATCAATCTGCAGAGCATTCCGTATGTGCAGGGCTTCAATAACCATATGGGCAGTGTGCTGACCCGCGATCGCCAGCGCATGCAGTGGCTGTTCGAGGAAGTCAAAGGCAGCCCGCTGTTCTTTGTGGATAGCCGCACCACGGCGGAAAGCGTGGCGCTGCCGGAAGCACGCCGGCTCGGTGTGCCGAGCGTCGGCCGCGATATTTTTCTCGACCATGTGGATAGCGAGCAGGCGGTTGACGAGCAGTTCGACCGCTTGCTGAAAATCGCTCGCCAGCGTGGTTACGCGCTGGCCATTGGTCATCCGAAACGCAATACGCTGGCGGTGTTGGAAAAGCGCTTGAATGCGCTGGCGAGGGAACAGGTTGAGTTGGTGCCGGTTTCCCTGCTGACCGGCAATAGTCCGGTCAGTCGGCACTATGCGGCACTGACGTCGAAACCGGTCAAATCCTTGCCGGTCAAACCGGAATCAGCCAATCGCCGTTCCTGCAGCCCAACGCCAGCGAAACAGTTCAGTGATTATTGGTTGCTGGCACAACGAACTTTACGTTGTGATGCAGTTGGCAGTGAGTGACTCCTGACTACAATTTGTGACTGAATGAGCTGGGTATTGCCGGTATCATGCCCCGTGAATTGGAACAACGAACAGCCCAAGGTCAGCAATGCGGCCGGGCAACAACCAGGTAGCACGTATGCAACGCTCAATCTCCCTGATTCTGACCTTCTTTTTGGCCATGACGCTGGTCGCCTGCGGCGGCGGCGGGGGTGGTGGTAGCTCCCCCCCTGCCAATCAACCGCCAACGGTGAGCGCAGGCGTTACCCAAAACGTTTCTCCAGGGACAACGGTAACATTAACGGGAACTGCGTCTGATCCGGATGGCTCAATTGCGAGCTACCTTTGGGAGCAAACCGGGGGAAGTCCAACCGTCACGTTGACCAATGGCAACGCGGCGGTCGCCACGTTTGTTGCCCCCGACAATGTTGTTACATCACTCAGTTTCCGTCTGACGGTAACGGATAACAGTGGAGCAACGGCCAATGCGACAGTCGTGATTAATATTGCTCCACCCGGCACGACGGTTTCAGTCAGTGGCAAAGCTACGTTTGACCGTGTGAAACACAACACTGCAACCAACGCGCTAAATTTCAACGATGTGCAACAACAAAACGTTCGTGGTGCCGTTGTCGAACTATTAAGTTCTCCTGGCTCCGCCCTGATTGCGACAACCACCACTGACGCTCAAGGCAATTACAGTTTTAGCGGAGTTCCGGTTTTCTCCTCCGTCAGTGTGCGCGTAAAAGCACAGATGTTGAAATCGGGAACGCCATCCTGGAATTTTCAAGTAGTCGACAACACCAATGGTAAGGCGCTTTATTCGATGGTCAGCAGTGCGACCAACATCGGCGTCAGCAATCAAACCATCAATTTGCATGCCGCAGTCGGTACAGGTAACACTTATCAAACCGTGCGAGCTGCCGGGCCTTTTGCCATCCTTGATTCGGTTTATCAGGCCTATAACAAAATACTCACTGCGGATCCCAATTTTCAGTTTCAGCCAGTGAACATCAACTGGAGTGTTAACAACACCAATACTCGTGGCGATCTTGCTAGAGGCCAAATTGGTACCTCATTTTTCAACGGTACCGAGATCTATATCCTGGGTAAAGCTGATGCCGATACGGATGAGTTCGATGGCCACGTCGTAATTCACGAGTGGGGTCATTATTTTGAAGGTTTCCATTCCCGCTCGGATTCGATTGGTGGCCAACATGGCGGCAATGACTTGCTGGACATGCGCGTAGCATTCGGCGAAGGATTTGGTAACGCGTTGAGCGGTATGGTGACGGATGATCCGGTTTACCGCGATTCGCTAGGCGCTAACTCTTCGCAAGGGTTCAGTATCAATGTGGAAAGCAATGATGCTCGCTCTCCTGGTTGGGGTCGCGAAGGAGTGGTACAAAGCATTTTGTACGATATCTATGACTCTAGCGTGGAAATTGGTGATGGGGTAGATGGTGTTGGTTTCACGCCTATTTTTGAGACTCTCATCAATCATCAACGAACAACGGAAGCATTTACTTCGATTTTCACGTTCGTTAATGGCATTAAGAATCAAGGCATCAACGCGTCACAGCGAGCGGCCATTGACGCGATGGTCAATGCTCGCTCGATCAATTCAAGTACGATTGACGATTATGGCAGTAACGAGACCAACTTTGATGAAGGTAACAAGGCGCAGCCGGTCTATTACACGCTGACAATTGGAACCCCACTTAACAATGTCTGTAGCTATGGAACTCACGGTGACTACAACAAACTTGGTAACAGGCGCTTTTTGCGTATGAATGTTCCAGCGGGGAACTATACCATTACCGTTCCAGCGCTAGGCACGACAAGCGACCCAGATTTCTATATTTATAAAGCTGGGCAACTGGTATCAGGTAACGACGGTGCAGACAGCGGTAACAATCAAACCGAGGTGTGGTCGGGAAATCTGAGTGGCGGAGCGTATGTCATCGATTTACATGAATATCGCAACGTCGACGACACGACTGGCGATGAGCGTGAAAGCTGCTTCACCGTTACGCTGAATTAAGGAGTTTGAGATGAAAACATTATTGCTGCTCAGCGTCTTCTTGTTTGTGTCCGCCTGTGATGCCGGTCAGAAAAGCGAAGGTGCGATAAACCATAAATCGCCAACGGTCGCCTATCTAAAGCCGGGCGCAGCGGCGGAACTCAGTTATAGCTGGTTGCAAAAGCCGGGTGTTGGCAGCCCTGGTAAATTGGAGTTGACGGTGATATCGCGTTCACCAGATGCCACGCTTGATATTGAGTTGAATACGGACTCCGGTTTGCAGTTGGCTGGCGGGAGTAAGCAAGCAAGTTATCATTGGCAAAAAGGTCACGGGGGGCCAATGGTGCAAACGCTGGACGTGACGCCGAGTTCTGAAGGTCTGCACTATCTGAATGTCATTATTCATTCAACGATTGAGGGCGAAACCCGCGCGCGTGCCTTTGCTATCCCAGTGCAAGTCGGTGCCGTGTCGGAAAAAGCGATGCAACACCCTTATTTGGTTGAACAGCAGGATGGCAGCAAAATCATTGAGTTGCCGGCTGAAGAACGCTGATAGCCTGTTATTGCAGAACGGCCCGGTTGTGCTTAGCGCAGCCGGGCCGTTGTCATTTCAGGCAGTGCAAACATCTTTTTACAGTTTGACAAGCTTGTTACCGCTTCAATGCGGCAAGCTGGATACCATTGACTGATGGAGGGTCGAATCATGAACAAATCGCTTGCTCTGGTTGCCATGTTAGCCGCTGGCTCTGCCTATGCAGGGGAATCCTGTGATTACGATGTCGACTTTGGCATTACGCTCGGTGAGCAGGTGGTGTTGAGCCGTGACAACGGTGCCAATTTCGCCTTGCAGGATGGCCGTCTCTGGCGCAATGGCAGTGAAATCAAACTGAGCGCTGAGCAACGACAGTGGGTGCGTGATTACGAAGCACAGACCCGCGATTTCGTGCCTCAGGTCGTGGAAGTGACGATGGAAGGCCTGGCCATTGGTGGCGAGGCAACGGTTGGCGCGTTCACGATGTTGCTCGGCAAAGATCATGAAGCCATTCCAAAAATTGAAGAGAAATTCTCCGAGTTGCGCACTGAAGTCAGCAAGCGCATGGACGACAAACATCTGCCGCGCAAAGTGATGAGCTTGCAGGATTCTGATTACGATCTGATTGATGATGGTGCTTCGCTAGGGTGGTCGGTGGTTGATGCCGGCTTCTCTGTACTTGGCAAGGCACTGCATGCCGCTTTCGACGAAGAATATGGCAAAAAATGGGAAGCCGAGATGAAGACCTTTGAAAAGGAATTCGAAGCACGAATCGACGCACGCGGTGATGAGCTGGAAGCCAAAGCGAAAACCATGTGCGCAACGCTCGATACCATGAATGCTCTGGAGCAAAAGCTGTCGGCCAGCGACTCGGCGCTTAGCGATTTTGATGTTGTCATGAAACGTGACAAGCCTTGTAATGAAGCCTGAATGATTGATGTGTAATCGGTAGTCAAGACGCCGCAACGGCAGAACCGTTGCGGCGTTTTTGTTTCACTGTTCTCTCACTCGAAAGGTGCTGTCATTGTTGATCGATAGCGGATTGCGCTGACGTATAAACAAGGCGTTTTGATCGCGCTTGGCTAATCCGATTTTTCTTCCCTTGTCACCCCCATCGGATATGATCGGCGGCAACAAGGAGAACGGTATGCCACTACGAATCATTCAACAGTTTCTGCGTTTGGAAGCCTCCAGCGGCATGATCCTGCTGCTGATGGCGGTGTTGGCGATGATCGCCGCCAACTCGCCGCTGGCGAGCTACTATGATGCTTTGCTGAATACCCGCATGGGCATTCATGTCGGTGAAGCTGGCATCAACAAACCGCTGCTGCTGTGGATCAACGATGGTCTGATGGCGGTGTTCTTCTTCCTGGTGGGTTTGGAATTGAAACGCGAGATTGTGATCGGTGAGTTGAGCGCGCCGGCCAATGTCGTGTTACCGGGCATGGCAGCCGTTGGTGGTTTTGTCATGCCGGCGCTGGTTTATGCTTTCATCAATCAGGGCGATCCGGCCAATATGGCTGGCTGGGCCATTCCTGCCGCTACTGACATCGCGTTTGCCTTGGGCATTCTGGCTTTACTCGGTAGCCGGGTGCCGAAATCGCTGAAACTGTTTTTGATGACCTTGGCGATCATCGATGACTTGTTGGCCATCGTCGTCATTGCGGTGTTTTACAGTGGCAATCTGAGTCAATGGCACTTAATCGCCAGCGCGATTTGTATCGCTGCGCTGGCGCTGATGAGCTGGCGCGGTGTCAATCGTGCGGCGCCGTACATTCTGGTTGGGTTGGTGTTCTGGGTCATGGTGCTGAAGTCGGGTGTGCACGCGACCTTGGCGGGAGTCATCACCGCGTTCTTTATTCCGATGAAAAATTCGAATCAGGACGAACCGACCGTGCTGGAAAGCCTGGAGCACAATCTGCACCCTTATGTGGCTTACCTGATTTTGCCGATCTTCGGATTCGCCAATGCTGGTGTCAGTCTCGCGGGATTGAAGCTCGATGATGTTTTGGCGACGGTACCGCTTGGTATTGCGCTGGGTTTGTTGATCGGTAAATTGGTCGGTGTTACCGGCATGGTGATGATCGCCAGAATGTTTCGTTTGGCGCCGTTACCGAGCGGAGCACAGTTTTCCCATATCATCGGTGTGGCGTTGCTTTGCGGTGTCGGTTTCACGATGAGTTTGTTTATTGCATCGTTGGCGTTTGAAGCTGGCGGCAACCATCCACCGAACACTGATCGCCTTGGTATTTTATTGGGCTCAATTGTTTCCGGCACACTCGGTTATCTGGTGCTGCGATTTGTCGCGCCGAAAGCAAAGCCGGAAGACATCGAGTAGGGCGGTTGCAACAAAGTCTGCATGTCCGAATAAATTCGGACCTACTAGTTGTAGGTTCGAATTTATTCGAACACTGCATAAGATGACTCGTATACATTGCTAGGAATGACACTAATATTCCGCGTTGTATCAGTCATCCAACAGCGCTTTCAACGCCGCCAATCGGTCTTCGCGGACTTGTGCTTTCTGTTCTTCGCTCTGATTGCGCTGATCATCCCATTGCAGATCATCAACGGGTAACTCGGTCAAAAAGCGGCTCGGTTCGCAGTGCACCAGTTCGCCGTAACGCTTGCGGGTTTTGCACAGGCTGAACACCAGTGTTTCCTGCGCACGAGTAATGCCAACATACGCCAGACGTCGCTCTTCTTCGATATTGCCTTCCTCGATGCTGACATGGTGCGGCAATAACTCCTCTTCCATGCCGACCATGTAAACATGTGGGTATTCCAAACCTTTAGCGGCGTGTAAGGTCAGCATCTGCACTTCGTCGGCATTGCGATCCTCTTCGGCGCTGCGTTCCAGCATATCGCGCAACAACAGGCGATTGACTGCCTCTTCAAAATCACAAGGATCTTGAGGATGGTTGATATGGTTGCCGAGCCAGGACACCAAGTCTTGAACGTTTTGCCAACGACTTTGCGCGACTTTCGGACTTGATGCCTGCTCGTACAACCAGCCTTCGTAGCCAATCGCCTTCAGCAACTCATTGACCGCTTCCAGCGCATCGCCTTTGCGCGCCTGCTCAGCGTAACGGCGGATCAATTCGGCAAACTGACGTACTGCGGTCAAGCTGCGGCCATTCAGTTCGCTTTCGATACCAAGCTCGAGACTGCTCGGCAACAACGAACCATGACGACGCTGGGCGTAGGCGCCGAGTTTTTCAATCGTGACGGCGCCGATATCGCGACGCGGCACATTGACGATGCGCAAAAATGCGGCGTCATCGTCTTCGTTAACGAGCAAACGGAAATAGGCCAGCACATCCTTGATTTCGGCTTTGGCAAAAAACGACTGGCCGCCGGAGAGTTTGTAGGGAATGCGTTTTTCGATTAATGCCTTTTCAAACAAACGGGCCTGATGGTTGCCGCGAAACAAAATCGCAAACTGTTTCCAATTCAGGTTGAAGCGCATCTTGCGCATCATGATTTCATTGACGACTCGCTCCGCTTCGTCTTCGTCGTTCTTACAACTGAGCACGCGCAATGGTTCGCCGTAGGTTTTCTGTGACCACAACGATTTTTCGAACAAGTGCGGATTGTTGGCGATCAAGGTGTTGGCGCATTTCAGGATGCGGCCGAACGAGCGGTAGTTTTGCTCCAGCTTGATCACCTGCAGTTTCGGAAAGTCTTGTTGCAGGATGTTCAGGTTTTCCGGGTTGGCGCCACGCCAGGCATAAATCGATTGATCGTCATCGCCAACGACGGTAAACGCCGCTCGAGTGCCAGCCAGAAACTTCATCAACTCATACTGGGCGCCGTTGGTGTCCTGGTATTCGTCGATCAATAAATAACGAACCTTGTCCTGCCATTTCTCGCGGATGTCCAGGTTGTCGCGCAGGCAAGCGGCGGGCAGCAGAATCAAATCATCGAAATCGAGTGCATGACAGGCGCGCTGCGTGCGTTCGTAAGCGGCGTAAGCGGTCGCCGCCAATTGCTGATCTTTGTCTTTGGCAATCGCCATCGCCTGCTCCGGCGTCAGCAGCGCGTTTTTCCAGTTGGAGATTTCATGGCGCAGCGCAAACAACACTTGTTTGTCGAGCTGACCGAGGTTGCCGGCTTCACGCAGCATGGCCATCGAATCGTCTTCGTCGAGCAGCGTGAACGAGCGCTTCAACTGCAGTGCTTTATATTCCTGGCGGATGAAATTGAGGCCAAAGGTATGAAAGGTCGACACATTCAAGCGCACCGCTTCTTCGCCCATCAGCTTGCCGGCCCGCTCTTTCATTTCGCGTGCGGCTTTGTTGGTGAATGTGACGGCGTAAATGCTCTCCGGCGTGTAATAAAGCGAGCGCACCAGATGAGCGAGTTTGTGGGTGATCGCCAGGGTTTTACCGCTGCCAGCGCCGGCCAACACCAACAACGGTGTATGGACATGCTTGACGGCTTGGGATTGGGCGGGATTCAAAGACGACACAACACAGTACTCCGGATTACAGCGGCCGGCATTGTACTGGCTGGCAATGGATTTGTGCGGGGCCGGTGTCGCTTTCGCGGCTTATCACCTTGTGGCAGGCAAAAATAAAGCGGCGCTTTCGGCGCCGCTCGTAAGCTTGTTCAGGTGATTTTTATAAAGGTCCTTGCCATTCCCCGTTGGCAAACATCCGGGTGGCGCTGAACGTCATCCCGGCGCAACGGACACGTAAGGTGTCAGGTGCCAGCACCGATTCTTTGACCACCCTTACGGATAGCCAAGGCAACAATGAATGCGGCTTGAAACGGTAGGTCCCTGGTTGGCTTGGAATCGTTTTTTCCATGGTCACAATCTCCATCCTCCATGTGACTTTGTACTCCACCCTTGGTCCCAAGGGTGCTTAAGTGTAAGGCAAAATAGGTGCCATCACCTTCTATTGTCAGAAAAATTTACATTGCAAATCAATGAGATAGCAAGTTCTGTAAATCATCCTGACGGTATTTGTGCAACATCAAAACGCAAGTGCCTGTTGTAAGCGTTCCAGCCGTCTATAGCTCAGCGCCTCCAGCAAGTGTGAGCGCCCAATATTGTCACTTTGTGACAAATCGGCAATCGTCCGCGCCACACGCAGTATCCGGTGGCAGGCCCGGGCCGATAACCCCAGCTTGTCCAAGGCCGTTTCCAGCAACTGACGATCCGCGTCAGCGAGCGCACAATGCTGCTGGATTTCCTGCGGGCTCAGCTGGTGATTCAGGCGGCCGCGCTGCTGCTGACGGTCGCGCGCCATGTCCACTTTTTGCCGGACTTCGGCAGAACCCACTTCCTGCTGGCCACGCGGGTTCAGTAACTGCTCTTTCGGAACGGGAGGGACTTCAACGTGCATGTCGATGCGGTCCAGAAACGGACCGGACAACTTGTTCAGATAACGGCGCACTTCCAACGGTGTGCAACGGCAACGTTCCGGGTTACCGTAGTAACCGCAGGGGCAAGGATTCATCGCGGCAACGAGTTGAAAGCGAGCGGGAAACTCGGCTTGGCTCGCAGCGCGAGAAATGGTGACCCGGCCCGATTCTAGCGGCTCACGCAGTACTTCCAATACGTGGCGGTCAAATTCTGGCAACTCGTCTAAAAACAGCACGCCGTTATGGGCCAAGGAAATTTCGCCGGGCCGCGGATTGGCACTACCTGCGAATTACATCGCTAAATGGTAGGATTTCAAATGAACAACGGTCCAAAGTACAACGATGAATACAAATTTACGACATCGATATTTGGTAAATTTTCCAAATTTTACATCGTTAAACGATACTTTTCTGGTGAAAGAGGCTAATCCCATGTCTCGAGCCATCAAAGCAAATCATCTAACCGTTACGGGCGTGGTACAAAACCCGGCATTCCGAGTCACCAAAGGCGTTCCCTTTGAATCCAGCCTGGAGCGCGACCTCATAATCATGGCCCAGTGGCACCACGGGGTAAAACGGATAACAGCCCAGCCAGTCACAATCGAATTCAAAGATAAATTAGGGAAAGACCGGGTCTATACACCTGACTTGCTAGTTGAGTATTGCCCCCAGCCAGACCCGAGCTGGCCGCAAGCTGTCCTGTATGAAGTCAAATATCGCAAAGACTTGTGGGCCGATTGGAAACGACTGCGTCCCAAACTAAGCGCAGCTCGAAAGTGGGCACATGAACGGGGCTGGCACTTCAAAATCATGACTGAGGTCGAAATCCGGATTCCATATCTCGACAATATCATGTGGTTAAGGGGGTACCGAGATAATCATCTGCAAAGCCCAGCTGTAGCAATGATCGAGCAGTTTCTGAAGGTGATAGAAGAGGCCGATATCGAAACAGTTATTGCAGCATGTTCCAGAGACGAGAAAACAAAGGCAATTGTTCTTGGCGTGTTATGGACGATGTTGGCGCAAGGGTATCTGGGTACAGATCTACTTGAACCGTTAAGAATGGACAGCACAGTTTGGCTGAGACGACCGGAGTACGACAGAAAATGGCCTCGTTAACCCCTCTGTTTGGTTCATTAGAGCCAGGCGCAACGATATATGTAGAAGATCGTCGATATGTCCTCGTCACCTTACTGGATTTTCAAGATGCGTTAATACGTCATCCACAGTCCGGAAACGTCACGCGGGTACCCGTGAGGGATATTGCCTTCTTCCCGAAAGAGGAAGAAAAGAGACATATCCCCGAACTGTTGAATGTGCTTGATAAAAACTGGGAAGAGGCAAGTCGCCGCTTTGATTGCATTAAGCCACTTGTCGAGTTCGGAAAGAATGCGTCAATGGCAGAAATCAAGTCCCGTGCTGCTGAGGTGGACATTCCTTACACCACACTATATCGATGGATTCGGCAATATCGCGATACCGGCCAGATGGCTGGATTGCTCCGGCAGACACGAACGGATAAAGGTACAAAACGCCTATCAAATGAACAAGAAAAAATCGTTGAAGAGTCGATCAAGAAACACCGGATGACTGTGCAGCGAAAAAAAACATCCAAGGTAATTGAAGATGTGAAGAAAGTGTGTAGAGCAGCGGGATTAGCCGTTCCACACGCCAATACAATACGCGCTCGAGTTAATGATTTCTCGCTTCGCGAGGTGTATGAAGCTCAGTACGGTAAAAAGGCAGCGAGAGAGAAATATGATCTATATCGAGGAAAATATGATGAGGCTACATATCCTCTGAAAATCATACAAATAGACCACACTCCAATGGATATTTGTGTTGTCGATAGCCAATCACGAGAACCTATTGGCACGCCCTTTCTCACTATGGCCATCGATGTCTATAGTCGCATGGTATGCGGATTCTACATCTCTCTAGATGCACCAAGCGCTAACTCAGTCGGAATGTGCGTCTCTCATATGATGCTGCCAAAAGATGAGTTTTTAGCCAAACATAACATCTCGACCTCTTGGGACGTGTGGGGCAAACCAGATTGTATACATGTTGATAATGGTAAAGATTTCCGAAGTAATACATTGCAGCGAGCTTGCGAACAATATGGTATCGATCTCCAGTATCGTCCACTTGGACGACCTAATTTTGGAGGGCACATTGAAGCTTTACTTGGCACCATAATGAAGGAGTTGCACTCTCTACCAGGTACCAAGTTCTCCAACGTTGCGGAACGTGCCAACTATGACACCGAAGGACGGGCATGTCTGACCGTTCCTGAGTTAGAGAAATGGGTCACCCATTTCATTGTTGAGGTTTATCATCAACGGAAGCATTCCGCGCTTTATGGTTCTCCAGCACAAAAATTCAAAGATGGCATCTTCGGCACCGGAACTACACCTGGCCGAGGGGTGGCGACTCGTCCGCTAAATGAAGCGCAGCTTCGCTTGGACTTTCTGCCGGTCTTTTACCGTACCGTACAGGCCTACGGAATTTTGCTTGACCATATATTTTACTATCACGAGATTCTACAGCGATGGGTGGGGGAACAGAATCCAAGTCCCGCAGCTGTTGATGGAAAATTTGTAGTACGGCGGGATCCGAGAGACATCAGTGAGATCTATTTTTTTGATCCCTCCACGGGGCAATATCACCGTATTCCCTATCGAGATTTGTCTCACCCTGCTGTCAACATCTGGGAGTTCGAGGCGGCCCGCAAGTTCGCGATAGAACGAGGCGCCAAGCTTATCAATGAGGACATCATATTCTCCGCGTATGATGAGATGGAGCGAATAGTAGAGAACGCAAGGAAGCAAACTAAAAAAGTTCGACGTGACAATGAGCGTAAAGCAGAACATAAACGACAGCCAAGCATAAAAATGTTACTCAGTGATGAGTCAAAGGGCCATGAGAGAACACGAGAGCCTGAGCGAGAGACCAAACCACTATTAGACATCAAACCCTTTGATATAGATGAGTAAGCGAATATGGAATCACTTTACCCACATTTGTCACCTAAAACTGCTGCGGTCATGTCACAGGATAATGTTGCGAGAATTGCGTATGTGCGAGAGAAGCGATGGATTACGTACACAATGGCAAAGCAAGCTCTTGATCGTATGAAATGGTTGCTCGACGGACCGCCATCAAAGCGAAAGGTAAACATGATGATTATTGCTGAGACTAACAACGGCAAATCTCACTTGTTGGAGCGATTCTATGACCTACATCCAATTGACCCTGGCCGCGACGGAGGCCAAACAGTATCTCCCGTTCTACTCATCGAAATGCCTTCTGCCCCAGACGAAGGACGTATTTACGATGAAATTCTAAGTATGTTGAATGCTCCTTTTCGACACAGCGACCGCGTCTCAAAGAAAAAAGACTTGCTGTCGTACTATGTAAAGTTGCTCGGGGTAAGAATGCTGATGATCGATGAGTTCCAGCATATTGCAGTAGCCACGCCAAGGAGGCAACGTGAGTGCCTCAACACAATCAAGCTCATTGGTAGTCAACAAGAACTTACTATAGTTGGGGCCGGGGTAAAAGAAGCGCTGAACGTCATCAATAGTGATCCACAATTGGCCAATCGCTTTGAACCATTCTTCCTTTTGAAATGGACATATTCGGACGATTATCTGCGGTTGCTAGCCAGCTTTGAGAAGCTGCTGCCATTGAGACAGCAATCAGGATTAACTGATGAACGATTTGCAAAAGAACTGTTGGGGCTATCAGAAGGCCTAATTGGCGAGATGGCTACGCTCTTAGCAAGGGCAACTGAAGCCGCTATAAATGACGGTAAGGAGAGGCTGACTCTGGACTATGTAAAAAATGCGGTCTGGGCAACTCCCTCTGAAAGAAAGCGAGCCTTGGGGCGCTTCCACTAATTTCAAAGCGCTCCATCAGTTCCTTTCCTCATTATCCAAGCTTTGACGTCGACGTAGATACTGGACATGTAAAACACCTATCTCATGGCACTGAGGCTTCATATCGTTCATTTCGATATATCGACACATCGGTAATAGCCGTATCTAAGCAATTGCCGGTAATTGCTACTCCGCTACCAGATGAGCTTCTGACTTCATGGATGACGCGGCTAGCAATCATGAACCATTGCAAACTGCAGACGTTATGCTCGAGATACTTCTCATCTGGACCTTCGTTGTTAGCAAAAGATCTAGATAGATGCGCTTCAAATTTAGTGCTGTCGCGACTAGCATCGATTACCAACACTCCCATCTCCCGAGTGAAATTGACCACGTTACGTGAGCTGGAGGGAACAATTTTCCCACAGAGTAGTGTTAATTCTCCTTCTCGATTCTTCCTTCCCCTTGGCGTCTACCACCGACTACGGACCAGATTTGGACTGATGTGCTGTCCTGAATGCCTAGCCAATGATACAGCGCCATACTTTCGTCGCTCATGGCGTTTCTCTTTGTTAGGTATTTGCCCTATCCACAAGACTCCTCTCCATGATCACTGTCATCAGTGTGGTTTTAGCTATGCAATCGTTCGCACACTAATCGGGAATTCATTCCGGTTCAATCCTCAGTCAGTTTGCCTATGCAGCAAATGTGGTGCAGATGTCAGATTGGATACAACGTTAGGATGGTATGACGCAAGTGAACGAGAAAAGGAACTATTGATAGAAACAGCATGTAATCTTCGATTGTTGTTTGACGGTAAGTTGATGCCTTTAGTGCATGATGCCTGCTCCATGCGGTCGTTCATTGATGTGCTGGAGCGACTGTCACGTACAATGGTCTCCAAGCGCCATGGTGCAGGCGTTCACGTGTTGCAAAAGGCGGTTTATTCTGCAGCCGGGATTAACGCGCCCAATACCGCGACAGAGAATTTACTTGAACGCTTCTCGCCGGCTGTAAGAATGAAAGCAGTCGCCGCGGCATACTGGTTATTAAGTGACTGGCCCAGTAGGCTTGAGAGGATCGATCAGAAAACACCATTATGGAGTTCGGCTCTCATTCAGAATATTCATCGAATACCGTCATGGTATGGTGAGCCAATTTATCGCATCTGCTATCGCCCGCTAGCGTCCTCTCAAGCTAAGCGTGCTAAAGCAGTATGAAAAAGCGAAAAGCCGAATTGATTTCGAAAGCGCAGAATGCTTGGAAAGTTCTCTCGGAATGTATCGAAGAATAGCCGCAACCATGCTCGAAGAAAATATTGTTCCATCCTAGCTTTGTTCAGTACAGAGTTGCAAGGGCCTTGCTAAATCTCATAGTCTGTGCAGCCTGTCATTACAAAGTAAAACTTCATGATCTCATAAATCGACGAGTAAATGGCCTTGGCGATATGAGTCAGCACTAATCGCTGCGCAAAGGTTTCTTAAGTTCGGGGTATTTGAAGCGTAGGTAATCCATAAACTCATGGGAAATGTTAAACGCTCCCCAGAGTTCATCGCTATAGTTTGCAATCATGTGGAAAGGGTTCAAAAAATCGAGAATGAACGAAAAAGGAGTAAGGTATTGACCAAGTTCTATGTACTCGTGATTCCTTTTGTGTCGCTCCCACGAGGCGATGCGATGAATGTGCGTGTTTTCTTCGCCCGCAATGAATAGCAGCTCCTTTAATCTATCCCTGCGATCATGCCACTCTTGAGCTTGCATGATTAGGGCATCATCTATGTCGTCCCCTTTCATTTGGGTAAGCTGAATTTGACTGAAAAGTTTGGCATAAAACGGTACAAAGCCTGCCCAGTTGTTCGCAAAATTTATGACATCCCGGTCGTTACCGTGGTCGATGGCTTGTGCTACTTCGATTGATTCAACTAAACGCTGTCCGCTCTGCCGCATCTCGTGTTGAGCTTTAAGCATGTGAAGCTTTTCGGGAGGGTAAGAAGCGGTGTCCTTGTCGACTAACTTGTGACATGTTGGGCAAAGAAGAATAAGGTTGAAGTAGGAATTTCGCTCACTAATGTCGAGGATACTCTGCCCGCGTGGTCCATCTAGGCTTTCAGCAATGATATGTGCTGCCTCGCCTATTACGGCTGCTCTTCCGTTACTTGTGATTTGTGCAAGCCGTTGTCTACATAACGAGCAATTAGAGCCCGCATTGGCCCAAAGCATTTTTGTGTCCGGGAGTGAAACTTTCATTTTTGGCTAGACTAACTGCGATGGCTGTTTACTTAGGCAATTTACACTTTCTCATGCCCAAAGTAAGGAACAATACCAGCCTAAACCCTAATCGACTTCACCAAAGGTCGCAAGAGCCGAAGGTTTATCAAGTTGAACATAGCCGCTGGGTGATTCAGCTCCGCTGCAGCGCAACACTCTAGTTGGGCCGTAAAGAGCGACTTTTTGAAGCTTTGTCGATAGGACATCCCCTATAGCTTCAGTAGCAATCAACGTAGTTAATAGCTCATCACTTAGTTACTATTTGAACTCGGGCCAGGCGGCCGGCAAAGCAGAAATCGTATATTCACAGCCCACGTCAGTTTATAAGATTGAGTCTCGCGCGCTACCAGTCGCTATGGCATGCGTATTAAGGTTTGGATATCATCTATGTAGTTCACTCTCGTGGTGTAAATAGTGATGCATAGAACATGGATCGTCCTTTTAATATTGATACTTGTTTCTCTTGGGGCCACGGGGCATCGCGGTGGCTTGGACGCAAACGGTGGTCACTATGATCGCCAAACAAATAGTTATCATTGCCATCAAACCTCGTGTAACTCAGAAGATTCAGCGTCAGTTAGCTCCGATACTCCCGCCACACCATTATCACCAACAGCGACGCAATCAAAATCGCAATTGATTGCCACACTTCCCGAGTACGATCGGAAAGACTGGAATCATTGGATTGATGCTGACGGCAACTGCATCAACACTCGCCATGAGATTCTGATTAAGCAAGCAACTGGTGCAATCAATCGTTCACCAGATGGATGTTATGTCTCTAGCGGGACCTGGGTTGACCCATATAGCGGGAAAACATTTCACCGCACCAGCGAAATTGATGCAGACCATGTCATCCCTCTGAAATGGGCTCACGACCATGGAGGTCATGATTGGTCAGCATATGACAAGGAGCGTTTTGCAAACGATTTGGATAACTTGTTAGCCGTAAGCCAATCACTCAATAAAGCTAAAGGAGCGCAAGGTCCGGATCAGTGGTTGCCACCCAATCATCGCTTTCGATGCGAGTATCTGAGGTTGTGGCAGAAACTTTTAGCGAAATACCAAGCTCTGAAAATGACATCTGCGGAACAGCGAATCTTTGGGACACAGCTTTCAGCATGTAAATAGTTTTACACGCGCTGTGCGCGGCAGGCGGGAAGAACCGGTATGAAATGGCCAAGGATCACGGCGGTGGTACGACCATGCAGTTCCGTAATTCCTTTTGCGGTGTCCCAATCCTAGTCGAAACCAGTATTCGTATATCGCCCTCTCCTCTCAGCCGATTTGACCAAAAAGGGAAGGGGGACCACGCTCTCCCAGCAGCGCTTGCACAGGGACGTGGGATGGTGTCTCTGTGCGGTATATCTAAACGCAGCTGGAGCGGGCCATGGGAAGGTTCATCGTTATTAGTGTTGCGTTTTGTCTCACTCTCACAGGGCGCCGTCATTTCGAGTAGAAAGGCGAAACGGCGGCGAATACGATTCCGAAGTCGCTTGAAGTTGTGGTTGACGCGGTACAGTTCGCGATTGATCAGGCTGCTGATGAGGTCGAGAAGGAACAGCTTTGGCTCGCAACTGACCAGGAAATCAAGCACTGGGGCGAGGCGTGTAGGGGCGCCAAACTGGAAGCTATGGTCGCATGTCGAGCCCAGCTCGACGAAGCTGCGGTGCTATGCAGAAAGGGCTGTCCTTCGGGAGCATGTGGCCCGGCGGACGATGAAATCTGCCGCCGGTTTCTCTCCGGTGAAGATCGCGCCGCGGTGTGCGCCGACACGACGACGGCACCCACCGAGTGGTGCTCCTCTGTGGATAGGTGCTCCAAAGCCAAAGAGTTTCGCGACACAATGTGCAGAGGCGCAACTTCGTTGCAGGAGCCGGGTCTCAAGAGTGTGGAGCTTACCGTTGCCGTAACCAACACCAACATCGGAGTTGAATGGCTTTCAATTGGGTAAACCAGCAATTTCAGCTGAGCACAGCTGCTCTGTTCTATAGAACGGATGGCTATACCTGAGGTGAAGTGAAACATTCTATACGCGGTACGATATAGATGAAGTGGATTAGGGCGCAAGTACTGTTTCATCCATTCCTAGAAAACGTCAGTAACAATTGGATTTGGACAGACAAACAATAGACATAGATCTACCTTACTATTTTAATTGTAGCAGTGAACACGCAGGTGAAACTGGCACTGTCTGGTCTTAGACCGAAAGAACACTTTTGTCCGCACGGGAAGAAGGTATTGGTATGACGAAACTAACGTTGTCGGAGCGAAAACTTCGGTTCGCACAAATTAGACATGCCGATATTAAAAAGGCACTGGACCAGAACGAAGCGTTTCGAAAGAAAATTGGCATTACGGAAACGTCTGCTGCTGAACGCCAGCGTCGCGAGTTGGAAAACATGGATCGGCATGGTGGTGGTCTCGTTTGTCCGTATTGTCACCGGCGCATAAACGGCTAAATCGATCACGATGTGAATCAATGGATTCATAAGCACCACAGGTTAACAGCGTAGCGGAGGAAGGTCGCTATTGAAAAAAACAGGCCTGAAGTGGGACTATCTATTGTTTAGTGACCAACACGATCGAAAGTGAAACATCGCAAGCAGGTGTTATCTACGAAGGTTTAAGCACCTAAAGAGAGTGGACATGAAAAATACGATTGAGACTGATCGCGGAAAGGCTCGACGTGAAATCATGGTCGAGCAACCCACTTCTCAGGAAATGGGCATGACAGCCTTAGCGATGTTTCGGAGCCAAACCAGCTCTAGACAAGCCTGTATTGCCGCCACAAATCATGATATCTAACGTATGCACTTACCCCGACCTCCGCCAACAGATAATAAACACCTGATCGAGCTGAAGACCCTGGGTCTAAAAGGCGTGTTCTGGTCATCAGCCTATGCGACAAGAGAGAAAATCATTTATGTCGTTCTCGCAGCTCCCGCATTCGACAACATGTTGATCTGTGCTAGACATTTTGGTCCGCATAGAATTCGCGCTCTCATGAACGAAAAGCCGCGATTTTTACAGACTCGCGCTGGCCAGATTGCGGACAGAATACTCAGAAATATTGAAAGCGGATTTGAACTTGCCGCAGAACGTGCGGCAGATGTTGAAAGAGCACGCAACTCCTCTTATAAGGAGGATAGCAGTTCGAACTTGAGTCGACGGAGCCGCTCTGAAAACTCGGTAGCAGGGTGAGTCCTTGTCTATCATCTGTAGACGTTTTGAATTAATCTGATACTCGACGTGAACAACCGTTTTAGACAGGAAAGCTTTCTTTAAGAGCGATAAGCAGGCCGAATATTTTGCTTCGACCCTCCTCAGTGAATAGGAGCTCCTTCGGTTTTCTGGCCTCAATTAGCATATTCTCGGTGTCCAGCCACTGTTGATATTTATCCGCGCTACCGAAAACGGAGTGCCCCAGTGTCTCAAGCTGTTTTTCGTTGACTTGCTGATCCATCTTTTTGCCCCGGGTCATCAAGAGCCTCAATACACTCATTCATAGTTGGATGGGTGATGCTTGTCAAAGCAGGGGCGCCTTGGCAATGTTTGGTAAGCGAGACCGCGAGGTTCAATTGCATGTCCATCAAACAAGCAGTCGCCGAACAGCTCGCAAAGTTACCTGTGGGCCAGCCATTTGACGTGCAAAGTGTGCCTCTGTACACCCAAGCACGAAAATCGGTAAGCAGCGCGCTTTCCCAACTGGCGGTAGATGGAGTCGTCAGAAGACTGGCCAGAGACGTGTATTATCGGCCTGAACACAGTCGATTCGGTCCACTACCACCACGCGACAGCGATGTAATGGCTTTTGCCTTGCAGCAAACCGACGGATTTATTGTTGGGGCTGCCTACCTAAACAATCGAGGGCTGTCGACACAAGTCCCCACGGTAATTGAGATCGCATCAAGCAAAACGCGTCCCCGTGTTGTCACGTACGGAAAGCTGAAATTCAACGTGGTGAGAGCGATATGTGCTCCGGTCTATCCTGGTGACAAGCGCTTTTTGCAGATGTTGCACACGGTGGATCGGCTTCGTCGCCTTGAGGGCGCAGATCCCGACCACGTCGTAGTGCATTTCGTTGACGAAATTGCCGGCTTAGAGCGGGCGCAACGGGAACGCCTTGAGGTTCTCTCATTGCAAGCTCGACCAGGTGTGCGCGCTCTGATCGGTGCCATGTTGGAGAAAGGGGCCGGGCAATCTAGCGTTCGCCTAAGCCAGTCGATTAGCGCGGCATCCAATTACCTCACTCCGGTATCGATTCAGGTGCTACCTGATATGCGGAAATGGCAACTGAGAAGTACGCGTAAGGTCGTGTGAGCGGTTTGCTGCTGGCATCAAAGATCTGACCAACATGGGCTCTCAATTCCAATACGGGTTGCATCGGAGGTATTGTGGCCGTCAGTAATCACCTAGAAACAGACTAAGCTGAATAAGGTAGAAATCCAGATGCGTTCGATCGCCTTGCTTCAATTGTTCATGTGTTCAAGTTGGTGACATACAAATGGCAACCAACATTACCGACAGCGTTCAGAAAATTATGCAGCTGACCGAACTGACCGAGGGTGAGTTAGCCAGTGTGCTGAACATTGAGGATAAAGACTGTTTGCAAGACTCACCGAGTTCACGCTTGAGTGCTGATGCCATTAAAAGAATTGATTCGCTACTTGAAGCAGTGGAACTGCTTTCAAACAACGGCCTTGCAACACCGTTAAAGCTACGCCGCACCATTCGTGGAGGCCAACATTTCTTCCATCTAGTGCGAGATGGCGGTCATCCTATGGAGCTAGCGCAGCGGCTCATTGAGATTCACGAGACGGAACGCCAGGAAGAAATTCACTTGGCAAATTGTCGAGCCAGGATAAAGCGTAAGCCAGACTAAACGTTTTGGTGACGGTCCTTTTGGCATAACACAACGTCTATTTTTTCCATGTGTAAAAAAACCGAGCGGTACCCCACATACCATCCATCCAGTATGCGCATACGAACGAATGAGCCACTAGAAGGTTCCCCAGGGTGCTAGTTGGTTGTCGCGTTGTTCTGTTTTGGGCGGATAGCGATTTCCAGGCCCAACGCTGAGAGCATTTTGAAAAGCTGACGAATGGGCACGTTTTCTGGTTTTGTTTCCAGTAAAGAGACGGATTTCTGCAACAAACCCACAAGCGAACCGGCTTCTTGTTGAGTCATGCCGGCGTTTTTTCGAAAGCCTTTCAGTATCTTTCCGAGCTGTTCTGGGGTGCGGGCGGGATAGTCCATATTTCATACCTTACAAGGGATAAAGGCAAAATATACCGTAAGAGGTATAAATCACAAATATGCCTTTTAAGGTATAGAAATCCCAATTGTGAGTAGCCATAACAGGATTCGCTGCTGCCCCATGGTGTGTTCATCACGGGCCGGTCTCCTTAACGTACAGAAGAGGTTTTCTGTGGTAACCCTGTTAACTCTTTAACGGCTCGCGAACGGTCAGCCGCCAGCTTCTTCAGTGTGCGCGATCGCGATATCAAGATTTCGTTGTCAGTCTTCTGGGAAGAATATTGGATCACCGGTTGGCTCCAGCGATTGTGGACTCTTAATGGGAATAGCTTGCAGCTTGACTGAAAGGTGGGTCCGCATCAGATCGGCAAACACGTCGGTATCAGTCAGATTTGGGTCAAGCCATGCATCAAAATCTTTGGGTGTGAGGATCAGCGGAATGCTCTTGTCGTGAATTGCGCTGAATCGAGGATGCGGCCCGAGAGTGATAACGGTGAAAGAAGGCGTGGGATCTCAATGAAAGACCGAAAAAAATCTCAAAATTAAGCCGAATAGATGGCTGAATGAGAAGGATTCTTAAGGGCTTTTCTCATATTTTTCAGTTTCATACGACATTCCCCAAAATCCGACGATGCTCGAGCAAATCACCGCGGTCTGATCAGAATTTTATCTCTAAGAGTGTTGATTTGCATTTAAAACTGACCCAGGATTTGCACGCAAAATTGACCCACCC
The DNA here is from genome assembly GCF_009756665.1 of Permianibacter aggregans. Classification (GTDB taxonomy): domain Bacteria; phylum Pseudomonadota; class Gammaproteobacteria; order Enterobacterales; family Permianibacteraceae; genus Permianibacter; species Permianibacter aggregans. The sequence continues at coordinate 2,490,269 of NZ_CP037953.1, forward strand.
TGATGGTTCGATTATGGCGTAGATTTTGGTTTTCTGTCTCGTTTGTTTTCCTCTTGGTTGGTGGTCGAATGTTTTAATCGATAGCTATCATTGCCGGTTTCCACGATATGGCAGTGATGGGTCAGTCGATCCAATAGCGCTGTCGTCATCTTCTCGTCACCAAATACCGACGACCATTCGGCGAAGCTTAAGTTGGTGGTGATGATGAGGCTGGTGCGTTCATAGAGTTTGCTGATCAGATGGAACAATAAGGCACCGCCTGCCTGACTGAACGGCAAGTATCCGAGCTCATCGAGTATCACTAGATCGGTATGCAGCAGCCGATTGACGAGGCGTCCTTGTCGCCCTTGCTGCTTTTCCAGCTCCAGGGCGTTGACCAGTTCGATCGTGGACAGGAAGCGCACGCGCAGTCGGTGATGCTGGATCGCTTGCACACCGATAGCGGTGGCGAGATGGGTTTTACCGGTGCCTGGGCCGCCAACCAAGACGACGTTTTGCGCTTGTTTCAGGAACTCACAGCGGTGCAGGGTTTTGATTAACGCTTCATCGGCCTGGCTGTGGGCAAAGTCGAAGCCGGTTAGATCGCGATAGACCGGGAAGCGCGCGACTTTCATTTGGTATTGAATGGAGCGCACATCGCGTTCCGAGGATTCGGCTTTCAGCAGCATCTGCAATACCGGCAGCGCTTGCTGGTAGGCCGGTGCCGCTTGCTCGGCGAGCGTCGCCATCGCATCGGCCATGCCGTGCAGTTTTAACGATTTAAGAGTGTTGACGAGACCTTCACTGTTCATGGCGCAGGCTCCGCAGACGATCGTAACGGGCGGTGTTGGCCACCGGTTCGTTGACCAGCTTCAAGACTGCTGGAGGTTGCAACGGCGTTGGTCGCGGCGGTTGTTGCAAACGATGGAGGCAATTGAGCACATGCGCTTTTGACGGCTCACCGAGTTCCAGCGCGTGGCGGATGGCTTGCTCGACCAGTTGTTCATCGTGCAGCAGTACCAAGGCCAGGATGTCGGCCATTTCCCGGTCGCCGCCGAGGCGTTTGAGCAGTTTGTGTTGCAGCAAGCGGAAGCTCTCCGGCAAGCTCGTGAACGGCGCGCCGTTACGCAAGGCACCGGGTTTACGTTGCACCACGCTGAGGTAATGACGCCAATCGTAGATGGTGCGCCCGGGCGTGCTTTTCTCGCGATTGAACACCCGCACGTGTTCGGCAATTACCTGCGCTTCCGCGACGATGACCAAGCGCTCCGGATAAACGCGCAGACTGATGGGACGATTGGCGTAACTGGCCGGTACGCTGTAGCGGGTATGTTCATGGGTAATCAAACAGGTCGATGACACCCGTTTGCTTTCCTCAACAAAGCCATCGAAGGCGGCCGGTACCGGCATCATCTCACTTTGTTCATCGGCCTGGCACTCGGCTAACGAACGCGCCCGGTACTCAGGGTGCGCGGTTTCTTGCCACAAGCTTTGGCAACGTGCGGCCAACCAGTGATTCAGTTCGGCCAAAGACGAGAAGCTTGGTGCCTCATGCCAAAGCCGATGGCGAGCATCCAGCACGGCTTTTTCAACTTGGCCCTTTTCCCAACCGGAAGCGGGATTACAAAACTGCGGCTCAAACAAATAATGGCCAACCATCGCCTGAAAACGCTGATTGACTTGCCGCTGTTTGCCGCGACCAATCTTGTCGACGGCGGTTTTCATGTTGTCGTAAATGCCACGCCGTGGCACGCCACCAAAGGCCTGGAAGGCGTGATAATGAGCATCAAACAACATCTCATGGGCTTGCGTCAGGTAAGCGCGTAAGAAAAACGCCCGGCTGTAACTGAGCTTAAAGTGGGCGATTTGCAGTTTGGTGCTGACCCCGTTCAGCTTCACCCAGTCCTCACTCCAATCAAACTGGAATGCCTCACCGGGCGCAAACTGCAACGGCACGTAAACATGCTTGCCGGATACGCGCTTGGCGTCTTCTTGCGATTGGCGCCAGCGCCGGGCAAACGCCGCTACCCGATCATAAGAACCGGTATAACCCAGCGCGACCAAATCCCGATGCAGCTGACGCACCGTTCGTCGTTGCTTGCGATGTCGGCGCGATTCGCGGAACAGCCAACTGGTTAATGTCGGTTCGTAGTCATCCAGATTGTTGGGGCTTTTACGGGCCGGGTAGGCAGGCTCTACCACGTCACTGACCAGGTATTTGCGCACCGTATTGCGGGACAAGCCGGTGCGCCTGGCTATCTCCCGGATCGGCACTTCTTCACGGAAATGCCAGCGTCTGATCACACTCAATAAGGCCACGTCTATCACTCCTTCATTCCCCCGCAAACCCGTTGCGGAGCAGTGTTACACGTGGGTCAAATTTCGATGCAAATCGTGGAGTTTAGTGGGTCAGTTTTGGGTGCAAATCAACAGTTAGATATCTGGCGAAGTGCAAAAGCGGCTTTTTGTGATATGACTGATGGTATCGAGCAAGGTTTAGCGGAGCTAGAGTCTGTAGAGAAATTGGAAGATGCTGACAGGTTTCATCTCAATGAACTATTTGTGCAGATTTGTCATGACCTTCTACCTAATGAAGCATAACGATCCGCTCAAATTCGTTCCGGCCACAAAAGGCGCGGCCTCCACCGGACTCGCCAACGCTCGCCATTTAGCGGGGCGTTATGCATGCATTCAGTACTGATATTGGGGCGATAGATTGGAGATTCACTTAAGTACAGCTACTGTTAATTCTCACGAGAATCGAAGTGGTTCGATGAACCTAAGCTTTAACCCAATCGTTATATTTACGAGTTCATGGCCATTTCCTATAAGTCACTTGAAAAATATAAAGTGGGGCATCGAATCTGAAAAAATCGGATCGCATTCATTCGAGATTGAGATAAGTGTAGACTCTCCTTTTGATATCAAAGAGCATGGAAATTACGTTGAATTTCATTTAATGAAAAAAGGTGTCAAATTTCAGCATGATGATTATCCATGCAATTTAATATTCAGTGCGGTTTTAGATTCTCCGCATGACAGCCCAATCGAAATTGATAAGGTTTTCCCTGGGGTTGTAAAAGCAATATGGTCAAAGGGGGTGCAGTAAAATGCATAATGATGCGTTATATGGCAAAGAGATTATGAGCAAAATCATTGATCTCGCCACCAACAACGCATTGCTCTCCGGCCTCATACTTGCCGCGATTATCGGGATTGTTAGCTTGCTATGGCGCAAATATCAGGACCATCAAGACAGCGAAGCCATCTTCAATTTTCTTATTGCATCTGAGGCAGAGACACCTCATACCTTTCGCAGCACTGAAGCTATCGCAGCTAAAACCAAGCTCACGCAAAACAGGGTTGAGGAGCTATGCACCAAGCACAAGAAAATTCAGCGAAACTCTAAAGAAAAGCAGTCATGGAAACTAGTTGAGTGAGTGCCATATAACAATGCGCTCAACTGTCGCTCACTTCGTTCGCTGGGCAGTCAAAAGCTATGCTTTTGACTGTCCGTTAGCTTAATCATTGAATGTCTGCATTGGGTCGAAAGTAGACATGAATTTATCATCTGCTCTGAATATACTGGGTAGCCTGCGCTAGGCGTGTCGCTAATAAACAGCTAAACGCCGAATTCATCACGTCGTTTCAAATCCCGGGTCAGTTTAAAATGCAAATCAACACATTCTGTTAAAGAGGTCGACGAAATGAACCTCCAATGCGGAAGCTATACCATCCATCGTTTCCATCGACGAATGAACACACGCTCGCCCCATCTCAGAGACCGTCTTCTGTGGGAGCCAAGAGTGTAATACTTCAATGCGTCATGTTGGCACGCTTATGGTTGACTTGAGTGTACTGACCCAACGCCTTTCAGTTTGATGCGTTAATGAAAGTCCTCCCTTGTTTCTGTGCAGTCTCTACATATAGTCACTTTCTGAAGATCTGGTAACTTTCAGATCTGGTTCGAACGTCTACAGATGAATATTAAACTGGAAGCTCTGATTTGCTTCTCTCACTCTCCATAAGTTCGTATCTTTTTTTAGCTATAGAATCGATTACTTTGTCGTTTTTCTGACTGGCATCTTTTGACAAGTAGAAGACATGTTCCCACTGCGGTGGAACCTCCCGAACAATGACAGAGTATCCGGCGTCTGCTAACTTTCTAGCTAATGTCCCCGTTAAGAGTCTGGATATAGAAGCATTCCAATAGCGACCATGTGATTCGATAGATGATATGGCCTCTTCAAGAAAGTGCATCTCCACATACGCTTCTTTTTCTGCATCCGTCATGACGATAGCTCCCCAATCTCCAAATGTTTAGTATACGAACAGATTTGTCGTAAATCCGAGCCAAACCCCATCAATTATAGTCGGAGGGCGCGATTCTTTCGCTCAGATCGTCAAAAGGCCCAGACCTGAAAACATCTCAAACCAGCGAGGTACAAGCTTCCGTTTATCTAACAAATTTAACCAGTGCACGAATGGACTCACTAAGTAACAACCAGAGCCCTTCGTCTCTAACCCTCGCGGTTTGATTCCTTATGAACTGAACCATTGATACCGAGCCAGATAGCAGGCCGCGTGTCTTGCTAAGCGCCTCTTTGTATCCGAACGGGGTAAGGACGACTTGCTGAATCGGTAATCCCTTGTATGAACTGTTAAAACGCAAGTATCCTGTTTCCTGCAAGTATCGAACCCCATCAACTATGAGCAAATTACAGTGATGAAAATTGTTAGAGTCGAAAAATGGCAAGTCTCGCGGATAAAAATCGATGGGGTCTGGGTAGTGAACGACCAAGTAATCCAGGATATCCTGATAGAGCGAGTCATGTTCCTTTATGGAAAAGTGGCGCTTTGACGTTGTTTTCGAATTAACTCTCATTGACTTATCCTGCTCAACGCATGGTAAACATTTTACCTATCCACATACATTTGTATGAGGTCTTAAAGGCGCATCCAATGAGGCATGTAGCGCGGCTCACACTTCCTCTCGCCAAAACCGTGTGCTGTAGTTATTCAGTCCTCGGGTATAAGGGTCTGGCCGCACGTTGAATTCGTTCGGAATCGCGTTGCCGTCGCCACCATCTCTGAAATAATCCCGCACGGAACACAGAGCCGAGAATCTCAAGTTCCTCCATTCACGAGCCAAGCTCTCCTGTTGCTCCTCCTTTAACTTAGAGGCCGTTGGCTTGCGCTTAGTGTACGGCAGCGTATATGTTGGTGCGAGCTTTGCAAAGTGGGAAAACGTAATCGAACGGCGCTTCCATTCAGCCATCACTGACTCTCGCCACTGATAATTTACGCGCACGGTCATCTTCTCAGTAAACGCGTAAGGCCACGCAATGTCATCATCGACATAAAAGAGTTCTCTCTCTTTTCGCTCCACCTCTACTCTTTCTTTCATGCGATAAACTGCTGATGCCAAATCATCTCCCGCTCGGGACGCTTCAAATCTGGTTTCGTCAATCTTCCTGACTGACTTAGCAGCGACATAATTGCGCATTGCCCGCTGAAACTCACCATATGCCGACGAGACATACGGACCGCAGCTAGAAAGGCTAAATTTTGATGAGTCAAGAAGCCTCCTTTCTTCCATGCATCGGTCAATAAACCTTTCCAATTCATCAACGTCAATGGCATCAAGAGCCGCTTGCTCGTGATTGGACGTATAAATCGTTTCCATTTACGATCCCCCATAAGAACTATCTATTTGCTGACAGATATCATGTTTCATGTTGTATCCGCATTCGCTGCGGCCTTAATTAATCTCTTTCTCGGTTAACGCTCGACCGGCGAATTCACGATGCAGCTCAATGCGAACAGCCTCCTGGTCAACAGCACGGCTATCACAAAGGCTTGCCAACTTGTCAAACATCCAGAGCCCTGTACCTTTCCACTCTTGTTGTCCGTTTTTCCCTGAAGCCATTGAGTACGGGTGGGATGTGCGCGTGTCGCGTACCATCTCTGTCATGGGTTGATACAACGCACTCAAGCGCAGTTGCGGGAGTTTTTCGCGCAGAGAAAGCGCAATGCGTAGGCCCTCCCTGTCAAGATCTCCCCAAAAAAGCAGTTGTGGATGTGTTAATAGTTTCGAAATCTGATGAGACGCGCCACTTCGACTTAGCACCTCATATTGGCCTCCCAAAATGCTACCAACCAAACTTCCACCAGCAATGCTGTCTGACATCATGTTTAGTCCATATCCATACGCGGCGATCAAGGTGATGTCCGCATCCAACCCAGCGCGGACGGCTTCCTCATAAGTGGTTGTGTTCTCAATGAGTAAAACCGCTTTGGGATTGGCTGGGCCTGCGACAACTAGATAACGTGGCGTTGAGGGTAGATTAGCTACGCCAAGAATGCGCTTAACATTCTGTGGTAAGCGCTCAAGAATCTTTGAGGAACCCAGCAGCTCTTTGGCGCTTACACTGAACCCAAATGAGTCATTGTCTTCACATGTTGCTCCTTGTATTCGATGTAGTCCCGCCACGATTGAGATCATATCTTCATCATTCAAGTCAGCGAACATCTCGTGCAGTGGGATGAGGGCGGAACGAAGTTCGTTGCTCAAGTCGATTCGAGACAGCGCATGCTGCCACGCAACGCGGGAAGGAGAGCAATCAGCATCCCTTGGTGCTACGGTGGCGAATCCAGCAAAGGGGAGACCCAGGCGGTCGGGTGCATAATCGATTAAGCCTTGGTCTCGTAAATTGCGAAACGCTTCACGAAGCTCAATAAAATCTACATGTAATTGGTTTGCGGCTACGTTGACTAAGTTTGTTGCGCGAATTCGCCTAGTCTCGGATGATGATGAGCGTCTCAGCAGCCAGGAGTACAATTGGTTTTCCAGCTCATTCATGCCGCACCTCATTTTGATTTGAGTGCGCACTCATTTTTATAAAGGTAGCGAATCCGATGGTTCCATCAGGCCGACCATCCTCAAATCGAATAAAGCTACGCTCACCTTCAACTGATCGCCAGCCGGCCCTGCGGCCAATGATCAGCGACGGAAATATCCTCGCATTATTACGGTACTCAGGGTTATGTATCAAACCAATAAGCTGTAGGTTGGAGTTTGCCTCTCCCAAACCTTTAAAGGCCTCATCAATCAGCGCTCGATCAGTTAGGTTGCTAAAAAGACCATCGAAAAAGAGAATTCTTTGCGAGCGATCGCGTAGCCTCTTCTTTGCGCCACCCCCTAGATGTCTGCGTACAGCACATTCAAGGTGATACTCTGATTCCTTGATCAGCCACATCATTTGCAACGCCGCCTTTTGTCCTTCAGACAAGGATTTCTGAATCGGTTGGGTTTTACCGCCCCACATTCCCACATGGCGAAACTGAACTGAAGGCTCGGCAAAAATCCCATCAATGAGTGCGCGACGTACGTCATTTCGTATAGATTGGTCATCGCTATCACGTTTGCCGAAAATCGATTTTGTTGTGGCATCTCGCTTCCGTGCCTCAATACCATCGCGAAGTTTTTTCATGAGTTTGAGAATGTCTTCGTCGGAGATGATTGTTGCTTCAACAAAGAATCGTGCGTTGGGATTGCGCGCCATTACATCGTTCATGGTCTTTAAATTCATACGGCAACTTTCAACCAAGCGAGATAGAGTAGCTATGCTCTCGGTCTCAACCGTGCTGGCAGCCTCCTGCAACTCTTCGAGCTCAGATTGTTCCAATGCGAGGTCCTGACGCAATCGATCACCAAGGCGAGCAAGTGCTTGAAGTTGCTCAATGCTATTTGCCGCCTGGATTGCCTCAATTTCGGCCTGAGATAGTGCGTTATCCTCACTGTTTGTCGCCTTGGCGCAAAAGCTGGAACGTCGTGACTGAAAGTCCATTCGAGCCCTTTCTACGCACCTTTTGGCATCTCGAACGGCAGCTCCGCTTTGAACTACATCTACCTCTTCGATTTCTGTGCGTAGAGCTGTTAGCCGCATCGGATCGAATGGCCCTTTGTCATGCTGCCAGTCCATCAAATCAAACTTAAGGTCTTCAGCATTCTTGTACAGGTCATGGGCAGCAGCAGGGGTCGCCCCGCCTTCCCGCTGAGAGAGATCTGCAAGAAATGGCACAATCAGCTTTCGTTTCTCAATCAGGAAGTGAGCAAGTTCATGCAAGGCTTCTGCATTGCGACGAGCGGTACCCAGTAGCGCGTCCATTCTTTCGAGGTCGCGTTGGGCCCTCTGCGCGGTGTTCACGGCTTTCGCTCTAGACTCGACTGCTTCAGCAATTTGTTTCTGCAACGCAGTCTCATCGTCATTTTGATGGTCCTGAAAACTCTGTGCCCGTTCAAAACTCACCTGTGCGAGTGGCCGCAGCGCCTCAAGATCGTCTTTCAATTGTTGTTTGGTCTCATCCTTCCTCTCCATGAAGTGGGCATGCCCTTCAGCCTCGAAGTCAATAACTTTTCGCAAATCGGCCATCTGAGGCTCAATTTTGTCTTGGAAGTTCTGATGTTGAAGTGAAAGCTCCATGAACGCCTGATCTGAGTCTGCGCGTTCATCCTCAAGTTGCTTCAATACATCATGTCGGTGCTTCACCTCATTGCGTAATCGCTCGATGTCAGTTTGTATTTCGTCGATCCTTTTTAAACCACCGAGTCGCGCTAACTGTGCCGCGCCGTCGTGTGCTTGGATTGCCTCCCGTGAAGTGAGTATCTCCAATTCCTTGATCTGGGAGTCAAGTGATTCGAGGTCGGTGAGAAGTTCAGCTATCTCCTGCTCGGTGGTGTCACGAGCGTTGTCCGCACCGTGGCGAACGTAGTCAGCGGCCCTGGCAAGTGTTTGCAAAGCTGATTCGGTGATCAGTTGCTCAGCAATGGTGATTTTTGACTCCAGCTCCTTGAGCTTGCGATCAGCAGCATCAACCATTGCGACAGCGTCATTTTGTACCGCCGTTTGCGCAAGTAATGCTTGTCGGTATTCGCTTCTCTGTGGATTACATTCAGTTATCCGTGAGGCTGCGGCGTCGCAAATACTCCGTATCTGAGTGAGTTTCTGTTGTATCTCCCACTTGATTCTCTCAAGCGCTTCAGGGTCAATAAGAGCCTGAATTCGTCGTGTAGTGGCACCGGCGATGAACGCTACGGCGCCGCCACTGTTAGGCGTAATTGTGCCGGTGCTATGGATAGCTTCTAGCAACGGCTGTCGAATAATGATTGGGATATCGTTATCAGCTGACTGGAGTGTTGCTAATGCCTGCTGGACCATTTCGATTCCGTCGATAACCGGTGCTTCCAGAATCGAACCAAATGCGGAGAGCAGCGCTTGACAACGCTCTTTACTCGACCCCAACTCCAGAATTACTTTACGAAGTGGCTCGTATTCAATGCCTGCGCTCTGCAAATTACCTAATGCTTGCTCAAAACGAGCGTCATGAATAAGCGATAAGTCATCCAGCGTGTCTAGTTCATGTTCCAGTCTCTTGATGTCCAACAGCGCAGTGTGATGCTCTCTCTCTGCTGCTGCTCGTTTCTCATCGGTGTCACGTAGCCATTCTGAAGGGGAAATCCCATACTCGCGTAGATGCTTTGATAGCGCATCCGCTTGTGGCTTGTGTGTGAGTAGAATCCGCTCCTCATTGTTTTTTAATTGCATCAGCTTGGCCCAATCATCTTTTGGACGCAAATCAAGCGGGTTTCGTTCGCCAAAGAGCGCGATGAATTGGCGATATTCTTTCCCCAGTGCGCATAGTTGCTGGTGGAGACTTTTCTTCTGTTCTAATTCCTCGGTTTTGGGTCGAATGCGGGCTTGCAGCTGAATACGCTTATCGACAGGCGGTGACACCACGAGTGGGTCAACATCCCCGAACAACTGGTGAAATTGCTGATCCAGTTTGATTAATGGCGAGAGCATTGCCTGTTGATGCTGAAGCGCGGAAAGTTCAGCGCGGAATTCGCTAAGTTCTTGGGTCACCTTTAAGGTATTCGCATGCTTGCTATTGCACACAATCTGGGCTTGAGCGACAGCTTGCCTCAATTCATTTTTCTGCGCAGACAACTCAGCCAGTCGATCTGTGGGACTTTGAAGTCCGAGCGCTTGTTTCCAATTAAGAAAAGATTCCCATTTCTCGGTTAGTGCTGCGACACGTTGGACGTGCTCCAAGTGTGCCGAATCCCTTCTTGTAGTTTCTGCAGCCACCCACTCTTTGGCCTCGAGAGGCGAAGATCTCAATGATTCCGGTAGCAGAGCCGATTTCGCACAAAAATCTTGATATGCAGCGTGATTCTCCGCTCGCTGGGTGATTTGACGCTCTAATTCGAGTCTTCGCTTTTCGGCGGCATCACCCTCTGCCGAGGCGGCGAGTATCTCAGCTTTCAGCTCCGCAATACGCTTACCAAGCCTGAGCTGCTCTTGGCGAAACGGATTCGTATCCAGCCGCTGAGCCGCAACATCAAAGGCTGCGTCCAGAATGGCACTTTTATCTATTCCGTTGCCAATGCATCTTGCGACCAACTCACGAGCCCCGTCTTGGTCATAGTATCGGGTCTTTTTTTGTCGGCCTCCTGAGCCTTCAAAAATTTTGATATCACAGTTAAAATCAATAACTTGCGAGCTGGTAGGATGAGCTGTTAGGGGTCCTCTGTTGATTGACCTGCGGTCCGCAGCCTGATTTAGATGGCCAGTGGATTTACCTACTATTTGGGCAATAGCGCTATCAGCTATTACGATGCTGCCATCCTTATCTAGAGCCATTCCGGCAAGGCATTGGGTCACCTCCTGGCTCACTTGTGGGAGGCTGACATCACGGGGGATGCCAGGCAGAGCGGTGTCTCCTTGTGCGGCGAAGTATTCGAAAAAGGCGGCATCGCGGGCTAACGCCTGCAATTGCTTTTGATACGAGTGTTCCGCTTCCTGGATGGCCATTGCCGCGTCTAAAACTGGCGCGAATTCCTCCTCCATGGCTTGACGATGCTGCAAATAGCTTTGCTTGCGTTCGACCTCGAGTTTGGCATCAATAAAGCGAGTCATGGAGATGGTAATGGTGTCTTCAATCGCGCGTTCCCCTTCCTCTGCAGAATCCCCCATTAGATTGGCAAGTAGTTGTGGGGCGGCGACTGTCCGAAAATACGCTTCGTCAAAACGTTCGCCCGATTGCGTGACCACTTTCTTGAAGGTCGCGGAAGCATCCCCAGCACCGCTTCGATGAAATTGTACGTTCTGGCGGACAACCTCCGGGCTCATGAACTCACTAACCACCTTGCGCCAATCCGCAATCGTTCCGCGATGCCAGTCGGACTTGGCAACCTGGCGACGAAACTCATCGTTCGGGGTAAAAGCGATCTTGGAACCCTCCATTCGATACGCGGGTGCTGTTTCCAACGTTCCTGCATACCGATAGAACAACAAATCCTCATCACCTCGATTGGCGCAGACGCCAATGACATATCTCTTTGATGACGACTCCATCGCATCTGGGCCGATCAAAATGCGTTGTTGAGATAGCTCTTCATCAAGAATGGCAAACTCTATTCGCACATGGCTGTAGCCCGCCTCCATTGGCGCGCAGCGAATCAGGAATTCATTTTTTAGTTCCCGATCACGGCTTAGTACAAACAAAATTGCGTTTGTAACTGAGGTCTTGCCACCACCATTTGGTACTTGAATGGCGGTTGACAAGCCTCCAAGGACTAGCGTATTCGCTGGCCAAAGCGGACTCCAGCGCGCATGTCCCATACTCGGTTGCCAGCCTTCACATAAATAGTTCACGATTTCGATGCGAGTAATGACAGCCATTTATGACTCCTGTTGCTCCGCACGCTCATCAGGTCGAACGAGTAAAATGCGGCCTGACTCCAGCGGATTTGAATCCATCGCTCCGATCGTGCTTAGCCACGGCTCTAGACCCTGTAAATGGTTGTTGCGCATTTCTGCTGAGCTGAGCAACGACTGCCGGTAGCGGTCCTCTCCAAGACGATCAAGTAAGCCGCCATCGACCATCAAATCCAGAAAGCGATCGCAATATTGTTCGACTTGTTTCCCGGTCTCAGAGGTTAAGCATTTGTAAACGACATCATCATCCAATGAATCAGGACCCAGTTTTCTGACAAGTTCGTTAATGTATTCGTGTACCGATCGAGCAAGCTCCATGCGGGTAAAGTTGGTTTCGACGTAACGAGAAACTTCCGTTATCACTCGATTTCGCTTCGTATAGAAAAGACTGAAAAGCACAAACCAAATCTGGACAAACCAAATTCGTCGCTCCGTTACGCTGTTTCCTCGTAGCTGCATATACTCATCTATCCATGACTCGCTGAATAACTCATTGACTTCATCTAGTCGACGGAGCAGCAAAAACACGTGTCCGCCTGGCGCAATTCCTTGAGTGTTAAAGTCAGTGAAGTGCACCAAGTCATATCCAAATCCGCGGAACAATGCCTCTAATTCCGCTCGTTCGTCCAAGCTTGCGTCGCGTAAGGCGAGAGCGAATGAATGCTCATCTACTCTCGATTTTCGCTTACTCGCGGTGCTGTCCAGCTTTCTCGTTTTCAGCATGTGCGCCATGACTTGGCCCATAAAAATTGGCGTCATCAGTTAGCCTCTTGATTGAGTAAAATTAGCTCTAGATCTGCCATTGCGTACGTCCCAACGTCTGGATGTGACAGGCGGTCCAATTCCTTTGGTACGCGTACCTCAATGCTGGCATTTGTGCTGAGAAACCAAGGTGCAACGAAAATTCCGAGCAGTTCCTCCCATGCGGGCTGTCCCTCGACGTAGCACCAGCCCTTACTCGTTGCTTCGCTAAGTGAGAGAGGACCTTGTTTTAATCTGGTGACAATCTCCGCTCTATGAGCCTCCAGGAAAACAAGGCGCACGTCATTGGTAATAGCGGCGGCACCATCGGTGTCGAACTGAACGGCGTGAATTGCTTTTGTGGGTAGAATTCGCACTTTTCCCGCTGCGTCCATAGGAGAGGGATACTTCCCTGCAAAAGAAAGAGGTCCAAATTGACGAAAGAAGTACTTCAATTGACTGGTTGATGCGGGGCTCTTTACCAATCGAAGTGCTGCCTCAATGAAGTCAGGGGCTTCCACAACGGAGACGCGACGCTGAGCAGCGAGCGACGTTAGCTCAGAGATTTCCCGGCCAAAGGCCTCCAAGGCTTGATATACCGAAAGCAGGTGCTGTTCGAGCACAAAAATATCGATTGGAAGTGTTTGGTCGAGTTCGTCGCGCTCAAGCTTTCTGAGCGACTTTAACTCCGCATCTGCCTGGCGTAAGAGTTCCGCACTGTGTTTGATCACTTGTCGGTAGCGAGGCAGTTGTTCTTTGTAGACGATTGATTGTTGATCGACGAAGCCCTTTTCAATGGCTTGTCTAAGGTCAACACTTTCATAACGAATGGTGTCGAGAATGGAGGCGCAGAATATCGGTACGTTGGAAAAATCACCCGCTTGAATCGCTCGCAGTAGCTTGAGAACGTCACCTTCGGTGTAAGCGAACTTCTGAATATTGCCCGCAACCGCAATTGCTACCCTGCCTGTTGGAGCAAGTCGGTAGTCGTCAGCGTAATATGCTTTCTCAACTAACTCCGTCGCTTTATCACTTACCAGTTGTGGGACATCATCGCCTCGCACGATCGTCCAAAGCTCGGTGGAGCGCGAAAGCACATTTAATACATAGCGGAGATCGTCCGGATCCGCGCTAGGTCGGCTTAATCGAACTTCGGTGCACAGCGTCTCAAATCCAACAAACGCATTTCCCGAGCGATGCGCATGCTCTCGAAGCAAGTCCAGAACAGCCTCGGCGAGATCGATATAACGGCCATCTTTCAAGCCAGGTCTATTCTCCTGACTGTAGACCGGTGAATTACCCGGCGCTCGCAATGAATCATGTAAATCAATTAACCGGGCGCTGATTTTCAGCAGTGCTAAGCAGTCCATATGCCGACACCATATTTGTTTAAAGACTCATCTCTGGATGGCCGCTCGACTCCCTTCATCAGTCTGTCAGCCAATCTGGCAAGCTTAAGCTCCAGCCAATTGGTCATTGATGCAGTAGTTCGGTATACACGTCAAGTATGACAATCGTGGAGCGCATTTTTTGCGCCCAAAAGCTCGCGTTACACCGAATGTATTGGAGTATCTCAAATCGTTAGCTGCTTAACGCTGCAAAGCAGCAGAGCACATGATGAGCATTTGGATTTACCAAGCAGCCTTGGCATGGAGATATTGCCGTGCACAGCTCTTTGGGCCAACCTGTATTGATAGGATGCCTTCCGGGTCAATTGCTGACGCTTTACGAAAATGACTGAGCACATTGGCCGGAACGGCTGACCGGCATACTGATACGGACTAGGAAGTCGCTCAATCAAAGTGATGTTCATTCAGGAGGCGGTGGGAAGTTAGATGAAACACAAAGATCAAACATTGAGACTTTCAGAAGAAGCAGAGAGTTGCCAAAAGGGGGGACAAGGTGCTGCAATTGGCTTAGTACTCGATCCTGCCGTTTTACTTCGACATTATGGAATGCGAGTTGTTTAGTGAGGAGATATGAGTCATACAAATGAATACAAAGAAGGCTTTCTAAGTTTCACCAAGAATAAGGGAGAGCTCCATAATCCATATCCAATGGGTACGGCTCAGTTCAATGATTTTGAGTGTGGCTGGCTACAAGCTCAGCGGCGCACATCGGTTGAGGCAATCAAGGAGAATGAGCGGCAGCGGAAACTCCTTATGAAGGACGAAGAAGCTCTAGGCCGCAGACAAACGGAGGAGACAAAAAATGCGTACCTGCGGCGAAAGGGCTGATTCCCTGTTAAGTAATTCGCGCGGCTAAACAATCTAGCTATTCAGCGATGCCCAGAAAGTAGTAACGCCCAATGATGGGCGTCACAAGATTAGAAAAAATGAGGTAAACGGGTCAAAGGCCGTTTGGCGTGTCGACGATAATAGCCTTCAGTGCAGCTTCACGAGCCTTGCGCAACTTAGCCGTAGCAGGTCGACTATAAAGTTCGTTTTCCGAGGGCGGATTAACCAGCACATCATGCAGTACTTCATCGTACAATTTTTCCAGAGCCCGCATTTCCTTGCTGGTGTTATCCGCCAAACTCGTCTGATTGGTGGCGAGCTGAAATAGCAGATTCATAGTTGTACCCCGTTCCTGTGTAACCGAAGTCTAATGCAAAACTCGCGATGATTCATCGCACACAATAAATATTTACAATCCGGGCTTGGTGGGACCAGTTTCTACGTTAGAAGTTCCTAGGTCCCGGAACTGCCACGCCAGCTCCCCAAGTAGGAGCAGGTAGGGTGTAGCCAGGTTATAGAAAGATTTGGCCTTTTTTTCGGTATCCAAGATGAGATCAGCGTCAGATACAAGGTTAATAACCCCTATAGGACCTTGAGTCTGTGCGCGCCGAAGTCCCATGCTGACAAAAGAGCAGATACTCAGGGTTGTCTCGTTCTTAGGTGAGAAATACTCTTTAACCTGTTCTTGGATGATTTGGTCGAAGCTCGCACACCTATCTATTACGTTCGTACGAGAATGAAGCCAGTCGAACCCCTCTGCCAAGGCACAAGGACCTCCCGGGAGGTTGCGGACTTTTCTATCCAATGCCGCTTTGCGGCGATCACGATTGGCATTTCGAACAGGAAGAGAGAACACAAAAGCTTGTCCATCCGTCGCGGCAGACTCACTTCGCTCGTCACGCTCAACGGCGTCAACGGGTAACGCTGTCGTCAAATCGGTGAGTAGCAGGAGTACCCCAGTGTTGCCATTGGGCCAGACATCTGGGTCAAAAAAATGCAATCCTATATCCGTAGGCGCTATATCGTTCTTGATGAGGGTATTCGTGGGGTGGTAGAGCATCAAGCTGGCACGGTATTCTGCTCCAGGATTTTCATCCCAGCTCTTCACCAAGTGCAGCAGGCTTTTTTGAATAATCCGAATCGTGCTGGCGAGTGTAGCCAGGATTTCTAACTGCGTAAGGATGCGGCCATCCTTATCGGCTTTCCTGTATTTGTATTTGATAATCTCATCAATTGTCGAGCGATACTGCTGATAAACATAGAAGTAGTGCGTTGAGAATGAATTAATAAAATGACGTGGCGGTGACTCGGTGAGAATTTCTTTTGCGGTTTCCAGGGCTTTTCTTGTTACTTCTTGATACTCTTCATCTGACTCTGATTTTTTATAAGTAAATCCGATACCGAGCGCTAGCGCTACAACTATCAATACAGCCGTTAGGATAACACCTTCAATTCCAATCAATGCCTTGAGAAAGCTGTCCTCAATTAATTTTTCTATACCATTCGCATTGAGTTCGATTAACGTCGAAGAAAGAAAGCCAAGAATGAATGCGAACGTAGCGAACCATGTAGATAGATTCTTTTTGATCTTTGTCTTGTTCCGATAAATTGCGTAAAGGACAGCTACGGCAATGATGGTCGCCGTCAAAATAACAGGAGATATAGAGATATTCATACTTATTGTTCCCGCATCTGTCATTATTGCTTCAGCTCAATTTTGGCAATGCTGATAACGCTATTCATTCTGTATGATTATGAGCAGCCAGTGCCGCGCATTTATGGCGCCGCTCATGATAATCTAGCTACGGCCTTGACGATACTTGATGCAAGGCGCTCTATTTCTCGATCTTCAGTATGGTGCACACTCGTCCGCTTCCAATTGTACGCAAGCATTCCTCGCATGGTTCTAGCTTCTTTCTCCGTCACCAATCTATCAATGAAGTGGGAAAGCTCATAAAACGATGCTTTTTGCCCGGTGCCAAACTGGAGTATGTAAGTTCCATTTGCGCTTCCCCCGACAGGGTGCTGAGGTTCAATTTCGAGGATATAGTACGCTCCCAGCTTGGTTTCTAATTCAAACCATTGATACATCCTGGGTCTCAGAGGAGTTTCTCGCACGCAGCACCATCGATCACAATCCCAAACATTCGTTGTTGGTACTAAGCTGTCTAGATCGAGTCGACGTGTGCGTGTTTGTTGGCCAAGCGAAATCACACTCCAACTGTGAAGAAATGATTCGCTTCCTTTGTTTTTTAACCTGTCCTTTATGCTCTCCAGGAAACAAAGTGCATGAACAATCATGTTGAACTGCGCCTGATGCTCTTTTGGCTCAATTAGTCGTTGCGCTGGTTGCTGATTTGTTGTGTGCCATTGCGGGTCGAGACTCTGAACCTCAAGTTTGCTGGTTTCATTAAGTGTCGATGTAAACGGACCCGTTGAAAGCTCTGAGCCTGGGTCAATGTCCAAGAATATTTGCTTAATACCTTCTTCGGTCTTTATCGGTGGAACTCGATTTATCGACCTTCCGTTTAACCAATTGAAGCGATTGCTTTCAATTCTCAAAACACTTCGTGCCCGCATGCTGGCAGGAGGGCGGGGGCTTAAACTTGGTTTTCCTGTGGGGTCTCTATCGGCAATACCATTTCCACATGGCACCGAAATCGAGTCGTCAGATACAGTTGTCGACGAGTCTTCCTCTTTACTCACGAATAGGTCTTCGACAGGGAAAGGGTGTGAACATGTAAGAAGACGCACAGCCAAGTATGCTGGGACGGTATCATCAATACCCGTAAGCGGTAGCGCTTTGCACGTCAAGTCGGTATCTCCGGAGAATGGAAATATTGGTGTTGGCGAATATTTGAAGGAGTCGGCTATGCGTTGTTCTTGGGCCTTACCTGATAAGAGCGCGTATATGGATTTGGCACTGGCGCGTGCATGGTCACTTACGATTAACCTGGATATTGGCCATGCATCGTACAAACTTAGACCTCGTCGAAGTACGAAGTGGATACCCCCCGCTCCAACTCTCTGGACTAAGCCTCTACTATCCTGTTTCTGCGGAACGATAAAGTCTGTTAGCGCGTCAGCCCTGCCAGAAACGATTAATTGCATCAGCCGGGTGGATGTGCCCCAGTAAAATCTCGCGATTTCAATAACGGGGACATAAAGAACTCCGCGCTCCAAGTCGATTTTTACACACGGGGAGAAAATTCCGTTTCCAACACTGTAATACTCTCGAGGTACCCAATTACCGGCCCGTTCGACCTGAGACAGCTTCGGGATTTTCGCTTGAAATGTGTACGTTCGTACTCCACGACGAAACCAATTGTTTGGCTGAAACGAGCCTTCCTTACATGTCGTTCCAACACCTATTGTGGGGAGGAGGCCACACGGAATCGCAACGGCTAGTCTATTTCTTTCGCTCGAGGATCCACGAATACGCTCAATCTGAACATAAAAAGAAGGGTCTCCAAGGGAACTACCGGGCACTCGATTACCGAGCCAGTAAACAGTCCATTCGTCGTCCTGTAAGCCGGGAATTCGGAGTTCGTTTAGCTGCATCCATGAGTACCATAATTCCATTTAGTGTTGGAACTTAGCACTTAGCGTTCACCTATTCCAAATAAAATTGGATTTAACACTACCGCCAACCAGGGCCACCGCCGAGGCGGTGTGATGCGGCGAACGGAAGGGGCGTTGCTTCCATTGTTCGCGCTCGATGCCGTTATGGCTGATGGAGCAGACGGCGGCGCTTTCCACCGCCTCGTTATCGCTCATTTCCGGCAGGATGCCCGGTAGCCGGCTCGCCAGCATGGTTTTGCCGGTGCCCGGCGGGCCGATAAACAGCAGATTATGGCCGCCGGCTGCAGCGATGGTGAGCGCTCGCTTCGCCGTGGCTTGGCCGTGGACATCGGCCAGATCCGGGTAGTGCCGGCCATTTCTTTTTTCCGAGGTCGCTTCGACAAACTCTGGCAATCGCTGCTGGCCGCTCAAATGCGCGCAGACCTCCAGCAAATGCGACGCGCCGTAAAGCTTGCCGCCGGCCAGGCTCGCTTCCTCGGCGTTCAACTGCGGCACAATCAGCTCGCGCTCGGCGGCACGACAGGCGAGCGCTACCGGCAAACTGCCTGGCACTCGGCGCAGTTCACCGGACAAGGCGAGTTCGCCAATAAACTCGCGCTGCTCCAGTTCCTTCGCAGGAAGCTGGCCAGAAGCAGCGAGAATGCCAAGCGCGATCGGCAAATCGAAGCGGGCGCCGTCTTTGGGTAGATCGGCCGGGGCGAGGTTGACGGTGATGCGCTGCGCCGGGAATTCAAAGCGGGCGTTGATCAGCGCGCTGCGAACCCGGTCTTTGCTTTCTTTGACGGCGGCTTCCGGTAAGCCAACGATATTGAACGCCGGCAGACCCGGCGACAGATGTACTTCGACAGTGACCAAAGGCGCCTGCACGCCAAAGCCGGCCCGGCTATAAACCAACGCTAGTTGCATGACTCGTCCCTGAGTCCCGTCCATCCGCATGTCCTTATGAAGCTACTGTAATCGAGCGCTCGCTGTTGGCACTATGGTCAATGTCTCAAGCTGCTGTGGCAGCTTGGCGTTATTGTTCCGCCGCTTTCATTTCCGCCAGTTGTTTTTCCAGCGCGTCGATTTTTTCGCGGGTGCGGGCCAGCACTTTCACTTGCGCATCAAACTCTTCGCGAGTGACCAAATCCAGTTTGCCAAGCTGAGCGGTAAGCAGTGTGCGGAACGTCGTCTCAAGCTCCGATTGCATGGCGCGCATCGACGGCGGCAAACTTTCACCCAGCCGGCGGGCCAGGTCTGCTATGGTTTGGGCATCAATCATCTTGGCTGATTACGGTGTGTTTTGGTAACAGGCGCCTAGTATACGGGGAAACGATGAAAGGGCTGATTCTGCTGTGCTTACTCGCTGTGCCGATCAGCGCTGCCGAGATGTACCGCTGGGTAGACAAAGACGGTCGCGTGCATTTTTCCGACAAACCGCCACCCGATGCGGTCAACAGCAATAAAGTGACCGTCAAAGAAGCGCCCCGTCTGTCCGGCAATGACGAAGGCGAGGATAGCGCCGAGCGGGTGCAGCGCGCCGTGACCGCGATGCAAGGCGATCGACAGGCCCGGGAAGCAGGCAGAGCCGAGCAGCAAAAGCAAAAAGCCGAACGGCAAGCGGCCTGTGAAAAGGCGCAGAAAGAATGGAATGACTACAACCGGGCTAATATTCGGGTAACCCGTGACGAGAACAATGAAGTGCGTGGCTTGAGCGAACAGGAAATGCGCGACATCGAGCAGCAAATGCAGCAGCAGATCCGCCGTTATTGCTCCTGAGCCAATTCATGATGGCGGGCCGCGCCGGCACTGGTTTCGACGACATTGAGTCCGGACAGAAAAAAAGGTTTTCATGATGGTCAATTTGCGTACAATGCGCGCCTTTCCGCCGCTTCACCTGCTCACCCCTTTTCCGACCTTGGTCCCGGAGTCGTTCAATGACCGATAAGCTCGTCCAGCAAGCCCGCGCCATCTATAACACCCGTCAATGGAGTGCCGGCTATTTCGATATCGCCAGCAATGGTGAAGCGGTGGCACTGACGCGCCGGGACGATCGGAACAGCGCCATTTCGCTGCCGAATCTGGTCAAGGAAATCGAAGCGCGCGGGTTGTCGCTGCCGGTGCTGATTCGTTTTGCCCATATCCTGCACGACCGGGTCGATACCCTGTGCGGTGCATTTCAAAAGGCGATCAAAGACAACGACTACCAAAACAGCTACACGGCCGTGTATCCGATCAAGGTCAATCAGCAACGCGCCGTGGTTGAGGAGTTGGTCAAGCATGGTGGCTGTGAGCGTTTTGGTTTGGAGGCGGGTTCCAAACCGGAACTGATGGCAGTGCTCGGCATGCCGATGCCGAAAGGCTCGAAAGTGGTTTGCAACGGTTACAAAGATCGCGAATACGTGCGCCTGGCGTTGATCGGTGAAAAACTCGGTCGCCATGTTTACATCGTTGTTGAAAAACTCAATGAACTGAATCTGATTCTGGAAGAAGCCGACAAGCTCGGTGTTACACCGCGCATCGGGGTGCGTGTGCGCCTGATGTCGATGGGCAAAGGCAAATGGCAGAACACCGGCGGTGAAAAATCGAAATTCGGCTTGTCGGGCGCGCAGGTGCTCGACATTGTTCACCGCTTGAAAGAGGCCGGACGTATTGACTGCCTGCAGATGCTGCACTTTCATTTAGGTTCGCAAATCGCCAACATCCGCGATATTCAGCGCGGCATGAAAGAATGCGCGCGCTACTTTGTTGAGCTGCACAAGCTCGGCGCCAATATCCGTGTCGTTGATGTCGGTGGTGGTTTGGGGGTCGATTACGAAGGCACGCAAACGCGTTCGTATTCTTCGATGAACTACACGGTGCAGGAATACGCCAACAACGTTGTCCATGCGCTCAATGAAGTCTGTGCTGCCGAGAACATCGAGCACCCGCATATCATCACCGAATCGGGCCGGGCGCTGACCGCGCACCACGCGATTCTGGTCGTTAACGTCATCGATATCGAAAGCAGTTTGCCGAAAGGCGAAGTCGAGCCGGTAGGCGAAGATGAGCACAAAGTGCTGCAGGAACTGTGGACGACCTACAACAATCTGACCGCGCGCAGTGTGCTGGAAGCCTACCACGACAACTCGTATTTGCTCAGCGAAGCGCAATCGCTGTATGTGCACGGCATGTTGAGCCTGACCGAATGGGCGCGCGCCGAGCAGCTTTATTACGCGACCTGCCATGCGGTGCGACCGCTGCTTGATACCTCTTCGCGCGCGCACCAGGAAATTCTGAACGACTTGAACGAGAAACTCGCCGATAAACTATTCTGCAATTTCTCGCTGTTCCAGTCGCTGCCGGATGCCTGGGGTATCGATCAGGTGTTCCCGGTCATGCCACTCAATCGTCTGAACGAAAAAACCGATGCACGCGCCGTGTTGCAAGACGTCACCTGCGATTCCGATGGCCGAATCGAACACTATGTTGATGAAACCGATGTTGAAGCAACGATGCCAATGCCGGTTTATCGCGAAGACGAGCGCAACCTGATTGGGATTTTCATGGTTGGCGCTTACCAGGAAATTCTCGGCGACATGCATAACCTGTTTGGCGATACCGATTCGGTCATGGTCGTCAGTCAGCCGGACGGCGGCTACGTGCTGACCCAGTGCGAAGAAGGCGACACGATAGCCGATGTCTTACGCTACGTGCATTTTGAACCGGAGACTTTGCTGCGTTCTTATCAAGAACAGATCATGAGCTCCGAGATGAGCGTGGCCAGCAAGAAACAATGTCTGGATGTGCTACGGGCCGGATTGTCCGGCTACACTTATCTGGAAGAGTAAAAACAAAAGGGGATGCCAAGGCATCCCCTTGTTGTATCCGCATGATCCAAGAAAACCTCTCACAAAAGGAGTCAGTGATGAAAGTGAATATCAGCATCGATGGCAGTCCCGATGAAGTTCGCGCCTTTTTTGGTTGGCCACCGGTGGCACAACTGCATGAAGAGTTACTGAGAAAAATGCAGGAACAAATGGCGTCCGGTGCACCAGGTTTTGACCCGGCCTCCGTAATGAAAAACATGATGCCTGAACATCTGCAAAATATGATGAGCATGCAGCAGGCGTTCTGGCAGCAGATGGCGACGCAAGGCGAGAAAAAAGACAAAGATAAGTGAACTCCGTGCTTAACGAGAGATACCTGCATTCACATATGACAAACAACATAGACTCGCCGGACTTCGTTGCTGCCTATGTAAGGTCGCTATATGCGGCCTCTGTAGCTGAGCGATTCGATACGCAAGACTCTTGGGCCTCCGATGCGGTAACCCTTATTGCCTTTGATGATCCGCAAAAACTTATCAGCATAGTATTGAGGGTTTTAGATACAGACCCGCCAGACGAAATTTTGCCAGTCTTGGCAGCAGGACCGCTTGAAGATTACCTCTGTCATTGTGGCATTGACGCAATCGAAAATTTAGAGCGCCTGGTGGAGAACAACGCTCAACTGCGGAATCTGCTGGGTGGTGTTTGGAAAAATTCCATGTCAGACCTAGTCTGGGAGCGAGTGCAAAAAATTTGGGATCGCACCGGTTGGGATGGGAACTAGCCAGACCAGAAATACAATCTTTCGCATATAGGGAAAACGCATGGTCGCCAGCCAACGTCTATACAGCATCGATCGCTTGCGAGGTCTGGTCATCATTCTGATGGCGCTCGATCATGTTCGCGATTTCTTTTCGCCAACGCCTTTCTGGCCTGAAGATGTCAGCCAGACGACACCAGAGTGGTTCTTCACCCGCTGGATAACGCATCTCTGCGCGCCGCTGTTCATTCTACTCGCTGGTACGTCGGCATTTCTGCGTGAACAGAAGGTCGGCAAAATTGCCATGAGCCATTACCTGGCGACGCGCGGTTTGATGCTGGTGATTCTGGAAGTGACGATCATTTCGTTTTCCTGGCAGCTCAGCACGACGCCGATTGTATTCTTGCAGGTGATCTGGGCCATTGGTGTCAGCATGATCGTGCTGGCCGCGCTCATTCATCTGCCGAACTGGGCGATTGCCATTTTCGCGTTCGGACAAATTGTCTTGCACAACCTGCTCGATCAGCTGAATCAAGGCGATATGGGCTTTGCCTATGCATCGCTGCACTTCAGCGCCTACTTCCCTTGGCATAGCAGTGGCTGGGGCGCATTTGTCGCGTATCCGCTGATCCCGTGGATGGGCGTAATGGCCGTCGGTTATCTCCTCGGCAACTGGATGATACAAGCGAGCAATGAGCGGCAGAAAAAACTGGTCTGGACCGGCGTTGCTTGCATCGTCATTTTTCTGATCTTGCGTGCCGTGAATCTGTACGGTGATCCGGTGCCATGGAGCGAGCAGGAGCGAGGTCCAGTTTACACGCTGCTGTCGTTTTTGAATCTGGCCAAGTATCCACCGTCGCTACTATATTTGCTTATCACCATTGGTCCCGGATTATTGTTGCTGCGCTGGTTCGAGAAAGTGCCGCCGGTTGGTGACAGTGTGCTGCTGTTGTTTGGTCGTCATCCGTTGTTTTTCTATTTGATTCATATCCCGATCATTCATTTGCTGGCGATGGCTTATGCCCATTTCACCTGGGGCGAGATGCCTTCGTTATTCGGCGCCCAGCCCTACTTTCCGCCGGGCTATGAAGCCAGTTTGCTACGCTTGTATCTGGCATGGATTTCGATACTGATTCTGCTTTGGGCCGCGTGCCATTACTGGGATCAGTATCAGCAAAAGAAACGACTGGTGAGACGATGAATGGCGATCATTTTTCTGCGGTAGCGCAAAGCTATGCTGAGTTTCGTCCGCAATACCCACTGAGCTTGTATCAATGGTTACGGCGACAGGTGCCAACCGCGAAGCGGGTTTGGGATGTTGGCTGCGGTTCCGGTCAGGCGACACTGATGCTAGCCGATCATTTCGCCGACGTGATCGCCACCGACATCAGCGAGCAACAATTGGCGAAAGCCGAGACGCGCGACAATATTCGTTATCTGCATGCTGATGAACAATGTCCGGAACTCGCCGATCAATCAATTGATTTGATCACCGTGGCGCAAGCACTGCACTGGTTCAATCTCGATCGCTTTTACCCGGAGGTCAATCGAGTATTGAAACCGGAGGGCGTGTTGGCGGTCTGGACCTATTCACCGATTCGTCTGCGTGATGAAAGCTTGAACACGATCATGCAGGACTATTATCAGCGCGTTGCCGCACCATGGTGGCCGCCGGGGCGTGAGCATGTCGACCGCGGTTACCGCGATTTGTCGTTTCCATTCCCGACGCTACCCGATCCGCAAATCGAGATGTCGCAAACGATGACCATCGATGGATTATGCGGTTATGTGCGCAGTTGGTCGGCCAGCGCCCGCTGCATGGAAACCACCGGCAAGGATCCGACCGAGGAACTTTATCAGGCCTTGTTGCAACAGATTACGCCGGAGCAAACCGTTGAGGTTTACTGGCGGCTGACCGTACGCGCTGGTCGCAAATCGCTTTGAACGTTTACCGACGGCCTAACTATTGACTGAAAAGCCGCGTTGACGGGATCTTGATCGTCGCGTACCGGTAGTACTGTGCTTTTGCCGAAAACTGTGGCGGTAATCCGGCTTTCTGCCGCAATGCGATCAGAAAATCCTGTGGTTCGGAAAAATGCGACCAGACTTCCGGCAGAAATGTCGCGCGCCGATGCTCCTGCACCACGGTCACGCCGTGGACCTCCGGTCGCAGTTGCTGCAGTAATTCCGTTTCGTTTTCAGTAATCAGGGCTTCCGATGGCAGCAACACCGATAAGCTCAGCATCGTTTGTGGCCATTCCTCAGCGCTCAATGGTTTAAAGCGCGGATCTTCAAACGCTGCTGCCCTGGCATTGAACCAGATGTCCTCAGCCAGGCTACGGCGTGGCTGCAGGCTGCCAACGCAGCCGCGCAAGGATTCATCAATATGCAGCGTCACAAACACCGATAGCCATTCATGCAACCAGCTCGGCAGTGACGACCAATCTGGCGGCTGCTGCTCACCAAGAAAATACTGGCCAACACTCCGTCGTGCCAGCTCCAAGGCCTGCTGCTGCTCTGCCGAATCCGGTGCTGCCATCAACTCAGTGGACGACAAAGCTGGCATAACCGACGACATGATCGCGCTTGCCGGCCGTGTCGCCGGAATTGCGGTAGTCGACACAATGAATCTGCCAATGATGTTGATGGGCGAAACGCAAGAAGCCGTTCAACGGATAGGCGCCACAGGCTTCGTTGCCACGCATCTGTTGTTCTGCGGCTTCGATTTTCTCAATCGTGTGTTCATCGACTTCTACCGCTTCGTCATAAGGCAGGTAATGAGACAGGTCGCTGCTGAGCAAAAGCAAAGTCTGTTCATCGCTAAGTTGTTCAATCGCCCCGGCAAGCTCCTCGGCACTGCATTGGCCGACGACCAAGGGGAAGATGGTGACATCCGGCAGAATCGTTTGCAGGAACGGCAGTTGCACTTCCAGCGAATGCTCATCCTCATGTGCGTCATCACGAATTTTTATCAGCGGAATTTTTTTAGAACGATCTCGTAATGTTCGATCAATCGGCACGATACCAAGCGGCGTTTCAAACGCATCGAAATTGCTGGCGGCTAAACCACGTAGTGCAACGCGGTGTGCCGGTCCAAGCAGCAATACTCGTTGAAATGTTTTGCCCGCAAGCAAACGGTAAGCGCTCGCCGCTACCGAGCCGGAATAGCGATAGCCGGCATGCGGGGCTATCAGTGCCTTGACTGCCGGTACTTCAATCGGCAACGGTTCATTGAGTAAATCCGTGACCAGGTGTTTCAGTGCAGTGGTTGAAGCCGGGTAAAACATTCCGGCCACGGCGGCCGGTCTTACGTTCATAGTCAATTCTCCATGGCGTTACACTGATTGCACTATTATCCATAGACCGAGTCCAACAACCAGACAAGGTTTAGACTTTGATGGTCACAACAAGGTTCGTGCAATAACAACATGTGAAGCATGAACCAGCCATGACAAACGTGATGAATGACGCTTACACGATACCCGGACGTTACTGGTACACCATGGATGACGGGCGCTTGCACTGCACGCTTTGTCCTCGCTCGTGCAAAATTCATGAAGGTCAGCGCGGCCTGTGTTTTGTTCGTGGCGCCGAAGCGGGCCAGATGTGGCTTTACAGTTATGGCCGTTCCAGCGGTTTCTGTATTGACCCGATTGAGAAAAAGCCGCTGAATCATTTTTTGCCGGGATCGAGTGTGCTGAGTTTTGGTACTGCCGGTTGTAATCTCGCCTGCAAGTTCTGCCAAAACTGGGATATCTCGAAAGCGCGTGAAATGGATAAGCTGGCGAGCTATGCCGGGCCGGAGCAAATTGCCACGCACGCCAAACAGCTTGGTTGTCGCAGTATTGCCTTTACCTATAACGATCCGGTCATCTTTCTCGAATACGCGGTCGATTGCGCACAAGCGGCGCACGAGCAAGGTTTGAAAGCGGTGGCGGTAACAGCTGGCTATATCACTGAACAAGCCAGGCCGGAGTTCTATCGCTATATGGATGCTGCCAATGTCGATCTGAAAGCCTTCACGGAATCGTTCTATAAAAAGCTCTGCGGTGCTTCACTGGAGGCCGTCAAGGAAACTTTGGTGTATTTAAGAAAAGAAACCACGGTCTGGTTTGAAATCACCACCTTGCTGATTCCCGATCACAACGATAGTGACGAAGAAATCCATGAGATGTGCACCTGGATTGCTGAACACATTGGCGTCGATGTGCCCCTGCATTTCACCGCGTTTCATCCTGACTTCAAGATGATGGATATTCCGCGCACGCCGGCTTCAACGCTGACACGAGCCCGTGATATCGCGCTGAAATATGGTTTGCACTACGTGTACACCGGCAATGTTCATGATCGATTAGGCAGCAGTACCTATTGTCCGAACTGTCACCGAGGCGTCATCGAACGCGATTGGTATGAGCTGGGCGAATACGTGCTTGATGTGACCGGGCATTGCCGTCACTGCGGAACCACCATAAGCGGCGTATTCGATGGCCTACCGGAACGCTTCGGTAGACGAAGAATTCCGGTGAGTTTGTCGGCGTAGTAAATCAGAGTGCGTCAAATGCTTCGCGGCTCAAGTTGCGATGGCCATCTTTGGTCACCAGCACATTGTCCTCAATGCGGACACCACCGAAAGGTTTGAACTGCTCGACATTTTGCCAGTTGATCTGCTTGGCTTCCGGTTTCTGCTGCAGCTCTTCCAGCAGCATATTGATGAAATAGATGCCGGGCTCAATCGTGAACACCATGTCCTGCTCGACTTTGCGGGTCATTCGCAGATACGGGTGCGCGCTCGGCGGTGGATTGTTCTCGCCTTTGTCATTCAGGAAGCGGCCACCGATATCGTGCACCTGAATGCCAAGCAAGTGGCCGATACCATGCGGGAAGAACGTCGCGGTAACGCCACTCTCGACCATCGCTTCGGCGCTCATGTTGACGAGCTCGAAGCGTTTCAGAATTTCGGCGATATCGTGATGAAACGCCAGATGCACATCGAGATATTGCTGACCGGGCTTAATCGCCGCGATGCGTTTCAGTTGCATGTCATCAACGGCCTGAATCAGTTCGGCAAAAGCATTTTTCTCACGGCTATAGGTGCGGGTGATATCGGAGGCATAACCGTTGCTGATGGCACCGGCGTCAATCAAGAACGAACGTGAATCTTTTGGCGCGTTGTTTTGCAACTCGGTGTAATGCAATACCGCACCATGTTCGTTCAGCGCAATGATATTGCCGTACGGTAACTGGCTTTCCTGCAAACCGGTCGCCGCGACATAAGCATGGTGAATATCGAGTTCACTTTTACCGGCCAGAAAAGCATCGCGGGCGGCGTTGTGGGCGCGGGCGGCGACGCGATTGGCTTCAGCAATGCTGTCAATTTCGTAGGGGGTTTTATAGCCGCGTTGCCAGTGCAGCGGCGCCAGCAACGGCACCGGATTGAACGCATGGAAACCCCAGCCGGTGAATGCGTCGGTATCTTCTCCGATGAACGCAGTTTTCGGTTGCAGATTCAGCAAGGCTTTCGCTTCCGATGGCGTGCGAATGACGCGAATATCAAAATGTTCGACCCAGTAACCGCTCGGATCTTCCGGTACCACATGCCAGTAGTCGCGCGGTTGCAAAAAGATCAGCACCGGTTTTTGTTCCGGTTTGATCACGACCAGGCAATGCGGGGGCATCGTCAGCGGCAACAACTGCACGAAATTTGGATTCGGTTTGAATGGGTAATGGTAATCGTCCTGGAACGCGACTTTCGGAATCCCGGAATGGACGACAACCTGATCAAAACCGCTGCTGGCCATGGCTTTCTGGTAGCGGTCGAGCACGGTCTGCAAATGGCTGGCGTAGTGAGCGGCAGTGGTCATGGAACATCCTTCGATCTAGGTTGAATCGGGTGGCGCTGGCACCACCATAATGGTCAGCCCGTAAGAATACCGGTTTTCGCTGGTGCTCGGCTTGGCCTTGAACCCCGTGACGGCAGCCTGTACGTCCAAACCGGCCGGCAACGGTCGCCATTCGGGCTTATACTGAGCGTTTATTTCTTCGGATTTGACCGGGAAGGCTTGTCATCTGGTCGGGCCAGAGCCTACTATCGGTTTTTCCGCATTGCATCAGGTGCCGCATCACGCTGGCGCCTCTCCATCCACCACCCCGTCAGGGAGACTGAACATGCTGTTCGAAGGCAAGTCCATAACCTGCACCATGCTGGAAGGCGGTATCGTCGAATTCCAGTTCAATCTGCAGAACGAATCGGTCAACAAATTCAACCGCGACACGCTCGCCGAGTTCAACGAAGCCACGGCAACGCTGGCCAAGAACAAGGATGTCAAAGGCGTGGTCGTCACCAGCGGCAAGGACGTGTTTATCGTCGGCGCTGACATCACCGAATTCCTGAGTTTGTTTGCCGCCGGTCGCGACAAATTGATCGAATGGACCAAGCAAGCCAACGCCATCTTCAATGGCTTTGAAGATCTGCCGGTGCCAACGGTTTGCGCCATCAACGGCATCGCCCTTGGCGGCGGCATGGAAATGGCGCTGTCCTGCGATTACCGCATTGCCTCAACGTCGGCCCAAGTTGGCTTGCCGGAAGTAAAACTGGGCTTGATCCCAGGCTTTGGCGGTACGACGCGTTTGCCACGTCTAATTGGCTCTGACAATGCCTTGGAATGGATTGCCACCGGCAACCAATACAAAGCCGAAGACGCGCTGAAAGTTGGTGCCGTTGATGCCGTTGCTGAACCCGGCAAACTGAAAGACGCTGCCATTCAAATGGTCAAGCAAGCGATTGAAGGCAAGCTGAATTGGCAGAAGCGCCGCGAGCAGAAAAAATCGGCACTGAAACTGAACAAGATGGAAAGCCTGATGGCGTTTTCTACGTCGAAAGCCTTCGTTGCCGGCAAAGCCGGCCCGCATTACCCGGCGCCGATGGAAGCCGTCAATGTCGTCGAAAAAGCCGCGCGTTTGGCTCGCGACGAAGCGCTGCTGATTGAGCACGAAGGTTTTGCCAATGTCGCGCTGTCGGATCAAGCATCGAGTCTTATCACCATTTTCCTCAATGATCAGCTGATCAAAAAAGGCGCCAAGAAAGCCGCCAAAGCCGCGAAGCCGATTCATTGGGCAGGCGTGCTCGGGGCCGGCATCATGGGCGGTGGTATTGCTTACCAAGCCGCTTCGCGCGGCACGCCAATGGCAATGAAAGATATCAAGCCGGAAGCACTGGATTTGGGCATGTCTGAGGCCAGCAAAATCCTGTTGAAAGGCGTCGAGATTGGCAAAATCACCAATCAACAAATGGCAAAAACACTAGCCAGCATCACGCCAACTTTGGAGTACAGCACGCTAAAGGATTGCGATATCGTCGTCGAAGCCGTTGTCGAGAACCCGAAAGTCAAAGACAGTGTGCTGTGCGAAATGGAAAGTGTGCTCGGTGACAAGGCCATTCTGGCCTCGAACACCTCGACCATCTCTATAGATCTGCTGGCGAAAAACTTGAAGCGTCCGGAGAATTTCTGCGGCATGCACTTCTTCAACCCGGTGCACAAAATGCCGTTGGTCGAAGTGATTCGCGGCAAGAAAACTTCGGAAGAAACGATCGCAACGGTCGTTGCTTGGGCTAGTGCGATGGGCAAATCGCCAATCGTCGTCAATGATTGCCCAGGCTTCCTGGTCAACCGCGTGTTGTTCCCGTATTTCCATGGCTTCTCACTGCTACTGCGTGACGGAGCGGATTTCACCGCTGTTGACAAAGTCATGGAGAAATTCGGCTGGCCGATGGGCCCGGCCTACTTGCTCGATGTCGTCGGTTTGGATACCGCTGTGCACGCCGCCAACGTCATGGCCGAAGGCTTCCCGGACCGGATGAAGAAAGAATTCAAAGATGCCATTGAGGCGCTGTACGAACAGAAACGTTTCGGCCAGAAAAACGGCAAAGGTTTCTATGCTTATTCGCAAGACAAAAAAGGCAAACCGAAAAAAGATGCCGATCCGGTCGCGTTCGACATCATCAAGAGCACCGGTGTTGGCAGCAAAGAATTCGATAAGCAAGACATCATCGACCGGATGATGATTCCGATGCTGATCGAAACCGTTCGCTGTTTAGAGGAGAAAATTGTCGCGACACCTTCCGAGGCCGACATGGGTCTCGTTTACGGTATCGGCTTCCCGCCATTCCGTGGTGGCGCGCTGAAATACCTCGACACCATTGGTCTCGATAAATTCATCGCCCGCGCTGAGCAATTCAAAGATCTGGGCAAGCTCTATGAGCCGACCGAAACGATGCGCGACATGGCCAAAAAAGGCCAGAAGTACTACAGCCTTTAATGCCCGGTGAGGAAGGAGAGTTAACATGAAAGAAGTCGTCATTATTGATGCCGTCCGCTCACCGATGGGGCGCAGCAAAGGCGGTATGTTCCGCCACACCCGTGCCGAAGTGATGAGCGCGCGTTTGATTGATGCGCTGCTTGAGCGCAACCCCAAAGTTGACCCCGCGGAAGTCGAAGATGTGATTTGGGGCTGTGTGCAGCAAACCCTGGAGCAAGGTTTTAACGTCGCCCGTAATGCGTCGTTATTAACCCGTTTGCCGCGCACCGTTGGTGCGGCCACCGTCAACCGTTTGTGCGGTTCTTCGATGCAAGCGCTGCATGATGCTGCCCGTTCGATCATGACTGGTGATGGTGAAGTATTCATCATCGGCGGTGTCGAACACATGGGCCATGTGCCGATGATGCACGGTGTTGATTTTGCGCCGCAGTTGGCGCTGGTTGCCGCCAAAGCCTCGGGTTCAATGGGTTTCACTGCCGAGTTGCTGGGTCGCAGTCATGGCATCACTCGTGAGCAACAAGATCAGTTTGGTTTGCGCTCACATCAGCGCGCTCATGCGGCCACCGTTGAAGGCCGTTTCAAAAATGAAATCGTCGCGATGGAAGGTCACGACGAGGACGGCGCCCTGAAATTGTTCGATTACGATGAAGTGATTCGCTCTGATGCCAACATCGACGACATGCGCAAACTGCGCCCGGCTTTCGATCCGGTTACCGGTACCGTTACCGCCGCGACTTCATCGGCGATTTCTGACGGCGCTTCCGCGATGCTGGTCATGAGTGCCGATCGCGCGAAAGCGCTTGGCCTGACACCAATGGCGAAAATCCGCAGCATGGCCGTTGCCGGTTGTGATGCCGCGATCATGGGTTACGGCCCGGTACCTGCGACGCAGAAAGCGTTGAAGCGAGCAGGTATCACCGTCAAGGATCTGGATCTGGTTGAGCTGAACGAAGCGTTTGCGGCGCAAGCGATTCCAGTGTTGAAAGATCTGCAACTGCTTGATGTGCTCGAAGACAAAGTCAACCTGAACGGCGGCGCCATTGCTCTCGGCCATCCACTCGGCTGCTCCGGTGCTCGCATCAGCGGCACGCTGTTGCATCTGATGCAGAACAAAAACGCCAAACTCGGTTTGGCGACGATGTGCATCGGCCTGGGTCAAGGCATCGCGACGGTGTTTGAGCGCAACTAAACGCCTCATCAACCGAGAAAAAGGGACCGTACGGTCCCTTTTTTGTTGCCTGAGAAACGCGTGAGCGAGTGCGCCGAGCAAGCCAATGGCTGCACTTGCAGAAATGGGACAATCGACTACGCTGGAAGGATTCTCCTGTTCGCAAAAATCATCACGATGATCAATGGAGGGAGTATGAAGCATGCGTTGTTGCTGGCTGCAATGGCCAGCTTGCCGGCGTTTGCCGCCGATCTGAAATTCTCCGGGTTTGGTAGTCTTGTTGGTGCCGAAGTGCTTTCGGGGGATGGCTATGTCGCGCACTATCCCTCGATGGCGACTTACGACAGCAAATTTGATATCACGGAGGAGAGTCGGCTTGGTTTGCAAGCGACGGCGGTGTTCACCGATGAGCTATCAACAACGATACAAATGACCTCACGCGGCTCGTTGAACTGGGAGCCGGATATCGAATGGTTTTATCTGACCTGGCAGCCAAAAACAGAATGGCGTATTCAAGCCGGGCGCATGCGTATACCGGCGTACCTGTATAGCGACTACATGGATGTTGGTTTTGCCTACAATTTTATCCGCGTACCTGGCGACGCCTATTCGGTGGACGCGGTTAACTACAATGGCCTCAGTGCCACCTATTCACACAGCTTTGGCCCCGTCGACACTTCGTTCCAGCTTTATGGCGGGCGGGAAAAAACCGAACCGAATGTGCTGATGAGTTACATACGGCAGTTCGAGCATGATCGCGATTACACCGATATGTATGGCGCCGTGTTCAATCTTTGGTATCGCTGGTTGAACTT
This sequence comes from Permianibacter aggregans, assembly GCF_009756665.1. Lineage (GTDB taxonomy): Bacteria > Pseudomonadota > Gammaproteobacteria > Enterobacterales > Permianibacteraceae > Permianibacter > Permianibacter aggregans. The sequence goes on from NZ_CP037953.1 coordinate 2,523,438, forward strand.
CCGCTTGAGCTATTTGACCACGGATATTCAGGAAGAGGCCGATCCGGATGTTGTACCGGTATTCGTCACACCGATTCGTACACTGCCAAATGGTCGGGTGATCACCGATGATTTCAATATCCAGTTTTACGATGTCGCGTTTTTGCTCGACTTCAATCCGGTATCGGTTGTCGTCGAGTACAACGAATACGAGTACTACACGTCTTGGCTGGCATCCTTCGCCTACAACATGGATAAGTGGACCTATCATTTTACTGCCAGCGATTTCGAGCTCAACGAAGCATGGGAGGCGCACTCAACGGTAGGTGTTGGTTTCCGCTACGACGTCAACAGCAATCTGGCGTTCAAGATGCAGCTCGATCGCTTTGATGATACCGGCGAGAATCCCTTCACCAGCGCACCAAATCCGATTTGCCGTTGCGCCGATGGTGATGTCATGGTGCTTTCCGCTGGCGTTGACTTTGTATTCTAGGAGGACACCATGAACAAGCTGCTTTACTCCCTACTGGCTGCAACATGGTGCTCACTGGCGCAAGCAGAAATCGCCGTGATTGTGCATCCCTCGTCCGCGATCGATGCATTAACCGAGGACGATGTCGCCAGACTCTATTTGGGTAAGAGCAAAAGTTTTCCCAATGGTGACCAAGCGACACCGCTTAACCAAGAGGAAGGTTCGGCAACGCGCCAAGCGTTTCATGAACAAGTGACGAAAAAGAACCCGAGCCAATACAAAGCGTATTGGTCGCAATTGGTGTTCACCGGCAAAGGTACACCACCAAAGGAAGCCGCCAATGATGGCGCGGTAAAATCGATGGTCGCCGCCAATCCGGGCACGATTGGTTACATCGATGCCGGCGCCGTCGACAGTTCCGTGAAAGTGGTGATGAAAGTGCCGTGATCACTCGTGCTATTCCGGACGGGGGAAACTCAAACGTCATAAGAGCGGGTATTATCAACGCGATGCTATGCTATCTGGATGATTGGGCTTCCAGACTAATTCATGTTGTTCAAACCTGAGCGATATTTATGGCGCCGGCAATCAGCGCCAGATTTGCGCCAATGTGCAACTCGATTGCCGTACGAGGACAAGGATAGTCGCGATCAGTTGAAGCGCGAAGCGAAAGACCTGCTGGAAGAAAGTCAGAAGGAACTGATTGAGTCGCAACATCGCTTGAACGTTATCGATACCCATGCGGTACTGTTGATACTGCAAGGCATGGACGCGGCCGGTAAGGATGGCATCATCAAGCATGTGCTGTCCGGTTTGAACCCGCTTTATTGCCAAATCACAGGCTTTCGCGCGCCTAGCTCAATCGAGCTCGAATATCCATTTTTGTCACGCTATGTCGCGCACTTGCCGCAGCGTGGTCATATCGGTTTGTTCAATCGCTCCTGGTATGAAGAAACCGTAACGGTAAAGATATTTCCCGAATTTTTGCACAAACAGCGCATTGCCCTGGAGGCGATCAACGACAGGTTCTGGCAGCATCGTTTTGAAGACATCAATCATTTCGAACAGCACCTGACGCGGAACGGCATCGCCATCATCAAATGCTTCCTGCATGTATCAAGAGAGGAACAGCGTCAACGCCTGCTGGACCGTGTCGTCAAACCGGAAAAGTTCTGGAAGTTCGATCCGTTCGATCTGGAAACCCGTAAACGCTGGGACGAATTCATGCAGGCCTGGAATGAAACGCTGACCGCGACCGACAGCGAGCACGCGCCCTGGCATGTGATTCCGGCCGATGACAAGCCGATGGCTCGAGCTCTGGTGGCGCGTCTGCTGGCCAGCACCATCGATGCGCTGCCATTGAAAGAAAAATCATTCAGCGAGACGCAATTGGAGCGCATCAAAGAGGCGCGTATGATATTGGAAAATGAAAAAGACGATTCTGCTGAACATGACTGACATTGCCTCGATTCGCAAAGACTACAGCAAACAGGCGTTGAGCCCCGAGCAATGCGCACCGGAGCCATTCAGCCAGTTTCGTGTCTGGCTTGATGAAGCGATTGCGGCCCAGGTGCATGAACCGACGGCGATGCATCTGGCGACGGTCGATACCGAAGGCCGGCCCAGCGGTCGTATCGTGCTGCTGAAAAGCGCTGAGCACGAACAATTTGTTTTCTTCACCAACTATTTGAGTCGCAAGGGCGAGCAATTGCAGCACAATCCGCACGCGGCATTGACGTTTTTCTGGCCGGAACTGGAACGGCAGGTGCGCATTGAAGGCTGGGTCGAAAAATTGCCGGAGCCGCAATCCGATGCGTACTTCAACAGCCGGCCCTTGGCCAGTCGCATTGGCGCCTGGGCCAGTCCGCAGAGTCAGGTCATTGACGAAAAAACCGATCTCTTGAAACGCGCTGCTGAATACGGTATTAAGTTTGCGCTGCATGTGCCAAGGCCGCCACATTGGGGCGGATACGCGGTCAACGCTGATCGGGTCGAATTCTGGCAAGGTCGGCCAAGCCGCTTGCATGATCGGGTGTGTTACCGACGTGCGGCAGAACAGTGGCTAAAAGAACGATTGGCACCCTGAAACGTGGCAACAGATGATGATTCGGGGTTTGCAACGGATAAGCGCAGGAAACCGCATCATGTCGAAGAAAAATAAACCGGCAAACAAACCGAGCGGCCGGGAAAAATTGCTGGCGACCCGCATCCGGGTGCGTAAACGTCGCCTGGTCACCGCAATGGTTGGTGTATTGATCCTGACGGCCTTTTTGATTGCCGATTACCTGCGCGATATTCCCGGTGAATGGTACGCGCTGACCTTGTGGATTTTTCCGCTCGCCTGGCTGCTCGACAGCCAATACCTGCGCAAAATCGAAACGGATTTGCGCCACCACTGATTTTCTGAGGAGCAAAACATGTCCGAAGCCCAGCGCCGATTCCTGATTGCGCTGGTCAGCGGTGCGTTGCCGATTATCGCGGTGATTCTGGCATCCAGCATCAGCGTCGCGCACCAACGTTTGCCGGATTGTCAGCTATTCATTGATGGCTGTGTGTCGATCAGCAGAGCGGTGCGCCAAAACGAATCGATTGGCTATTTCCGGCTGTTGATGAGCATTGCGGCGATTGCGCTGTTTTATTTCTGGCGCGATTGGCGTGTACCGAATATCGCCGCGGCCGCGCAAACACGGGTACGCTGGTTGGCTTATATCGCGCTGCTGGCTTTGATCGTTTATGTTTGGACACTGGGAACCGATGGTCGTTTGTATACGTTCATGCGTCGCATCGGCATTTTCGTGTTCTTTGGCGGCACGCTGGTCGCGCAACTGATGAGCTTGCGGCTGTGGTTGCAGTCTGGCATTCGAGATCAGGCGTTAACGGTGCTGAAAACGCTGACCTGGCTCATTTATCTACTCGGGCTTGCGCATCTGGCGATAAAGCTGAGCATCGATTCCGATGTATGGGAAAATCGTTTCGAGTGGTGGATAGGCACGCTATTGAGCGTCTGGTATCTCGCCTATGCGCGGTTGCAATGGCGTGTTGACCAACGTGCCCAATTGTGAACGCCAAGACGCCGACGGCATGCGGGAAAGTTACCGTCGGCGACGTCCATGACCGTGGATCGGTGGAGCGCGGATCGACTTTATGAATCAACGCGCGGAATAGGGTAACGCTATCTTGTGATAAAGCTGATCTTTCAAAAGGCAGCGGCGTTTTTTCAACTCTTCAAAATAGTAATCGGAAGTGGGAATGCCAGACATTTGCAGGCCGCGAATGCGTTTATCGAGGGAGTGATATTCTTCAGCAATGGTGGCGAAATCAGCGTCTTGTTTCCACAAATATTCAATACGGTCGGTGTGTTCGGGAAATTCGTTGAACAAATTATGATCGTCTACATACGACATGGCGGCGTCCTCCTCTAATACTGCCCCGTCACCATCTAATCGTAGGTAAAATGCGTGAGCTTGCGGGGCAAACGTTTAGACTGATTACCTATCAAGGAGTACGCTTTCATGCCAGATCCGACCATAGCAAAACGCGGGCCTTATCCGGTAACTGTCGTCAAAGGTAAAAACTATTACTGGTGTGCCTGCGGCAACAGCAAAAATCAACCGTTCTGCGACGGCTCACATAAAGGCGGCCCGTTCGAGCCATTGCTCTACACGGCGGAAGAAAACGAGGTGCTGTATTTCTGTGGCTGCAAGCACAGCAAAGACCAGCCTTTCTGCGACAGCTCGCATCATCGACTTGGCGGTTGCTGACTCCAATGGTGGTGAAACTGAAACGGCCCAGCAGGGCCGTTTCAGTTTCAGTCCTCGCCGACAACCTTCACTCTTTCATCGGCATCGACATATCTTTGCGCCAGCGATAGATCTCGTAGTGCACGGCTTCGAAATTATTCATCCAATCGTTGAGCAATGTGGTGGCCTTCTTTTCCGAGCCAAGATGCTTGGCCAGCATTTCACTGAACGATTGCTCAGACGAAGCCATACCCGCATAGTTCTTGTACGGCACCACCAGGGATAGTCCTGGTTTGCCATTGACGGTTGAATCCCAAGCCCAGTAGTAAGGCCATTTCATTGCTTTCGCTGCATCGCTCAACGTCTTCTTGGTTCGTTCCAGTGACTGGTGGCTGCCCATCTTCGGAACATAGTGCGAGATACCGACCATGGCAAATTCATGCTCGCCTTCGGGCCAGTGGCTGTTGGCCATATCCACGCGGGCGAAATGATGCTCATAACCCTTGACCAATTGATCAACATTGGCGCGCCAATCGTCCATGATCTTTGATTCGGTTACCCACTGTTCGTAGCGATCCAGTTCGTCCCATGCGAAGCAACAATAACGGACATAGTAATGACGTAGTTCATCGCCGGTGACGGCCGTCCAAGTTTGCCATGCGCGCGGATCGCCACTTTCTTTGCGATTATCCAAGTGCAGCTTGAACGCCGTTTCAAAGGCGAGCGCTTTTCCACGCTCGATTTTCATTACCCATATTTCGGAGAGATTAGCGTCACTATCTTTCTCGGCGGCAACGCTGAGTGATGCTAGCGGCAACGCCACAGCCAAAATAGCACTCAGGAATAATGGACATTTCATGTTCGGCTCCTTCGATGATTGAGGGGGGAAAGGAGCGCGACGGGTACCACTCAGATCAAATGCGATTAATCCTCCTCGCCACGCTGATAGCGTTTCTGCAGTTCCTGTTGAAGATGGGGCGGCACGGTGTCGTAGTGGCTGAATTGAAGCTCCAGCGAACCGTCACCACCACTCAGGGATTTCAGCCTGAGCTGAAACGTCGGCAATTCTCCCATCGGTAGTTTTGCAAACACTTTACTGCGCTCGGCACCATTGCTGTCAGTGCCGGTGATCATGCCGCGATGTGAGCTGAGTTCGCTAGTGATGTCGCCGAGTTTCTGGCCTTCGATGTCAATGCTCAAGCTGGCTATCGGTTCCAGTATCACCGGTTTCGCTTTATCGATGGCATCCAGCATTGCCTTCTTGCCGGCAGCGATAAACGCTACTTCTTTCGAGTCGACTGAGTGATGTTTGCCGTCATAAACAATAACCCGCAAATCCTGCAATGGATAACCGGCAATGGCGCCGGTTTCACAAATTTCGCGCACGCCTTTTTCTACGGCCGGTAGAAATTGGAATGGAATGGCGCCGCCAACGACCTTGTCGACAAACTCAAAACCACTACCGCGTGGCAAGGGTTCAACGCGCAAATACACTTCACCAAACTGGCCGGCACCACCGGTTTGTTTTTTGTGCCGGGCATGGCCTTCGGCATGGGCGGTAATGGTTTCCCGATAGGCCACCGATGGCGTGTGAGTGTGAAATTCGGCATTGAAGCGTTGCTGCATTTTTTCCAGCGCGATTTTCAAGTGGAATTCGCCAATGCCGTGCAGCACGGTTTCGTTTTGTTGACGCCGGTGTTCGAGCCGCAGGCTGGGATCTTCCGCAGTGATTTTATGCAGCGCATCGGACAGCCGCGCTTCATCGCCATGCTTCAACGGCGTCAATGCCAAACCGTGCTGTGCCGACGGCAGTGGCATCGGTTGCAAGTGATGATGATCTTCCTCGTGCGAGTCGTGCACGACCGCGTTGTAACTTAAGTCATCGACTTTGCTGATGGCGACTATATCGCCAGGCATTGCCTGCGGAATCTCGGTGGTTTGTTTGCCTTGCACATCGAGCAAATGGGCCAGTTTGAATGGTTTGCGGGCATCGCCGATAAACAGCGACTGACCAGTGCTGAACACGCCCTGATGTACGCGCAACCAGGCAATGCGGCCGACGTACGGGTCGATGCTGACATGAAAAACATGCGCAAGCGCATGTTTGTCTTTGTCCGGGAGCACCGTTATCGGCTTGGCTTGAGCGCCTTCGCCTTTCAGGAATAACGGCGGGTTGGCCTCAATGGGGTTCGGAGCCAACTCCGCGAAAATCGTTAACATTTCGTCGAGCCCGGCGCCGGTGCGAGCGCTGGTGAACAACACTGGCACACAATGGCCTTCGCGCAGCGCTTGCTCAAAGGCATCGTGCAATTGCTCCGGTGTCAGCGTTTCGCCTTGTTCCAGATAGCGCGACATCAGCGCTTCGTCGAGCTCGACAATCTGGTCGATGATCGCTTCATGCGCGGCATCGACATCACCCACATCGGTCGCGACTTTTTTCGGCGCGAAATAGCAGTCGATGACTTGCTCGCCGCCATACGCCGGCAGATTGATCGGCAAACAGTGTTTGCCGAGCCGCTGCTCAATGCTGTGCAGCAAGGCCGGCAATTGCTCGGCATGACCGTCGATTTTGTTGATCACCAGAAAGCAATCGAGGCCGCGATCGCGCGCTGCCTGATACAGGCGCTCGGTAGCGGTATCGAGCCCGGCATTGGCGGCAACCACAATGAACGCCGATTCCACTGCCGTCAGCACACTGAGGCTGCGGCCATGCAGTTCCGGGTATCCTGGGGTATCAACGATATGCAGTTCGATATCGTTGTAGGTGGTGTGACAGAGCGCCGGTTCCAGCGAATGGCCGGAGGCTTTCTCCATCGGGTCGAAGTCGCAGACGGTGTTGCCCTGCTCGACAGTACCAGCGTTATTGATGGCGCCGGTACGTAGCAACAATTGCTCAACGAGGGTGGTTTTGCCGCTGGCCGCGTTGCCGATGAACGCGATATTGCGGATTTCCGAAATGGGTTTGCCGGCCATACCTGTCCTCCCAATATTCTGGAATGCGGGTACGGCCCAACCCCGAGCGATAAACGAGTATAGGCCAATTCAGCTTCTCGGGTCGGCGGACCACCAGCGGCTCTGAATTTGAGGTAGGTACGTACGATTCGGTTCGTTCGACGATTGCGGCTACAATAGCGGCACTTTGTCTCCGATGATTCCCATGCCATGAATGCCAATGATTTGAAACGCCAAGCCGCGCTGGCCGCGCTGGCCTATGTCGAAGAAGACACCATCCTCGGGGTCGGCACCGGCAGCACGACCAATTGTTTTATCGATTTGCTGGCCGAGAAAGGCATACGGCTGAAAGCCTGCGTCAGCAGCTCGAAAGCCACCGAACAGCGCCTGCGCGATCATGGCTATGAAGTGATCGACTTGAATCAGGCCGGCACCATTCCGCTTTATGTCGATGGCGCCGATGAAACCGATGCCAAACGCCAGTTGATCAAAGGCGGTGGTGCGGCACTGACTCGCGAGAAAATTTGCGCCGCCGCGGCGCAGCAATTCGTCTGCATTGTCGATCAGAGCAAGCTGGTGCCGCAGCTTGGCAAGTTTCCGTTGCCGGTCGAAGTGATTCCGATGGCGCGCTCACTGGTGGCGCGCGAACTGGTCAAGCTCGGCGGCGATCCGGTCTATCGCGAAGGCGTCACCACCGATAACGGCAATGTCATTCTCGACGTCTGGCATCTGGATATCACCGACGCGAAAGCGCTGGAGCAGAAAATCAACAATCTGCCTGGTGTCGTCACCAATGGTTTATTTGCGCTGCGTCCAGCCGACCGGGTGTTGATTGCCCGTCCGGACCGTATCGATACGTTGTAAGGCGGAAATGGATTTTCCCGAACTGCTGACCGAACGCCTGCGGCTGCGGCCATTTCGCGAAAGCGATTTGCCGGTGTTCGCGGCCTATCGCTGCGACAAGGCGCTGTGCCGCTACCAAAGCTGGGACACGTTCGATGATGCCCAGGTGCAGAACTTCTGGCAGCAGCAGAAAGCGCTGCCATTCGGCCAGCTCGGTAGCTGGTATCAAATCGCCATCGCTGAGCGTGCATCGGATCGGATGCTTGGCGATTGCGCCGTGCATTTTCTGGCCGCCGATGAAGTCGAGCTGGGTTTTACGTTGCCATTCGCCTTGCAAGGCAAGGGTTACATGACCGAAGCATTGACCGGGCTGCGTGAGCAACTGGGCAAGCAGCTTGGCATTCGCTCGCTGCTGGCCTATACCGATCTGCGCAACACGCCTTCACAGCGCCTGCTGGAGCGTCTCGGTTTTATCCGCGAGAGGGTTATCGAAAGGGCCGGTTTTTACAAAGGCGAATGGTGCGACGACGCCTTGTACCGCTGGCCGGCCACATCGGCAGCGGAACCGGAACACCCGTAGCAGCGAGAATTGCTATACTCGCGCCAAAACACCGTTGGCGGTGTCGAATCAGTTTGGAGCCCTGTTGGCAATTGCTCAAGCGTGACGAAATGCGCAAATCGACGCGCCGATAGTCCGATTCAGAGCAGTCCACACAAGGGTTTCACGCCCGGTTCAGGCCAAGGTTGGCAATCTGAGCGCCTGTTTTTTTCGCTCACAGACAAGGATGAAGCATGAATCGCCTTCTTTTTCCATTATTCGCCCTGTGTTTCTCCGCGCAAATTGCTGCCGATGCCGCTGGCAACGCGTTGGCACAACAGGTGCGCGACCGTCCAACCGGCAAAGACAGTTTCACCCAGGGCAGCATGGTGCTGCTGGAACCGGGCCGGGCACCACGAGTGCGCAAGATGCACACCTATCAGCTGGAGCCGAGTGAGAACGCACAATGGACGCTGATTCGCTTCACCGACCCGGCCGATATTGCCGACACCGGTTTGCTGACGCTCGATCACGCCAGCGGCGAAACTGATCAATGGGTCTACCTGCCAGCGGTGCGTAAAGCCCGGCGCATTCCCTCGGAACGGCGTGGCGGCAACTTTGTCGGTTCCGATTTGATTTACGAAGATTTGCGCGACCGCAAAGTCGAGGTCGATGAACATCTGATCATTGGTGAAGAAGCCATCGAAGGCCAGATGTGCAAGGTGCTGCAAAGCATTCCGAAAGACAAATCCTCATCGGAATACAGCAAGCGCGTCAGCTGGGTGCATCCGCAAACCTTGGTGGCCTTGCGTGCCGAGGTCTATGCCGGTGGCGACAAACCGATCAAGCGGCTGGAAGTGCGCAAGCTGCAAAAAATTCAAAACTATTGGACGGTCATGGAACTGGCCGTTACCGATCTGAAAAGCGGTCACAGCACGCGCATATTGGCCGACACGGTGCGCTACGACATCGGCTTGCCGGAGCAGATGTTCACGGTCAACGTGCTCGAAGATCCGTTGCAAGAAGCCAGCTTCTACACCCCCTAAATGCGCACCCTTGCACTCACGCTTTCACTGTTGCTGACCAGCTTCGCGCTGGTCAATTCGGCAACGGCCAGTGAGCTGATCGATCACGGCCGTTTTGATCGCTACAACGACGCGATGCAGACAGCCGAGAACCTGCGCGCCGAAGGCCGGCAAATCACCGTCTTTCGTGAACCGGTTACGCGTGACGGTTTCGCCGTGCAATTGCCGTACTATCAGCTTTATATCGCCGCTGAATGGGCCGCCATGCGTTTGCAACGTGAAGGCTTTCAGGCCTGGGTCATTCCCAAACCGGAATCGCTTGGCTATGTCATTCAGGTCGATATTGTGCCGACCCGAGAACAAGTCGCCGACGTTCGTCAGCGGCTCGATTTGCTCGGCCATCGCAATATTCGCGTCCGCCCTATACGCTGGAAAAGCTATCAGTATTTCGTACAGGAAACCCGGCTCGAAGGCATGCCGGAAGCGATTGTCGAAGCACCGGATGCACCAAAACCAGCGCCTGAGCAACCGGAAGTCGAAAGTTTCACGTTCGGCGATGACAGTGTGCTGACGTTCGGCAAACAAACCGATTACGACACCTTGTTGGTACAGCAAGACAAAGATCCGTCACTGCGTAACCAAGGTTTTGAGGTCGATGATTTCCGCGCCGAGTTCGGCTTTCTCGACGCCAAAACTGGTGGCCTGGTCGACAGCAGTCATTACGGTCTGATTTCGATGGGCTACCGGTTTGTTTCCGAAAGCGGCTTCGACGGCCGTATTGGTTTGCGCGTTGACGCGGTAAGGCAAGCGCCAGAACGCGCTGTGCGCGAAGCTGAAGTGGATTACGGCGAAAGTTTTTTGCGCTATCGCGCTGGCGATCACAAGTACACCGTTGGTGCGCAAGTCATCAACTGGGGCGTGCTCGATGAGCTGGCGCCGGGCAATGTGCTCGCCACACAAGATCTGACGCGCTATACACTTGATGATCTGACGCGTCGCTATCGCGCGACGCCGCTGCTGCGTTACGAAGGCTGGTTCGATCGCTGGAAAGTGGATGTGATCGGCTTGCCATTGTTCCGCGCCGCTGAATTGCCGGAACCGGACAGCATCTGGTTTCCGATTGATTCAGTAACTGGCCGTATCATCGGTTTGCCAAACGATCCGCTGCTGGCTGCGCTGGTGCAGAACTCAACATTTGAAACGGATATTGAGGACGATCATGGCGGTGGCGGCTTGCGTGTTTCCCATCAGGGTCGCGGTTGGGATTTTGGTTTCTCGGTGCAGCATGTGCGCCATTCGCTGCCGTATTTTGAACTGAATCCTGATGTACGGCTGGCGCTGCTGACCGGCACACCGCCAAATATTGCACCGACCGTTACGGCCTCACCAACTTTCCAAGCGATTCATCCGTTTACCGATGTCGTGTCACTGGATTTCGCTACCGTTTGGGGCGATACCACTTGGCGTGCGGAAGTGGCCTATCTTTCCGATGTGCCGGTCACGACACCGGATTTGCGTGTCGTGTATGCGCCATCAGCACAAATCGGTTTCGGCATGGAAATGTTCCCTGGTGACGCCAACAATCGCTTGAGCATGCAAGCGGGCTTTACTCATCTGGAGCCTGATGAACCGATACTCGACCGCGAACAAACGGCGTATATCTCCGGCGAATTCGAATGGTTGTTCGCGCGCGAAGCCTGGCGCTTACGCACGCGGTTTTTGAGCACCTGGTCCGAAGAAGGCACCGATTACTATTTGAATCCGGAGCTCGCTTATATTCGAGTTGAGCCCGACGAGTTTTATATTGGCGTGCATATTTTTGAAGGCGACGAAGGCACGCCCGGCGACTATCACAATGAACACGATATGTTCGTGCTCGGCTGGAGGACACGCTATTGATCCGCTTGCTGCCGTGGAAGTGGGCTCTGGCCTTGATGGCGCTGTTATTTCTGATCCCTGGCGCCTTGCTGGTGCGCCTGCAAATCAATAATTCGCCGGAAATTTATCTGCCGGAATCGGCGCCGTCGGTACAACTGCAAAACGAATTGCGACAAAGCTTTCCCGACTGGCAGGTGCTGGTGTTCCTGTTCGAGCCGCCGGAAGTTTTCGACGCGCAATTTCTCCACCGCTTTGAGCTATTGGCGCAGGAAATGTTGCGCGATGAGCGCGTTGAACGCATCAACCGCTTAACCAAATTTGAGAGAATCGAGCGCACCGTCGACGGCTTTCAAGTGCGCGAACTGATCGACGTCGAAAAGGAGCAACCGGCGGCCGCCTGGCGTCAGGAAACCATGGCCGATCCGTTTGCGCCGGGTTTTGTGGTCGGCCGTGAAGGCCAGGCGCTGGCGATGATCATCCGGCCGGTGCGCATGCCGGATTCGCCAGCCCGTTTGCAGTTTGTTCAGGACATGCGATCACTGGTCGAAAAGCATCAGCTTGAACAGGCGTTGACCGGCACCGCCGGACAAATCGCTGTCGATGTTGAACAGTTCCGCTCAATGTTGCGCGATAACCTGCGCTTTGTGCCGGCCACCGTGATCACCGGTTTGATTTTGATCTGGTGGTTGTTCCGGCGTTGGGTAGCGATGCTGGCCGTCGCGGCGGTGATGAGCACCGCCGCGCAGGCGGCGTTGGCGGTGTTGGTCATTGCCGGTCAGCCGTTCACCCTGGTGGCGGCCATTCTGCCGCCATTCATGTCGGCGATCAGTCTGGCGTTCATGGTGCATTTTTTTGGCCGCTTGCAATGGCTGTCGCGCACGGCACTGACTCCTGAGCAACGCGTACGCGCCGCTGCCGAGCATGTGTTCAAACCAAGTTTGTTCGCCGCGCTGACCACCGCTGGTGGTTTATCATCACTGGCCGTCAGCACGATACAACCGGTCGAATGGTTTGGCATTGCCGGTGCCGTGGCAACTTTGGTGTTGTTCGTCACGGTAAATTACCTATTGCCGCCGGTGTTGGCTCGCTTCGATCACAAACCCTGGCCGAAAGAGCCACCAAACACCGTCGCCTTGAAAGTGATGACAATACGGGGGGCAAAATTTGCTTGCCGTCATGCACTGGCGATTACCTTGTCTACCATCGTGATCATCGCACTCTGTGTGCCGCTGGTGATGAAAGTCAAAACTGAAACCAACATCTACCATTTCTTCGAAGACGACCATCCGATCAACGAAGTCACCCACAAGGTCGAAGAAAAGCTGTCCGGCGTCATGCCGCTCGATGTTATTTTCACGGCGCCGAATCGCGATGATCTGAAAGAGCCAGCCGCGCTGCAATACATCGCCGACTTTCAGGCGTTTGCCGCCAGCCAACCGGAAGTCAATTACCACTTGTCGATGGTCGATATCCTGAAAGAAATGCACTGGGCCTTTCAGGAAACGGAGACCGAACGGCGCAGCATTCCAGACAATCGACAATTGATCGCGCAGTACATGCTGATTTACGACGGCAAAGATATTTATGATCTGGTCAATCGTGATTTCAATGTCGCCCGACTTTCCTTGGCGTTAACGACACACAGCACCAGCGACATCCGCGCCGTCATGCAGCGTTTCGAGCAATGGCTGGCGGAACACCCCAACCCGAATTTGAGTGTGGAGTTTGCTTCTGAAGCACGCTTGTTCACCGATCAGGAACGTTTGCTGGTGCAAGGTCAGGTCGATGGCCTGTACGCCTCGCTCGGCATGATCTTTATTTTCTTTGTCTTGATGTGGCGCTCGATTCCAATCTCGATCATGGCAATGTTGCCAAACATGGCTCCGATATTTTTTGTGTTCGCCATCATGGGGGCGACCGGCATTCCGCTCGATATGGCAACCGCATTGATTGCCGGTGTCGCGCTTGGTGTTGCCGTCGATGACACCATTCACTTTGTCGAAAATTATCGAGAGCAACTGACGCACGGTCGCGCACATGCCAGTGCGATTCTGCACTGCATGGCCGAAAGCGGCAAAGCTTGTACCATCAATACACTGATCATCTCGACACAGTTCCTGTTGCTGCTCAGTTCGGATTTCGTGCCGACTCGCTACTTCGGTTTGATGACGGCATTGGGCTTGTTGGCGGCGGCCGTTTTCGATCTGTTGTTGCTGCCGGCGCTGCTAACGCTGATGTCCCGCAATCGTGTCACGCGGCGCTTGCTGATAGGCAGCGCGGCGTGAAGCGCGAGCAATGATAAACCTGAAAGTTCGGTTATCTGGCTGGCGAGCAACACCGACGAGCGAGTCTTCGCTCGCAGCCTCCTCTCCCACGAGGGGAGAAGGAGTAAAGCCTGTTCATCCTGAATGATTCGGCAAATCGTTTGCAGAATGGCTTCCAGAAAACATTCCATTCAGACGATGAAATGACCGGCCAGGGTTGTGGATATCTTCGAAAAAAAATGGGCGAGGCGGTAATGTTTCAACTCAAAATGAATGTCTTCCAACGAGAGCCATCATTGCAACGGCCTTAACAACCGGGCCCTGTGCTAAAAAAACATGCTGCCCACTCCCTCTCCCCTCGTGGGAGAGGGCCGGGGAGAGGGGGTCAAGAAAATCAAGCGGCGGTTGACGCGACAAAACCAACAGGCAAGCGCCAACTAATTCCCTGGTTTTGACCAATGCTCCACGCGAACAATCTTGCCTTTCCCATCGCGATAGAAACTGACGCCGCCGACCGATAACTGATGATTTTGCCAGCGCAGCTTGCGGTCCGGGTAGCGCTCCATCAGCGCTTCCATCAGCTCGTCTTCCTGGTACTGGCCACCGAGTAACTCGGCCATCAGCTGCGCGTCCTGCTTGGTCGTCTCAAAGGCCTGCAAGGGTTGCAGATACGATTGCGCCAACAGGAACAACAACACGACATTAACCGTCAGCAGCGCACCGGCCGTGACGTAAAAGCGCTTTTTCCAGTCCCTATGGTGGCGACGTCGAGATTTATGTTGTTCTGACATCTAAAGCATCCAAACTTAGCACTAATGGGTATAACTTCCGCCAGCGCCGATTGTAGAACAGTTCATCAATCGCCGAAAAGCCGAATATCTTCGCGGGTTTTGTACGGTCACGAATAGATACGCTATGTTTTGCTGATGACGATTTGATGATCGCGTTACCCGCTACCGATGGCTGCTGAGTAAATGGCCGCCGTCAACTTTATCGCAAACAGCCATTGCGGCAGAGCACAAACATGCTACCTTGTGGGCGATAAATGGAAGCCGCACCGCGATCGTGCAAGGAAACGCCATCAACATGGAACACCTTGGTCAGCATTTTCATCGCTATTTCGATTTGATCCCAGGCACTACCGAAGAAATCTGTGATCGGATTTTCCGGCTGCGTTATCAGGTGTACTGCGAAGAGCTGGGCTTTGAAGACGCGTCGGCTTTTCCCGATGGCCTGGAAAAAGACGAAGTCGATAAACATGCCCTGCATTGCCTGCTGGTGCACAAACCCACTGGTTTATCAGCCGGTTGCTTTCGCCTGATTCTGAACCCCAGCGAAAACTACCGCTTGCCGTTCGAGTATGCCTGCGGCGAGCGACTCGATCATTCCGAATGGCATCCTCGCGAACTCAACCATGATCAGTTCGGCGAAATTTCACGGTTGGCGGTGCACAGTCATTTCCGCCGTCGTAATGGTGAAAGCCAAACACCGATAGGCGTAACCAGTGGCGGTTTGCACGACGATGCGCCACGGCAGTATCCATTGGTTGCCACCGGTTTATTCCTGGGTTCAACGGCGCTGGCAATCTATCTTGGCTTGTCACGCGTTTACGTGATGATGGAACCGCGCTTGTGCCGACTGCTGCGTGCCTGCGGTATCGTGTTTAAACAAGTGGGCGAAGTCATCGACTATCACGGCCAGCGCGGCCCCTTCATGATCACCCAGGATTTGGTTTATCAGCATCTGCCACCCGATGCGAAAAAACTGATGGAAGAGTTCAAGGATTTGTACCGGCAACACGAGATCAAAAAACCATAAATGGAGGCGGTATGACGGCGTTTGATTACCGGGCGGCGTTCTCGCGCAATATCGGTTGGGTGACCAACGAAGAACAACAAACACTGCAGAAAAAACGCCTGGCCATTGCCGGTTTGGGTGGCGTTGGCGGCAGCCACCTGTTGACGCTGACTCGCCTGGGCATCGGTGCTTTTCATATCGCCGACTTCGATCAATTTGAAGTACACAACTTCAATCGCCAGGCCGGCGCGATGCTCAGCACCCTCGGCAAAGACAAAGCCGAAACGCTGGCGGCAATGGCGCGCGACATCAATCCGGATTTGTCGCTGAAAGTGTTTGATCAAGGCGTTAACGATGACAATCTCGATGCCTTCCTCGACGGTGTCGATTTGTATGTCGATAGTCTGGATTTCTTTGCGCTGAAAGCGCGCGAGAAAGTCTTCCGTGCCTGTTACGAGAAAAAAATTCCGGCGTTAACGGCAGCGCCGCTCGGCATGGGCACCGCCTTTCTCGCTTTCATTCCGGGAAAAATGGATTTCGATACCTACTTCGATTGGCATGGCCGCAGCGACAGCGAAAAACTGATTCGCCTGATCGCCGGTTTGAGCCCGGCGATGATGCAACGCTCCTATTTGAAAGTGCCTGAGGCGGTTAACTTCGCGGAAAAACGCGGCCCGTCAGTAGCGATGGCGTGCGAGTTGTGCGCCGGCTTGATGGGCGTGCAAGTGTTGAAAGTGTTGCTCAATCGTGGCGATGTCGTCGCCGCGCCTTGGGGTTTGCATTTCGATGCCTACCAACAAAAATTGAAAAAAACCTGGCGACCGTTCGGCAACAAAAACCCGATTCAACGCATTCTGATGGCGCTGATTCGCCGGCAGTTGAATCTGGAGTAGCGCGGGGATTCTCCGCTCAGGGCGCTTGTCAGCGCCTAAAAAAACATGTCACCCCAATCCCTGTTAAAAAACTTCAGCGCCGTGCTGCTTCGCAGCAAATTGAGCATTGGTGCGGCCTGAAAACCACTTTGTTCATACCAATCCTGTCGAACCGGCCACAACTTGCCGGTAACAGGCTTGCAATTGTCCAAGCGCTGCGCTAAAAAATGACAGCGCTGCCATTTTTCACAAAAACGTAATCGGCAGTACATGAACAGGATTCACAAAAAAGTCGTAACGAAGGCTGGAGGGGTACCGCCAACGTTCCGCTGCTTTTGAACAAAACATACAGGGATGATTTCGCGTCCAGTGTTCGTCGTCACGTTGTCCGATGCGAATGAAGATATGCACGGGAAAGTGCATTTACGCTTGCACACCGTTGTTTTTCCGAATTAGCACTGCCGTTAACCACACGGCGTGACGGCGTTCGCGGCTGAAAATATGCGGCGAGCATCGGTGATTCATGACACCGGTACTGGAGCATTGACGATGACATCCTTTAACTTGATTTTGCCTCTTGCCATTTGCCTGTGTGGGCATCAAGGCGGCGCAACATGAATACACGCTTGTGTCAGCGAGCCCTGTTTCGTCCGGTGCTGACCGGACCACGTGCGTCCTGGCATTTCCAGTGCCAGAGCTATCAGCAAATGGCGACACCGCTGCACTATCACGCCGCCTACGAAATCAGTTTGCTGCGGCATAGTGAAGGGCGTCGCTATGTCGGTGACAGCGTCGAGCATTACAGCGATTTCGATCTGGTGCTGATCGGCCCGCACTTGCCGCACGGCTGGAGCGGGCAGGCGACAGCGTTTGCTTCCGCACCGCTAAGCTACAACGCGCAACTGCCGAGTTGTTGGTTGGAAGCCTTGCTCGACTCCATTGCCGAATTCCAGTGCCTGCAATCGCTGTTTTCACAAGCGCGCCAAGGCTTGCATTTCAGCGCGCACATTGCCCGCCAAGTGCATGAAGAGTTTGTGTTGATGGCAAACGCCGATGCCGTCGCCCAATTCGCCGGTTTGATTCGCGTTCTGCACTTACTCAAATCGGATCAAGGCGCCCGCGTGTTGGCCAGCGCCCAACACTTGCGCCGTGCCAGCCACGAACTTTCTGACGAGCGCCTGGAGAAGCTGCTCGCGTATATTCAAGAGCACTACACTGAAGAGCTGCGCGCCGAACAACTCGCCAAACACGCGCACATGAGCACCAATCATTTTCACCGCTTCATCAAACAGCGCACCGAAAAAACCTTTACCGAATGGGTCACCAGCATGCGCATAGGTCGTGCTTGCGAGTTGTTGCTGACCAGCCGCAAACCGATTTCCACCGTAGCGAGTCAATGCGGTTTCAACGATTTATCCAACTTCAATCGCCGCTTCATGCAACTGAAAAAATGCACGCCAAGTGAATTCCGGCGCACCGCGATTGAACAGGAAAATGCCATACCAGCAATAGATTGGGTACCGGCAAGAAGAACAGCGATGATGGCCAGCGGCTGTTGAATGGTAAGGCGGGTCATGACCCGCCATGCTTCTGCCGATTATAAAAAAGTGCGTCATGACGCACTCTACCAGTCGATATTCGTGTCTATGGTATAACCGGATAACGGCTGGCAATCGCAATCCGATTCCAGGCGTTGATCACAATGGCCAGCCATTCGATGGCGGCAATTTGGTCGCTGGAAAGTGTGGCTGCAGCCTGTTGGTAAACGCTATCCGGAACTTGGCCGTCGGCAATCAGGGTAATCGCTTCCACCAGTTCCAGTGCCGCTTGTTCTTTCTCCGAGAAGTAACCGGTTTCTCTCCAAGCGGGTAGCACACTGATGCGGTCGCTGGATTCACCGCTGGTTAATGCGTCGCGTGTGTGCAAGCGCACGCAGAACGCACATTGGTTGATTTGCGAGGCACGCAAGCGCAGCAAATGCGAAAAAGCTTCTGAGATACCGGCTTTTTCCACCGCTTCGCCCGCGTGTCGGTCAAGCTCGGCCATGGTGCGATACATCGCCGGTGAAAATTTGTCCAGACTGATCCGTTCAGACATGTGATGTCTCCAGTGGTGATTTGAATTAACAGAATTCCTGACACGGCATTCTACTGAATCCGTCGATCAATCTGCGCTTGCAGTCGTGGCCCAATCAGTAAAATTGCCGGAATCACCAGCACGTAAGCAACGCTCCACGAGCGCAGCCACGTCAAAACAAACTGCGTATTGAATCCGAGATTCAGCGCAATCAACACAAACGAAATTATGCCAGTGGTCACCACGCCCATCATCAGTGCAAAGGTGATGCGGCGTTTGAGTTGCGTATTCATAAAGAACTCCAATCGGTTTACTTGCGTGCTGTTCGATATCAATGGTGTTTCAGTGACCCACGCCGTAACGCGCTGCTGGTTTGCTGGCGGACAAGTTCGGGCGCAGTGCTGTGCGGGCCTGTTCGAATGCCTGCCAGTCCGCAACATTTGGCAGTGATGGAATGGTCACCGTTTCGCCTTGCTGCAAACCGGCGAGCGCGGCATCGACCATGTCTTCAGCGGTCATCACAATGCTGCTTGGCGGTAAGTGTTCCGGTTTGGTGCCAGGCGCTTGCCACAATTCAGTATCAGTCGCACCGGGTAACACCGCTTGCACGTGCACACCTTTGCCGGCCAGTTCGTTTTGCAACGATTGCGAAAAGGCCAGCACAAACGCTTTGCTGCCGGCGTAAACACCGTTCAACAATTCCGGCGCCAGCGCCACAATCGAAGCAATATTGATAATCGTGCCGTGGCGGCGTGCAACAAATGCCGGTGCGGCGGCCAGCGCCAAACGCGTCGCGGCGTTCACATTCAGCATCATCATTTGTTCCATGTAAGCGACGTCGGATTGCAGCAGTGGCGTCGTGGCGGCGACACCGGCGTTATTGACCAGCATCGTGATGCTGGCGTCGGTTTTCAGCACCTGTTCCACCTTGGCGAGATCGGCAGCTTGGGTTAAGTCGGCGGTCACGGTTTCCACCGAGCGGCCCCAACGCGTGGTCAGGGCTTGCGCCAGCGTGCGCAGCCGGTCGCCGCGGCGGGCAACCAGAATCAGGTCGTAACCCTCACGGGCCAGGCGGTCGGCGTAAACGGCACCGATGCCGGAAGAGGCGCCGGTGATCAGGGCGGTACCTAAATGCTGTTGAGTGTTCATGGCGAGGTCTCCATCGGGGTCGGCCAAAGTGCCGATAGGGGAGAGATTACGCCGCTTGCTTACGTCTCAAATGTCGTATATACCTCGATTTCGGACATTCAAAACATGCGGGGCATTCGGGAGGCCACCATGCTCACCATCGGTTTTGTGCTAACGCCCAGCTTCTCAACGATGAGCCTCGCCGCCTTGTCGGTATTCGAAATGGCCAACCTGAAAGCCGGCGAAGAGCTTTACCGTGTGCAGGTGCTCTCCGAGCAAGGCGGCGAACTAAAGGGGGCCGTGGGCACGGTCGTGGTCACCCGAGCGATAGGCAACACCGCCTTCGATACCGTTATCGTCACCAACGCGGCGCAACCGCTGCCATCCACACCAGCCATGCAAAGCTACCTGCAAAATGCCGCACGCGACTGCCGACGCATCGCGGCCATCTGCACCGGTGCCTTTACCCTGGCCGAAGCCGGTTTGCTTGATGGCCGGCGCGTCACCACCCACTGGTTCTATGCACGCGAACTGGCCAGCCGCTTTCCGAACCTGCAAGTCGAGGATGATCGAATTTTTATTATTGATGGTTCGGTCTGGACCTCGGCCGGCATGAGCGCCGGTATCGATTTGGCCCTGGCCATGCTGGAAAAAGATTTCGGTGCCGAGCTGGCGCGCCGCGTTGCGCAAGGTTTGGTTATCTACCATCGCCGCGCCGGCGGCCAATCGCAGCACTCCGAGCTGCTGGAAATGGATGCCAAGTCCGATCGCATTCAAAAAGCGCTCGCCTATGCGCGCGGCAATTTGCGCGCTCCACTTTCGGTAGAAGAACTCGCCGACGCCGCCAGCCTAAGCCCGCGCCAATTCAGCCGCGCCTTTCGCGCCGAAACCGGGCAATCACCGGCCAAAGCTGTTGAGCGTTTGCGTGTGGAAGCAGCACGGCTGATGATTGAACAAAGCCGTCATTCGATTGAAGTGGTGGCCAACGAAACGGGGTTTGCCGATCCGGAGCGGATGCGTAGGGCGTTTTTAAGAGTGTTTGGGCAGCCGCCGCAGGCGGTGCGGCGGAACGCGCGGGTTCAGATGTGAAGAGCGGTAAAGTTTGCGGTAATATTCTCTAACGGAGCTCAATAGGTTAGGTGCGCGCGGCCAAAGCCAATCATCATTGGCAGATAAACAACACTTGCCGGACTCGCCAAAGCCGCTTAGGTTTGACGTACTTGTAGTCTGCAGTTTCTGATTTCAGTCTAAATTTTTCCTTTGGCCTTGAACGAAATCAGAGACTCATCTTCACCGGATTTTGGCACCCCTTAAGTGGGATGAGAACCTTAAGGGAATGAATTAGCGATATTTTTCAAAGGATGTTTCATGCACCCTATATCTAGTAGCGAAGCCATAGAAGAACTTCGTCGAAAGGATCCTCTAAGCGACTTCTTTACTTGGTGGGACCGTGCCACTCCGGATGATCTTGCAGCATTAGCGGGCGCCTTGGATGACGCAACACGAGAAGAAGATATTCAGCAGTTCCTTCAGTTGAACCCTCACTTCTTGATCCAGCACCTTGGTGGTGGTCACGGACGATGGGTTCTTCCAAAGCAGAAGTTGGGGGCCGAATACGTTACAGACTTTCTGATCGCCGAGAAACACTCGTTCGGCTTTGATTGGCAGGCGGTGGAATTGGAAAGCCCGCTTCGTCCAATGTTCAACAAAAACGGTGATCCATCCCAACACCTCAATCACGCAATCCGTCAAATCACAGACTGGCGCGCATGGTTGAAATCCAACCAGTCATATGCGTCACGTCCACGCACAGAGGGCGGCTTGGGCCTCACTGATATCGACGCAAACCTAAAAGGGTTAATCCTTATCGGCCGCCGAGCAGCAATTGATCCGGAAACAAACGCAAGAAGAAGACAACTGGTTCAAAATTTGAATATTGAAATTCATTCATTCGACTATCTCCTCCAATCACTTGAAGGCCGCTTAGTGGCGCTAAGGAAGATCCCGGAGCAGAAATTAAACGAATGAAATATTCCTCTGTAATTGAGCAGGCCTAGGCGAAACATCGCGCTGGTTACATACTTTCATGTTTAACGTCATGGAGAGCACCGCTCGATGAGACTTTCCAAATCTCTTTGCGCCGTAGTTGGCGATGTGTTGGCAACAACGGGCTCTCACGGAGCGCTGGATGACCTCTTTATTGCTGCGGGGGCTCCTGGAGAACCTCCTCAGCTCTCGCACGGATCAAAGTGGAAATCGTGGTTATTCAGGTCAGGCCAAGACCCGAATGTAGATAGCCTCGCTGTACTAGGAAACGTTCTTGAAGAATTTATGGATTTGCCGCCCGAAGATTCGGAATACCTATCAGAATGGCGAGCAAAGCGCGCCCGTATTGAAGCGGTACTAGAAGAGAATGGTCTTCGCTACTTCCGCTTCGGAAGGGTACTTCCACAGGGTACGATTCCGGAAGATGGGCCTTCATACGAGTGCACAACTATCGCACCACAACCTGTTAAACCCGCAGAAGTTGAGGAACTACTAGAAATCGTTGTGCGAGGTTTACGTCGTGCAATGCATCCACTTACGCACCGTCGCAAAGGGGCTCAATCCCTGTGTTTTACGAATGAATACGACGTTCAGGACCTTTTACATGCCCTCTTGCGTCCTTGGATCAATGACATTAGACCTGAAGAGTTTACGCCTAGTCATGCCGGGTCAAGTACGCGAATGGATTTTTTGTTGCCTGCTCATGAGTTGGTTATAGAGACAAAGATTGTCCGCGACCGCAGTCACGCAAAACGTATTGGCGATGAGCTTATCATTGACATTGAGCACTACCGTAAACATCCAAACTGTAAAACTCTATGGTGCGTTATCTACGATCCAGATCATTTGATAACGAACTCGCAAGGATTAAAGAACGATCTAGATGGTCAGCGCAAACTGAATGATGGCGAGGTAGTCGTGAAAACGTTTTTCCTATGACCGTAATCCTTTTGGTATGCGTAGGGCAGGCGATGAGCCACTGGTAATCCCTTGCAATAAATATGTGCGTCATGACGCACCATACAATCGATATTATTCCTCGATGACTCCATAAGTGGCGGCATGTAGTAACGACGTTGGGCTTCGCGAGCTCAGAACTCGTAGGTGCGATTCGCCGAAGGCGTAATCGTACGCATGAATCAGCTTCGCCAGCACGCGTAGGGGGCAATGAATTGCACCGAATCTTCTAAGCCGTGAGTCGTCTTGTCGGAATCTATTCGTGCATGACCTGTTGCTAGGGCGTTTGAATGCTAACCTCATCTGGGAGAGTACCAGCAGACACGGATTGCTGTGTGTCTAAACGGGTAAGTTTGTGGCCATGAATGAGCCAAGGCGAGGTATCGCCGCTTGAGCATAAAAGCAGAACTTCATTCGACTTCAATTCTCCACGCTTTACAGCGTAGCTGAGGATGTAACAAGGATCTCTATTTTTCGCGACAAGGCTAGAACTCTGAATCTCAATTTGCGTGACATAGCCATATTTCTCCTGCAGCCCCCCGAGAAGCTGAGGCCAGTTCTCGACTTGACGCCTAAACTCAGGAGAAAATTGAACCAATGCTGTCGCGATATCCCCGACTTTTAATGCACCATAGAATTTCTCAGCACTTGCAACAGGTAGATTCACGTCGACGTATTGGACATTGCACCCGGTCAGTACCGCAATAATAAAGATGATGAATAACTTTCTCACAAACTCCTCCGCGTGAAAAAAAAACGAAACATGCAGTCAGCAAGCGTAGGGCGGGTCATGACCCGCCATTTCGAAAATCCCTCGAAATGCAAAGGTGCGTCGTGACGCACCATACAATCGATATTATTCCTCGATGACTCCATAAGTGGCGGCATGTAGTAACGACGTTGGGCTTCGCATGCTCAGCACCAACCTATCCGAGACCTTTCTTCATTGCCCGATAGACGAAGCAGAAACCCAATAAAGATCTCCATCACGGGAGAATATCAGCGCTTTTCCATCCGGTGTCAGATACGGGGTTATCTCGTGGCCTTTGGAATTGATATCCGCGCCTAGATGGGTTGCCGGTTGCCAGTGGCCGTCAGTGGAGCGAACACTGACGTAAAGGTCGCCTTTACCGGCGCCGCCGGGGCGATTGGAAACGAATATCAACGTATTGCCGTCAGCAGAGATAAACGGGTCGCCTTCGTAGTATTGGCTGTTGACGCTGCTCGTCAGTCGCGAGCCTTCGTTTGGCGTTGACGCATTACGAAAGTAAATATCAAAGTTGGGCTTTTCGTCGGGCTTGGATACGTTGCGGGCAAAGAACTGTTCGCCGGCTCGGCTTTCGGAGTAGAAATACTCGGTGGCGGGTGTTGAGATGCCGGTGGCGATTTTTACTGGCGACCAGCCATTTTGGGTTTTCTCGACGTAGCCGATATCAAAGCTGTTTTCAGCGTGTTGGTCGGTGATGAAGTAAAGCCGCTTGCCATCTGGTGAGAACATCGGGTCGTTGTGGCTGATGGTTTCGTGGCTCAGGAATACCTCGCTCTCCAACCAGGCATCATTTTCAAAGCGCGCAACATGGATTTCGGCGCGATGACCGAGATCGACGCCGAAGAAGAACAGCGTGCCATCGGGTGAGAACGTGCTGCCGTATTCGAAGCTGTCGGGTTTGGAGATTGTGCCAGCGGCAAAACGCTGTGGGGTGTTATTGGAGTTGTTCTCGTCCAAAGGTTTGCCGTTTAATTTTGCAATGCGCTCCGCCCAGTTCACGGAGTCTGATGAACTGTCAGCGTTAGCGCAGGAACTGAGTGCTATCCAGCATGGCAGCAATAGCAAGCAAGCCTTTGGGTTCATATGAACACCCTTCGTTTCAAATGCGCATCAACTGCAGTGAGTATTGAACGCTTTCATCAGCGGCTCGGCCGGATCGGGTTGGCCGTAGACGCTGAGCTTTTTGTTCATCGTTTTGGCCCAGCGCATCAGCCACGAAGGGCCAAACTTTTTGCTTGGCCCGGCTTTGATCGCGTAGGCTGGATCTTCGAGTGCCTGGTCGTAAGGGATGAAGCGGTAGCCGTGTTCCTTCAGTCGTTGCAGCGTGGCATCGAGCATTTCGCCATTGAGGCGATTGGCGTGGATCAGAAACACTTGCGGAATTTGCCGGCCGAATAATTCCTGGCTCATGGTTTCGAACGCCTCTACGGCGTTGTCCAAGTGAGCCAAGTATTCTTTCAACATGGTTTCACGGCTGACTCCGATATCCTTGCCCGCGAGCAGATGATCGTTCAGGCAGGAAAACAAATAATCGTTGTGCTCAATGGTGTAGGGCGCTACCGAATAGCCGTGTTCGGCGAGAAAGCTTTCGAAAGCGTGTTGCTCTTCCACTGAGTTGCCGGTTTGAGTGAATGGATGACGAAAATAACGATAAGGCTTGCCGGCTCGCTCCGATAACCAACGTGAAATAGTTTCACCTTTTATCACCGCCGCCTTCATCTGTTCGACGCTGCTTTTGTGCATGCCGAGATGGCCGAAGGTGTGGTTGGCGAGTTCCATATCGTTGGCGAGCCAGGCTTCGAGCAAGGCGACATTGGCATCAAGCTGGTTTTTCTCCAGCAGTTTATCTTCATTGACGAAACCGACGGCGCGAACGCCATGTTTTTTCATGGCATTGAGTAGTTGCGTTGTCACGTGTTGCTTTTCCGCCAAAGTAAGCGGTGTGGCGCTGATGACGGGCAGATCGTCAATGGTGATGGCGATTTGTTTGTCTGCTGCGGCGGCGCTGGTTGCCAGCAGCAGGCAGAGCGTCAGTAATGCGTGCTTCATAAAACGTTCCCTACGAAGTGGATGTTTGAGAATGATTTCCGTACGACGTGGCCCCCTCTCCCCAAACCCCATTGATTCGCACCATCCTTGGTGCTCACCCTTCGGGCGGCTTCGCCGTCCAAGCGATTTCCAGAATAACTTGTCCCACAAGGGGCGAGGGGCTACAAACGCAATCCCGCTATCGGCCTTTGTATTGAGCTTCGGAGCAACTGCATTGGCAGGGCTCAGCGGGCTGCTAAAGTTGCCAATGGCAGGTACTGCAATGGGTCTACGCGTTGGTCGCGGCGATAGACTTCGACATGCACATGTGGGCCGGTGCTTTTGCCGCTAACGCCAACGCGGCCAATCTCGGCGCCTTCCGCTACGCCTTCACCGACTTTCAAGTGCGTGGATTGCAGGTGCGCGTACACGG
Source organism: Permianibacter aggregans (assembly GCF_009756665.1). Classification (GTDB taxonomy): domain Bacteria; phylum Pseudomonadota; class Gammaproteobacteria; order Enterobacterales; family Permianibacteraceae; genus Permianibacter; species Permianibacter aggregans. The sequence continues at coordinate 2,549,235 of NZ_CP037953.1, forward strand.
TGCGGAAGCCACCCAAATGCTGAATTTCGACGACGATGCCGTAGTTATCGTTCTTCTTGCCGGCAAACACCACTTCGCCTTTTGCTGGCGCGAGAATCGCGGTGCCAATCGGTGCTTTGATATCGACGCCATTGTGGTGCACGGTTTTGCCATTGAACGGATTGCGGCGATCACCGAAGGTTGAGGTCAGCGTGCCTTCCAGCAGTGGCGAGATGAACGCGACTTCTTTGCCGCTAGCTGCCAGAACGGTTTGCAGGCCAGCCAGTGGTAGCACGAACGAGAGTGCCGCAGCGGCGATCAGCTTTCGGCTTTTGCTGGCCGCCGTCTTGTGGTCAAGAATGTTTCGAATGCGCATTTTGATACTCCCGGATTTTCTGAGGGCGAACGCCGGCATGCCCGGCGCTGAGTCACATGGTTGTTGCATGGCGTTAACAAGATGCCGCGCGTAACGACGGCGCTCGTTGGCGTCGGCGTTTTGCAGGGCATGGGCATCGGCTGCGAGTTCCGATTGCAGCAGAATGTCGCGATAGAAAAACCACAGCGGCAGCACCGGCCAGCACAAGGCCAATAAAAAACGACAGAGAGGTAACCATGCGGTGTCGTGGTTTTCCAGGTGGGCGAGTTCGTGACGCAGCACAGCGGCTAACGGTTCGTTGTGGTGGGTAGATTCATTGCCGGCAAAAAGGCCAATGGGCAGCACGATAGTTGGCCGCCAAATGCCGCAAACGAAAGCTGAGTGACAAGCGACCGAACGCACAACGCGCACGCGTGCCGGAACATGGACAGGCAAATCGGCACGGAGCACGTTTTCGCCGAGCACGGCGAGTTGGCGAAAATGGTGTTGGCCGAGAACCAGCAAAGCGATAATGAGCACGGCGCCAATCAACCACAACGAGAACAACAGCGAGCCAATGCTGAGCGTGTGGGCATGGTTGATAGGTTCGATCAGCACGGGCTGTAGCAAATCAAATCGCAGCGTCGAAACCGCCACCGCGACCGGCGCAACCGATTCACCGATGCTGGTCCAGAGGCCGTGCAGCAACGGTGCGCTCAGTGTGGAAAGCGCGATGCCGCTGAATAACAGTCGCTGCAATCGAAGCGCATCGTCAGGCGCTAAGCGTGTGCGTAACCAGCGCGATAGCATCAAAAGCGGAACCGAGAGCAGCATGGCCAGCAGGCACGCGATGACAAACTGACTCAGCATTACTTGCGCTCCTTTTTGCCGCGTTTCTTGTCAGCTTCCAGCAGCGCTTCAATTTCTTTCAGCTCATCTTTATCCAGCAATTCGCTTTCAGCGAACATCGGTATCGCGGCACTCGGTCGAATGCCCAGTACCCGACTGGTGAACTCCGTAATCATCGCCACCAGCGTCGGCACTTTTTCCACAGCAGGGGTGTAGACAATCAACCCGTGCACGGTTTCTTTATGTAGTTGCTCTTTCTTGACCATGCGTTCCAGCACGGTGCGGGTCGTGGAATAAGCCCAGTCGCGCGATTGCTCGATGTGCTGGTGAATCTCACGGGCGCTCAAGCGGCGGTGTTGCCATAGCAATTTCAGGATTTCGAGTTCCGGGCCGGAGGCGTCGATGGACATGTTTTGGCTACTGGGGTAATCAATGTGCTACAAATGTAGCATGATGGCGGCTGGTGTAAACAATTAATTTTCAGAAAGCAAAAAGGCTCCCGTTGGAGCTGGAGCCTTTTTTTGGTGCCGGAAAGCCCCACTACGGTGGGGCTTTCCGTCGCTGCTTACTGCCGTACTTCCCAGCTGGTGTTCAACAGTGTGTGGCTGCTGTCGTCACCGTCGAGCGACCAACTGAATACGCCGCCGAGGTTTTGCTGTTTGACGTAATCGATCTTGGTGCGAATCGTTGTTACGTCGTCGTAGCTCCACCATTCGTTGCCGTCGTACAGATACAACTGCTTGGTGATGGGGTGGTAACGACGGGTGCCGGAACGGTTCTTCAGCACTTTGTAGTCTTCGATACCGGCTTCGTAAGTGCCTGATCCTGCGCCGGTGGCCGATTGATACAAACCATCGCCATTCGGGCCAGGGCTCACGCCTCTCCAACCGCGACCGTAGAAGCCAAGACCGACAACCAGTTTCGAGCGCGGTACGCCTTGATTGATCATCTCGGTGATGGCGCTGTTGATGTTGTAGCTGGCGCGGTCGCCGGTGACGCCGGAGGCGGTGTCGTAGAACAGGTGTGAATGGAAGTTCGTTGGTCCAGTGGCATCCCAGGCACCGAAGAAGTCATAGGTCATGACGTTAATCCAATCCATATGCTGCGCATACGAAGCGGGCTCGGTGTTGCGGATTTTGTCGATACCGGCGCCAACCGCAGCGGTCAGGTAGTAACGACGGCCGTTGGTTTGTCCGATGATGTCGAGCTGACGACGGAACTCGGCCATCAACAACGTGAAGTTGTGTTTGTCGTTCGGGTCGACATGGTTGTACGGCATGCCGCCACCGCCTGGGTATTCCCAATCAATGTCGATACCGTCGAACACGCCGGCACCCGCGCCTGGACCACCGGCACCGTCACCAACCGGCAAATTACCTTTGATGTAAATGTCGATGCAGGAAGCAACCATCGCTTCACGACCAGCAGCCGTCGCGGCGAATTTGCCGAAGTTTTTCGACCAGGTCCAACCGCCGAGAGAGATCAACACTTTGATGTTCGGGTTTTTCGCTTTCACTTCTTTCAGCTGATTGAAGTTACCGCGCAAAGGCTGATCCCAGGTATCGGCAATACCGTCGACCGATTCGGCAGCGCTGAACGATTTTTGGTAATCAGCGAACGCATCACCGCCATCACCGTTGCCGCTTTCCGCGCGCGTGACCAAACCGCATTTGCCGTCGGCGTAAACGTTACCGAATGCGTAGTTGATGAATGTCACTTTGTTGTGACCGCCGGCATCGGTGAAGTTTTTCAGTTTGTAATTGCGACCGTAAATGCCCCACTGCGTGAAATACGCGCCGACATGTTTACCGGTTGGTGTCGGAGTTGGCGTCGGAGTCGGTGTGGGCGTTGGCGTTGGCGTCGGCGTTGGAGTGGGGGTCGGTGTAGGCGTTGGTGTAGGCGTAGGTGTCGGCGTGCAGTCACCAATTAGACGCCATACGCCCCACTCACCGCTTTGCGCCGGATTGTCGCCTTGCGTCCACCATTTGGCTTCGTAAATTTTTCCTTGGTAAGAAACGCGCTGACCACCGTTATACACGGCTGAGCTGCTCCAGGCTTGCACGGTGCAAGGTGTTGGCGTCGGCGTTGGAGTAGGGGTCGGTGTTGGAGTCGGCGTAGGCGTTGGTGTTGGGGTGGGTGTGGGAGTTGGCGTAGGTGTCGGTGTCGGAGTGGGCGTCGGTGTTGGCGTATCGCAAGTACCGCCCACTTGCCACAATGACGGTGTTGACGCCGGATTCCAGTTCGCACCGACGTGCGCGGTATGCGTTACCAGTGCTTTGTAGTTCTGGCCGCTATAAGCGACAACCACGCCGGCATTGTAGGTATTGCCTTCGGCCCACGATGGGCAGGCCGCCATCGCTTCGCTGACGCTGAATAGCGACAGACCCGCGCCAAACAACGCCATGCGAATGGCGTTGTGATTGAACAAGTTTTTATTGCGCTTGCGCATGAATATGTTCCCTCCAGTGTTTGGGGTTGAAATGGCTTCCGGGGTGTCCCATGCCATGGCCCACTATTTGTTGGCGGAACTCTCGATATTTGGACTTTTCACACCTGATCTGGTCTTTTCCAACCATTCGCGGAGAAACGCGGAATCGCGCAAGGCGTTATTGCACCAATTCATTGCAAAGGAGGCGCGATAAATGCGGAGGCGATAACGGAAAACGGGCGTTATCGGTGAACGGCGCTGACGAGCGATTGGCGCCCGATAGAAAAACACCAATGCCTGGTTGAATAGTCCGAACGAGAAATTCCCTCTGTCGGCACAGTGCGGGGTTTAAGACCTCAACACCCGAACTTCAGGAGGGGAAAATGAAACGACACAACAAACCGAGAATTCATCCGATACAAGCGGCCTTGCTTAGCGCCGGCTTGTGCTGCGTTGTCAGCAGTGAAGCATTTGCCGCGTGCGCTACGTGGGCCGAAGGTAATACCTATCAGGCAGGCCATGTTGTTGCTTATAGCAACCAGAACTACACGGCGCTGGTGACGCATACCGCGCATCCGGGCACGAACTGGAATCCGGCGTCAACACCGTCGTTGTGGAAGGTAGGCGGTACTTGCGATACGCCGACTCCGACGCCCACTCCGACCCCTACGCCCACTCCTACACCCACTCCTACTCCAACGCCTACTCCAACGCCTACTCCAACGCCTACTCCAACGCCTACGCCGACACCAACTCCGACGCCAACACCATGCGAAACTCAAGCATGGAGTGCTTCAACGGTTTACACCGGCGGCCAGCGTGTTTCTTACCAAGGCAAAATTTACGAAGCCAAATGGTGGACACAAGGCGACAATCCGGCGCAAAGCGGTGAGTGGGGCGTTTGGAAACTGATAGGCAACTGCACGCCAACTCCTACGCCAACTCCTACGCCAACTCCTACGCCGACTCCGACTCCGACTCCGACTCCGACTCCGACTCCGACTCCGACTCCGACTCCGACGCCGACGCCGACGCCGACGCCGACGCCGACGCCGACGCCAACGCCAACGCCAACGCCAACGCCAACGCCAACGCCAACGCCAACGCCAACGCCAACGCCAACGCCGAGTGGTTGCCGTCCGGAAGGTTTGTATCAAACGCCGAGTGTCGATGTGCCGTATTGCAGTGTTTACGATTCGGCCGGGCGTGAGTTATTGCCGAACAATCTGAAGCGTCGCGTTATCGGTTATTTCACCAGTTGGCGCACAGGTAAAAACGGTCAGCCGGCGTATTTGCCACATCAAATTCCGTGGCAATCCTTAAGCCATATCAATTACGCGTTTGCTCATGTTGGTCCCGATAACAAAATCTCTGTCGGAAACACGTCGCTGGCGACCAACGCGGCAACCGGTTTGACCTGGCCCGGCGTGCCTGGTGCTGAAATGGACCCGAACCTGCCGTACAACGGTTTGTTCAATTTGATCAATCGTTACAAGCAACAGCATCCCGGCGTGAAAACCCTGATCTCGGTCGGTGGTTGGGCTGAAACCGGTGGTTATTTCGATGACAACGGAGAGCGCGTCGCCAGCGGCGGCTTTTACACGATGACGCAATCGGCTGCCGGTATCGAAACTTTTGCCAATTCGGTTGTCACGTTCTTGCGCCAATATCAATTCGATGGCGTCGATATTGATTACGAATATCCGACAACGATGAGCAAAGCCGGCAACCCGCTCGACTGGCAAATCAGCGAGCAAGGCTTGAGCACGGTTGTCGCGCGTTACAACGAACTGATGCGCGTGCTACGGAAAAAACTCGATGAAGCCGGTCGTACCGATGGCAAGCATTACTTGCTGACGATCGCCGCACCGTCGTCCGGTTATTTGCTGCGCGGTATGGAGAATTTCGAGAGCCTGAAATATCTTGATTTCGTCAACGTCATGAGTTACGACTTGCACGGCGCCTGGAATGAATTTGTCGGGCCGAACGCTGCCTTGTTCGATGACGGTCGCGATGCTGAGCTGGTGCGTTGGAATGTTTACAACTCTCCGCAATACGGCGGCATTGGATATCTGAATACCGATTGGGCGTATCACTACTTCCGCGGTGCGATGCCGGCCGGGCGCATCAACATCGGTGTGCCGTATTACACCCGTGGTTGGAAAAACGTTAACGGCGGCAGCAACGGACTTTGGGGCACCGCCGTCGGCAGCAATTGCCCGATTGGTCTTGATGCCTGCGGCGATGGCGCACGCGGTATCGACAACCTCTGGCATGATCTGGAACATCAGCAAGAAGTCGGTGCCGGCTCCAATCCGCTCTGGCATGCGCTGAACCTGAAGGACGGAAAAATGGGTAGTTACGCCGGCGTGTACGGGCTCGATCCGCTCAATGATCCGGAAGACCGGTTAACTGGCGTTTACCAGCGCTTCTACGATCAAACACTGGTTGCGCCCTGGCTCTGGAACGCCGAGAAAAAAGTGTTCCTGTCGATTGAAGACAGCGAATCGATTGCGCGTAAAGCACAATGGGTCGTCAACAACAACGTTGGCGGCGTGATGTTCTGGGAGTTGGCCGGTGACTACGCCTATCATGCCGATCGCGGTGAATACTTCATGGGCGCGACGCTGACCAACCAGTTGGCCAACGCCTTCAAGCAAGCGACGCCATACGGCAACAAACTTGCCAACATCACGATGCCGACCAGCAGCATTGATGTGAAGTTTGATCTGCACAGTTATGCACTCGGTGACAGTAACTATCCGATCACGCCGAAACTGAAAATCACCAACAACTCGATGACCAGCCTGCCGGGCGGCACGGAGTTTCAGTTCGACATTCCAACCTCAATGCCGGCTGACTTTGTCGATCAATCCGGTTTCGGTACGCAAGTGATCAGCGTTGGTCACAGTGGCCCGAATGCCGGCAGCGGTTTGACCGGTGAGTTCCATCGCGTGTCGCTGAAGTTGCCGGGCTGGCAAACTTTGGCACCGGGGCAAAGTGTTGATGTCACCGTGCGCCATTACCTGCCCGGCGCTGGACCGAGCAATTTCACGGTAACTGTCAACGGCACCAAGTACGCTACCCGCGATGAGCATCCGGAATTGCCGGTTGGGGTGCAGTGATGAGGTAATGAATGAATGAAAGGGCCGCGCTATTTAGCGCGGCTTTTTTTCTTTCGCGTCCCTGGCAGAAGTGACGTGAGCATCTGAATCCTGTTTCCGGATTACAGGTTTTTGCGTCATTCTCCCCCTCTCCCCAACCATCTCCCACGAGGGGGGAGGGAGCAGGCCGTCGCGTAGAATAAGGTTCAAATCGCAGTACTCGGGTTTTAGCCCCTCGCCCTTCGCGGGAGAGGGGGCTGTGATACGTAGGGTAATTTTCGAAACTCAAATCCAACCTCTACAAACAATGTTCGCTCAATGGATTCCGCGCAAGCGAAACCCATCAACTCGTCTCCTCATTCACCACATCGCTCGATAGATTTCCCCGCAAACCCGCGTGAAAAATCCACGCCTTTTTTATCCAGACGAGCAGACTGAAGGTTTTCCTGTGCAACGAGTGGAAAACCATGTCAGCAAAACACCCAAACCGAAAATTCAATACGATTCGCCTCAGCATGCTGCTGACCGGCGCTTCACTGATAGCTGCAGAACCGGCGCTGGCCTCCTGTCCGCTGTGGGCCGAAGGCAATAGCTACCAAGCTGGCGCAGTAGTCGCTTACAGCAATCAAAACTACACCGCACTGGTTTCGCATACCGCCTATGTCGGCGCCAACTGGAATCCAGCGGCGACGCCAACGTTGTGGAAAACGGGCGGCACTTGCTCAACACCAACACCAACACCAACACCAACACCAACACCAACACCAACACCAACACCAACACCAACACCAACACCAACACCAACACCAACACCAACACCAACACCGACGCCTACGCCTACGCCTACGCCTACGCCTACGCCTACGCCTACGCCGTGCGTGCAACCGGTGTGGAATGCCAGCAGCGTTTACAACGGTGGCCAGCGCGTCACGCATCAAGGCGTGACGTACGAAGCGAAATGGTGGACGCAAGGCGACAATCCGGCGGAGTCCGGTCAGTGGGGTGTCTGGCGCACCGTCGAGCAATGCACGCCAACGCCGACACCAACACCTACGCCCACCCCGACGCCAACACCCACTCCCACGCCGGGCATTCCGACGCGCGAACAAGCTCGCGCCACCGAAGCGGCATTGACCGACACACCGCTGATGCGTTCATTCAAAGCAACCGTGCGCACGGCCGGTAACGATGTGGTCAGCGCGGTCGCTCCGGGCAGCGCCAGCAATCCAGTTAACGTCAAACGCGTTGAGCGCTGGTTGAATGCCAATCAATGGCAAGAGCTGTTCCCGATGCGCGATGCCAGTTACAGCTATCAGCGTTTTCTGCAATCGGTGGCAAAGTTCCCGGCGATTTGTGCCGACTACGATGACGGCCGCAACGCCGATGCCATTTGCAAGAAAATCCTGGCGACGATGTTCGCGCATTTTGCTCAGGAAACCGGCGGTCATATTCCCAATCACAGCATTCCGGAATGGAAACAGGGCCTGTATTACCTGCGCGAATCAGGTTGCAATGAAACCGGCGCGGGTTGCGGTTACAACATGGAATGCTCAGCGAATAGTTGGATCACCGAAGCCTGGCCCTGTGGCACCAATCCAGATGGCAGTTTCAAGAAATATTTTGGTCGTGGCGCCAAGCAGCTTTCCTATAACTACAACTACGGACCTTTTTCACAAGTGATGTTCGGCACCGTGCGCACCTTGCTCGATAACCCGGACATGGTCGCCAGCACCTGGTTGAACCTGACCTCGGCGACCTTCTTCCTGGTTTATCCGCAACCGCCAAAACCATCGATGCTGCATGTCATCGATCGCAGCTGGACGCCGAATGCCGCCGACGCCGTCAACGGTGCCAGCAATTCATTTGCTTCGACGATCATGATCATCAATGGCGGTATTGAATGTAACAGTGGCGGTGTGGATAAACCGCAGGCGGCCAATCGCATCGCCTACTATCGAAAATTTGCCGAATATTTCGGTCTAGACATCACCGGTGAGCAGCTTTCCTGCGCCAGCCAGAAACCATTCGATGGCAATGGCGCTGGTGCGCAACCGATTTACTGGGAGAAAGATTGGAACGTCGGCAATGACTATCGCTGCATGCTGGTCAATTACCAGACGGCTTACAGTGCCTTGATTGCCGGCGATTACGAAAAATGTGTCGAGAAAAACTGGAATATCGTTTTGCAGTAAATCCACAAATAAAGGGGCCGGTTTTTTCCGGCCCCTTTTTTCATTCGCTATTGCAGCGTGTCGTCGACACGCTCTTTCAGCTTGTGTTCCCAGCGGCGCTTGGCGAAGCGGCGCAAATTCGGAATATCGTCAGTTTCATCCATAATTGACTGGCCAATGATGGTTTCGATGACATCTTCCATCGTAACGAGCCCCAACCAGCTGCCGTACTCGTCGTAAACGACGCACATGTGCTGCCGTTCGCGCATCATCTGCGACATGATGCGCTCGGCGCTGACGGTATCGATCACGACCGTCACCGGCTTCATGATATCGACAGCGGTTTTGTTCAAGTCGGCATTCAACAGGTCGTAACGGAACACCAGACCTAACGGTGATTCGTCCTCAGCCAGCACCGGATAACGTGAGAACTGGTTTTCCCGGACGTGTTCAATCAGATCGCCGAGCGGTACATCCGGGCGGATGGTCTCGCAGACGGTGCGCGGTGTCATGATGTCACGTACCTTGATGTCATGCAGATCGAGAATATTGCGGATGACCCGTTGCTCATCTTCATCGAGTTGATTCAATTCGCGGCCCAGCGTCGCCAGCGATTTGATTTCCTGACGCAGATCGTAATGGTGTGGTGTACCACCAAACAATTTCATGATCTGATCGGAAAACCAGATGAAGGGTTTCAGCACAAAGATCATGCCGTTCAACACCACCGGCAGAAACGGCGTGAGCTGCGGCCAGTAGCGGGCGCCAATGGTTTTCGGCAGGATTTCCGACAGCACCAGAATCAGCAAGGTCATGACGGCAGAGGCGATACCGAGGTAGCCGTCACCGTACAGCACCGTTACCTGCGCGCCGACACCCAGCGCGCCAACCGTGTGGGCAATGGTGTTCAGCGTCAGAATGGCAGCCAGCGGCTGATCGATTTTGTCTTTCAGCGCTTTCAGGCGCTCATAGCGCTTCGGATGAGTTTGCTTTTGATGCGCGATAAAACTGGGAGTGATGGACAGCAACGCCGCTTCGAGAATGGAACAAACGAACGATACGCCGATGGAAAGGACCACAAACGCAATGAGTAAAGCCATATCGGGCTGTTGAAGTTTTGAGTGGGGGTAAAGACGGCATTATGGCATGGGTAGCGGAATCAGGTGAAAAAAGCGGGCCGAAACCGGCGCAGACGTGTAAGTCCGCTTGGCCAGCACCGCGCTATAACGCCGTCAACAGCGAGATTGGCGCGGTATCATCAACTGTACGATGGCTGCCGGCACCTGATTGTCCAGAGGCAGCAAGCCCAGTTGCTGGCGCTGCTGCTGCAGCCATTGTTGATGTTGCTGCAAGCTCAGCAGCGCCTGTTCGTGGATTTCTGCTGATACCGATAGCCGTTGCGGCAGCAGCCCTAAGCGCCAGTCAGCCAGATAACGCCAAGCCAGCCATTGCACGCTGGTTTGCTGACGCTGCACCTCGGGTTGAGAGAAATCCTCCGACGCCTGACGATACCAATCGGCAATCGCCAGCATCGCCGGCACATGACCCTGAACGGCGGCTTGCCGCCACAGTTGTTGCGTCAGCAAACGACGGTCTTCTGGCTGACCGTGATACGTCGCGGTTGGCGCATCGGATTTCTGTAACCGTTCCGCGTAGAAATGCATGGCGTTGGCGTCGCCCTGTTCGGCCAGCGCCTGCAATTGTGCGGCGCTGTAATGCTGATAAGCGCTCGGCTGCTGTTTCAATGAGTTATCGGTTTGCAAAACCGTCAATGACAAACCGCGCTCTGCTTGCCAGCGATGCAACTCGCGCCACTGCAGCGCGTCGAGCTGCTGATAAGCGCTGACGCTACCGGGTTCGGTTTGGCAGTGCTCAGCATTTAGCGCTGGTTCGGTTGTGGCATCGTTAACGTGCGATTGCGCTGCATCCAACGAGGCGTGCTCGCTTTCAGCGCGCGTGGAGGCTAGCGCCAACGATGCGACTGCATGACCGGCGGGCGGCGCACTGTTGCGCAAAAACATCGACAGCAATCCGAGCGCGATCAGCGCCACGACGGCGACCCACGGCAGTGCCCGCAAGCCGCTTGTTTCTGATGCTTGTTCAGACATCATGATAGGTGTGGTAGATGCTGCTGAAATCGTTGTCCCAGCGGAAGTTGACGAACGACATCGTCACGGATTTGTCGAGTGCTTCGACGTAATGCCAGCAGCCAATCGGCAGGAACAATAGCTCGCCCGGTTCCAGCACACACTCCAATACCTGCACCTGATCGAACAACGGGAACATCTGACGATTGATCGACGCTGCATCGACATCACTGTAGCAATGCGTGGTGTTGTACATGTATGGCGTTTCGCAAGCCGGTATCAGCAGCACTCGTTTGCGACCGATCAATTGCGCCATGAAATTATTGGTCAAATCATGGTGAAACGGCGTGCGTGTGCCTTTTGGTCCGAGCCAGAAAAATCCTTTCTCCGGTGCTTGCGGATTCAGGTATTCGTTTAACGGGCCAATGTCCTGCCACAGCTCGCGCAGTGCTTGCTGATTTTGCGAGCCGTTGTTGGCCGTCATGTAAAAATCATTGCTGCTTTCGGTCATCGCGACCAGATCGAGGTATTCGGAAAAACGCATTTTCCGTTTGTGCTGGGCGCCGTTGATTTCGTAACGGGCGTCGCTGTCGCGACCGAACTGCACTTCCACCTCGCGTTCGCCGAACTGCTGATGAAAATAGCGCAGGTTCCATTTGGTGCGCGCCGGCCAGTCTTCGAGCATGCCGGTAATGATCACCGGACGGCTGGCGATGTAGTGCTCACGCAAGAAGGTTTCACTATCGAGCTGGTGCCGGCGCGGGATGTGCGCATCGTCCGGATGAATGCGGTTCAGCTTGCGCCGACAATCGAGAATCCAGTCGCGCTTGGCCAGCCGATTGCGCATCCGCTGGGCGCCATGCAGATAGGGGCTGGCCAGGGCCGCCGCCAGTTCATGCCGGGCCTGATTCGGGTCGGCGCCGTTGGCGATCAGCGCGTCGAACAGGCTTTCCGGGCTGTTGTCGAGCATCAGATTCTCGGCTATCCAGCGACGCCAGTTGTCATCGATCGACAGCGGTGTCATTTTTGCTACGTTGCTGGTCATGATAGTTCTCATCCGGAGCGTGATTTTGGCCAGTGTTTGAGCCAGCGACCTCTCGCACTTGGACTTTTCACGCATCTGTCCGGATTTTTCGCACACGCCCCGCAAGGCGTGAACCCGGACCGCCAGCGGAAGCGCGCAAAAGTGATAGCTTTCCGAGCCGCTGAGAACACTGATTCGTGTTTATAACTTTTACGAATGAAAAGAAAATTCTCAGACTTTTTCGCACTGTATCAGTGCATTGGGCGCCGAAAAGTAACCGGCGAACAGGCGAAGAAGTCGAAAAATCTGAAAGAAAAACAGCGACTTGAATTCGCTTGCGCCGGTAAATTCTGGGTGTTGCAACGCGGCAACAAAAACTTTTGCGCCGAAAAGTAATTGGGTGTAAGGTCTGTGACCAAGAAATGACAACGCTGTCATTTCGGCGGTCGAAGCATAACAATCCGAACTTCGGCGAACAGCACGATAAGACGACAGAACAGAGGGATTACCCATGGTAGAGCAACCGTTTAAACGCAAGTTACTTCCATGCTTGATTGCGGTCACACTGGGCACGGCCGTTGTTGCGCCAGCCTACGCCGAGGACGCGGACAAGCGGGATAGTCAGAAAGACGCTGAAGTGATTGAAGTGCGCGGCATTCGCGACAGCTTGAAACGCAACCTGGCGCTGAAGCGCGACGCCAATGCGATTGTTGAAGTGGTCACTGCCGAAGAGGTCGGTAAGTTTCCGGACAAGAACGTCGCCGAGTCGCTGTCGCGTATTACCGGTGTCAGCATTCAACGCCAGTTTGGAGAAGGCGAGCGGGTGTCAATTCGCGGTACCGCACCGAACTTGAACCGCACACTGTTGAACGGCCACTCGGTGGCAACTGCCGACTGGTTCATTCTCGATCAGTTGAACGCAACGCGCAGCTTCAACTATCTGATGTTGCCGTCTGATGTGATCGGTAAACTAGAAGTGTACAAAACGCCGACCGCTGACCTTGAAGAAGGCAGTATCGGTGGTACCGTCAATGTCGAAACGCTGAAGCCTTTGCAACTGCCGGATCTGAAATTGTCGGCGACTTTGCAGCAAGTGAAGTACGACAAGTCCGGTGAGTCTGATCCTTTATTCTCCGGTTTGGCCAGTTGGAAAAACGAGGCGGATACCTTCGGTGTTCTGTTGTCGTATCAAACCAGCACCAGCAACATCCGTCGTGATGGTATTGAAGTGCTCGGCTACTCCGACGTCGCGATTGCCGACCAAGGTGGTGGCACTTACGCAATTCCGGATCTGATCGGTTCGGCGTATTTCACCCAAGAACGTGAGCGCGACAGTTTTACGTTTAGCGCACAGTTCCGTCCGACCGAAGCGTTCGACATCACGTTCAATGCCTTGCAATCGAAAATGGACGCCAATAACGTCAATGCCAACATGCTGGCCTGGTTCAGCAATATGCTTGGTGGCGGTCAGCAACCGGTCAACACCGTTGTCGACAGCAATGGTACTGTTGTCGCCGGCCGTTTCAATAACACCAACGCTGCCTGGGGCGCCGTCTACGACGTGTTCGTTCGCGAAGCCTATACTGAAACCGAAGCCTATGATGTTGACCTCAAATACGTGCTCGGTGATTTGACCTTGAGTGCCAAACTGGGTGCGACTGAAGCGACCGGTGGTACTGACCGTCAGCTGATCTGGGAAACGGTTGCTCGCACCGGTTTCACCTGGGATTTACGTGGCGCGGCACCGCAAGTGGTATTCACCGATATCGACCCTGCTTCAACCAATCCTTTGCCAGTTAATGGCTGGAACGGTGAACGTGACACCGGCAACGTCGATGAAGAAGATTTTGTTTACATCGATGCCGACTGGTACATCGGCGGCGACTTTTTCGAGTCGCTGGCGTTTGGTTTGAAACAAACCAAGCACACACGCGAAGTGGATTTCAACGGTACGGTCGGTCACGGTCTGTATGGTGATACCTCCTGTGGCGGTCAGCCCTGTGGCGTTGGTGTTGTCGCTGGCGGTCTGCTCCCGAGCGATTTCATGTCCGGTTATTCTGGCGTGCTGAATTCTTATCGCCTGCTGGATATCAATGCGCTTTATGCGATTTACAATGCCTTGCCGTCAACCGGCGTGTGCGATCCGTCACTGGCCAGTTTGCCGTGTATCACTCCGGTCGCCAGCAGCACCTACAGCATTGAAGAGGAAGCCTTTGGTGGTTATCTGATGGCCAACTTCCGCAGTGGTGATTGGCGCGGTAACTTCGGTGTTCGGGTTGTCACCACTGATGTGACCGCCAATGGCAATCGCACCGGTGTCGACCCAAATTTCCCGGGCGCATCCTGGTCGCTGTTTGACAACTATTACGCACCGTTTACCCAAACCAGCAGTTACACCGACACCTTACCGAGTGCCAACGTCGCGTACGAACTGTCGAAAGAAGTGGTGCTACGCGCTTCGGCGGCGAAAGTGATGGCCCGTCCGGATTACGGCCGCATGGCACCGACCGTTTCGCTGAACTCGACGTCGTATACCGGCGCCGGCGGTTCACCGGATCTGGATCCGTATCGCGCTACTCAGCTCGACTTCTCGGCGGAATGGTATATCTCCGATGAAACCGCGTTGCTGGGTGCGGTGTTCTACAAGGACATCGATTCCTACATCATCAATCAGGTTCGTCAAGAGTCGCACCCGACGTTGTTCGAACCGGGTGGTCCAGTACAACCGGGTAACAACTGCACGCTGCAATCGGGCAACATCTACAGCTGTATCTACGATGTCGACCGTCCGGAAAATGGTAGCGGCGGTGAAAACTTCGGTTTCGAAGTGGCGTTCCAGCAAGTGTTTGAGAACGGCCTCGGCTGGTCGGCGAACTACACCTATTCCGATGCCGAAACCGATGCCGGTGATGAGATCCCGGGTAACTCGAAACACAGCTACAACGTCTCCTTGTTCTTCGAGAACAGTGACTGGTCAGCACGTGTTTCCTACAACGCCCGTGATGACTTCTTCATCGACATGGATCGCAGTCGTGAACAGTGGGCCGCTGATTCAGCCTATGTTGACGCCTCGATTGCCTACAACATCAACGATCATGTTCAGTTGCTGCTCCAGGGTAACAACCTGACTGATGAAGAAGTGGTGCAGTACTACGACGGCATCAAATCGCGTCCGAATGCGATTTATCAGAATGGCGCCGTGTACTACGCCGGTGTTCGTCTCAACTTCTAACACTTCGCGCATCGCCTTCGTTGCGCACCGAATCAGTACCGGCAAATGGACAGGATGGGTTTGCCGGTGCTGAAACGACAGCGGCAGGAATGCTGCTGTCACCGATGCAACTCAAAGCGGGTTCGAAACTCCGTGCGGACCCGAGTTGAGCTGTAGCTCCCTGCATTGAAGGCTGGCGCATCCGATGGATGCGACCAGCCACTTTTTTATCAGCAGGTTTTTCGGGCTTGCTACCATGCAGGCTTGTGCTTCAGAGGTTCTTCGTAGCCAACAGTCATTCTTTGGGAGTATCGATGCCGGTTTGCCGCACAGTAATCGTCGTTATATTGGTTTTCTTTCTGACCGCGGCCTGTAGCCAAAGCGAGCAGAAAACCCCGACGGACAATCGCCTCGATCAAGCGGCACTGAACGAGCTGGCCAATCAACTGCAATTGCAGTATCGCTTGGTCGACAATCAGCCGGCGCAGGGCTGCGATCCGAAGCAGACCGATGGCCAATGCTTTCTGGCGGTGCTGGAGCTGAAAAGTCCGATCGATTGGCCTCACCGGAATTGGCAGTTGTATCTATCGCATGTTGCCTATATCCAACAAGCTACCAGCGAGGCGTTTTCGCTGACTCATATCAATGGCGATCTGTATCGACTGCAACCGAAGCCTTCTTGGCGAGGCTTCGACGCCAATCAATCCTATTCGATAAACCTTTATGCGCATAACTGGTCGCTGCATGAAAGCGACGTGATGCCCAATCTTTACCTGCATGCGCCTGGTTTGCAGCCAGCCGTGATCAAAGCCAGTGTTGATCAGTGGCAAGAGCACAATGCCGATAAACGACCAGCACATCTGCTGCCGTATGCGGAAACCGGTGTAGATCTGCATCGCAGCGCTGCTGACGTCACACCGCTGGCTACACCGGCGTGGTTGGCTGAGCAATATCAATGGCAAACACCCAAACCAGAAGCCATTGCCACACGAATCATTCCGGCCGTGGCCAAGCAACAGATGCTTGCTGGCGAAGCGCTGGATCTCAGCCGCGGATTTGCCATCGACGAGAGTGATTTGCGTGCTCGCTTTCCCGCCATTGCCGAGGAAATGCAACAACAGCAATGGTTACGCGAGAATGGCATTCCATTGCAGATAACCGTGCCGAAAGACAAAAAGACCAGTCAGCCGCAAGAGTCGTATCGCTTGAGTCTGAACGCGGCGCGAGTGGTGATCGAAAGCCCGTCGGAAACCGGGGCGTTTTATGCGTTGCAAACGCTGTTGGCATTGGCCGCCTCTGATCAACCTGTTCCGCCGCAAATCATCGACGATGCGCCGCATTTCGGCTTTCGTGGCCTGCACATCGATGTCGCGCGTAATTTTCAATCGAAACAGGAAATCCAGTCGCTGATTCGACAAATGGCGCGCTACAAGCTGAACAAGCTGCACCTGCATTTGGCGGATGATGAAGGCTGGCGTCTGGAAATTCCGGCGCTACCGGAGCTGACCGACGTGGGGGCCTTCCGTTGTCATGATCTGAACGAGCAGCAGTGCTTGTTGCCACAGCTTGGCAGCGGCCCGCATCGTGACTCACCGATCAATGGCTTCTTGAGTGCCAAGGATTATCAGGATCTATTGAAGTTTGCCGAACAGCATCATATTGAGATCATTCCGGCGCTTGATATGCCGGGTCATGCGCGCGCAGCCATTGTTGCGATGAAAGTACGCGAGCAGCGCCTGCAGGCGGCAGGAAAGGCGGACGCCGCCTTGACGCATCGTTTGCACGACCCCGAGGATAAAACGGAATATCTGTCGATTCAGTACTACCGCGATAACACGATCAACCCCTGCATCGACACCAGTTACCAGTTTGTCGCAACGATTCTTGACGAAGTCAAACGCCTGCACAACGAAGCGGGCGTGCCGCTGATAACATTTCATGTTGGCGCAGATGAAACCCCCGGTGCCTGGGGACAATCGCCGGCCTGTTCGGCGCAGCGAAAGGAAGGCGAGAGCGAGCATGATTTTCACCATCGCTTGAACGCGCAATTCCTGAGCAAAGTGCAGGTGATGTTGACCGAGCGCGACATCACGATGGCCGGTTGGAGCGATGGCATGGCGACGCTGTTGTCGGCCAAAGTTGATGCGCCGATGCAGGTGAATGCCTGGGGTGGATTGGCTGGCGATGGCCACAAGCTTGCCCATCAATTCGCCAACGCCGGTCACCGTGTCGTGCTCAGCTTTCCGGATGTGTTGTATTTCGATTTCCCTTACGTCGCGGCGCCGGAAGAGCCCGGTTATTACTGGGGCGCACGTCGCGTTGATTTGCGCAAAGTGTTTTCGTTCATGCCGGACAACCTGCCGGCTCATGCCGAGATCTGGCGTGATCGCAACGAGCAGCCGTTTGCGATTGATGAACGACGCGAGCAGGGTGGTGAACCGTTGAACGCCGGTGTTCGCTTTGCTGGCATTCAAGGCCAGCTCTGGAGCGAAACCGTGCGCACACCTGAGCGTTTGCATTACATGATTTACCCGCGTTTGTTGGCACTGGCTGAACGCGCTTGGCACAAACCCGATTGGGCGCTGCCGTACGACCACAATGGTCGTCGATATGGTGCCAATAGCGCGCATTTCAACGATGAACTGAAGCAGCGCCTTGAGCAGGATTGGCAGGCATTTGTTCATCGCTTTGCCGACATCGAATGGCAGCGTTTGGAACAGGATGGCGTGCAGTACCGGATTCCGCCGGTCGGCGCACGCCGCATCGGTGAGCAGTTGGAGTTGGTGCCGGGTTATCCGGGCTGGCCGGTGTTTTTCCGTTACTCAGCGCAAGACACTTGGCAGCGTTACGAAACAGCCATCAAAGCCCAAGCAGGAATGGAGTTTCGTGGCAGCAACCCGAGCCAGACGCGCTTTGGCCGGATTAACCGGTTGGAGAATGAAGCACGACGGTAATGCTTGTCGTGAATACAGGAAAAGCGCAGCTTTTCCGGATTTTTATAACCATTTTGTCGTTGCAGTCAGGAATGGTTAAAAACAAATGACAGCGCTGTCATTTGTTGCTAGGATGGACCAATCAAAGGCCAAAAAGCACTTGTCTTAGCGGTGACTTCAGGCCAACAACTACACAGGTTAAAAACGACATGTGGTTTATCGGAGTTGACGGCGGCGGCAGTAAATGCCGTGCCTTGATAAGCGATGAAAAAGGTCGGACGCTCGGGGTTGGGCTGGGGGGCCCGGCCAATCCGTTGCACGGATACGAGCAGGCCGTGGCATCGGTGATGAGCGCGATTCGCGACGCATTGCACGATGCAGGGCTGGAGCGTCGAGCGTTGACTGAAAGCATCGCCTGTCTGGGGTTGGCGGGCGTGAACCTGCCGTCGCTGCGTCAACGCATGCTCGCCTGGCAGCATCCGTTCGCCGGACTGCATCTGGTCACTGATCTGCACATTGCTTGCCGGGCAGCGCATGACGGTGGCGATGGTGCGGTGATTATTTCCGGTACTGGTTCCTGCGGCGTGGCGGTCGTTGGCGACACCGAAACGATTTTCGGTGCCCACGGTTTTCCGATGGGTGACAAAGGCAGCGGTGCCTGGCTCGGTTTGGAAGCGCTGCGTTACTACTTATTGGCCGATGATGGTTTTGTCGAACGCGGCGCACTGTATAAGGCGTTCCAACAGCATTTTCAAACCGACGATGCGTTAGCCATTATTGAAGTGATGGCCGGCAAAGGCTCATCGGCTTACGCCGCATTGGCGAAACTGGTGTTCAACAGCGCTGAACAACACGATGAACATGCCATTGCCATGCTGAAAGATGGCGCGAATTATCTGGATCAGTTGGCCGACAAATTACTGCGCTGCGGTCCGCCGCGGTTAACGATGGTCGGCGGTCTGACCGAATGCTGGCAACCGTGGTTGCGAGCCGATATCGCGGCACAGCTTGAGCCGGCATTGATTGCTCCGGAAGCCGCAGCCGCCAAACTGGCGCATGCGCAAGCCCACAAGCGCAGTGCCTGAGAGGGGAGCGATCATGAACACCGTCACGCCAACCCTGATGGAAACCGAAGCCCGGGAAACGCCGCAACGCCTTATCGAACAAGCCGCGCGCAATGCCGCGACGCTGTCATCCTTGTGCAGTCGCTTGCGCAATCAAGCACCAGTCGCCTGCATGATGATCGGCCGCGGCACATCCGATCATGCCGGTGTGTTCGGTAAATACCTGATCGAAATTGAACTGGGTGTGCCAGTGTTTCCGGCGGCACCTTCGATCGCGACCGTTTACGACAAACAACTGCGTTTACACAACATGCTGGCGATCGCGATTTCACAGTCTGGAAAAAGTCCGGACATCATCCGTCAGGCCGAATACGCCAAAGAGGGCGGCGCGCTGGTTTTGGCGATGGTCAATGACGAGCATTCGCCGCTGGCGCAAATTGCTGATGTCGTGTTGCCGCTGATGGCCGGAACTGAACAAGCGGTTGCTGCCACCAAATCCTATCTCTGCTCACTGTCCTTGCTGCTGCAATTGGTGGCGCAATGGAAACAGGATGCCGCATTGATTGAAGCGCTGGAAAAACTGCCGCGCCATTTGATGGCGGCCTGTAATACCAGCACCCAGTTGCGTCCCGAAATGTTGCAGAATACCGAGCACCTGATTTGTCTCGGCCGGGGCCTGGGTTATGCGATTGGTAAAGAAATGGCATTGAAGCTAAAAGAAGTGTGCAGCTTGCATGCTGAAGCGTTCAGCTCTGCCGAATTTCTGCACGGTCCGATTGCGCTGGCCAATCGTCCGTTGTCAGTGCTCGACATTGGTATTCAGGATGAAGCCTGGCAGGCGCACAAGGTACAGGTGGAACATTTGCGCAGCCGCAATATCGGGCCGATTGCGCTCAGTTGCCCGGTGCGCGATGTGCACCCACGATTACAACCGTTGTTGCTGATGCAACGCTTTTATCTCGACGTTGCGGCCGTTGCCGTCGCGCGCGGTTTCAATCCGGATGCACCAACTGGATTGAAAAAAGTGACAGCGACCTTGTAATGCGTGATACCTCGATGAGCATTCAACACTTTCTTCCCACCGCCGTTTTCGATGGGCGCCAGCTTCACTATGGTGTCAGCATCACGATTGCCGACGGACGAGTACAGCATATCGGCGGTCAGGAAACGCGTGCAGAAAAACTCGACGGCATACTGGTACCGGGTTTTGTCGACTTGCAGGTCAACGGCGGCGGTGGCGTGCTGTTCAATGATGAGCCTAGCGTCAACGCCTTGAAAATTATCGCCCGCGCCCATGCCCAGTTTGGCACGACCGCGATGCTGCCAACGGTGATCAGCGATCGTCTTGATGTCATGCAGCGTGCGGCGAATGCGATTGGCGAAGCACGCGCGCAAAAACTGCCCGGTATCATTGGTGTCCATTTTGAAGGTCCGCATTTATCGGAAATCAAACGCGGTGTTCATGCCGCCGAGCAGTTGCGAGAAATGGATCAGCAAGAGCTGGCCATTTATCAGAACGAAGCCTTGGGTCATCGCTTGCTGACCGTCGCGCCGGAAAAAGTTTCGGCGGCCCGTCTGCGGCAACTGCATGCAACCAGCGTTGTCATCTCACTCGGTCACAGTAACGCCAGCGCCGCGCAAACGATGCAGGCACTCGATGCCGGCGCCAGCGGTTTCACCCATTTGTTCAACGCCATGTCCGGTATCACCGCTCGTGAGCCGGGCGTTATCGGCGCCGCGCTACTGCATCAAGGTAGCTATGCAGCGGTGATTGCCGATGGTGTCCATGTCGCCGATGAAAACCTGCAACTGGCTTTTCGTTGCAAAGGCGCTGAGCGTTTGATGTTGGTCACCGACGCGATGCCGCCGGTCGGTTGCGCAGACGGGGAATTCCTGTTGTACGGTCAACCGGTAACGCGCGAAGGTATGGTGTTGCGCGATCAGTCCGGCGCCTTGGCCGGTTCGGTACTCGATATGGCGAGCGCGGTTCGTCATATGGTTGAGCGTATCGGCGTTCGACCTGAACAGGCTTGGCGCATGGCGTCGGCGATACCCGCTGAGTTTATTGGTGCCGGACATTATCTGGGCTATTTACGACCGGGCTATCAGGCCGATATGGTATTGCTCGACGACAAACAACAGGTGCGACAAACCTGGATTAATGGAGAGGCCGTGTTTTGCGGAATTTAGCAATGCGTTGTCCGGCGCTTATACCTGTCATACCCGCGAAGGCGGGTATCCAGAACGATCGGAAATCACTGGATTCCCGCTTTTGCGGGAATGACACAGAATTTTGAAGTGCCAAGGCAATAGTAATCTCAACGCAAGAACGACCAACAATCCATAACAAGGCGGAGGAAATAACATGAATCATCCGGTCACCCTGAGCAGCACGGAGGTTACGCGCGTGAAAGGCAATCCTTACCGCATTCCTTTGTTATTGATGGTGTCGCTGTTCTTCATGATTGGCTTCATCACGGTGTTGAACGACGTGCTGATCCCAAGTCTGAAAGGCGTGTTCACGTTGAACAACGCCCAGGCGATGTTGATTCAGTTCTGCTTTTTTATCGCCTATGGTCTGGTCAGCATTCCGGCTGGCCGCTTGATTCAACGCGTTGGCTACAAAAATGGTTTGTCGATTTCATTGGCTGTGATGGCGATCGGTTTGTTCCTGTTCGTACCAGCCGCCAACGTCTTGTCCTACGCGTTCTTTCTGTTTGCCTTGTTTGTCGTCGCCACCGGCCTGACGATTCTGCAAGTAACGATCAATCCCTACATCATTGCCTTGGGACCAGAGGAAACCGGTGCGTCACGTTTGAATCTCGGCGGCACGCTGAATTCAACAGCGACGTTCATTGGCCCGATTATCGGCGCTGCCTATATCCTGCCGCATGGCATTTCCGATCCGATGGAAAAAGCGCAAGCGGTGCAGGGGCCATATCTGGTGCTGGCATTGGTGACCATTGGTATCGCAATGCTGCTGTATTTTTTGCATTTGCCGAAGCTTGCCACCGAAACCGAAGGCAATGAACAAACCGGCGAAAAGCTGACCCAGTTCTCGCACCTGATTTACGGTGCGGGCGGCATTTTCTTTTACGTCGGCGCGGAAGTGGCGATCGGCAGTATCCTGATTCTCTACTTTGTCGAAGAGCAGTTGATTCAACTTGGCAGCACGGCCAGCGCGACCTTGACGGCGGAAAAAGCGGCGGCAGCCCTGGTGGCTTATTACTGGGCCAGCGCCATGATCGGGCGCTTTATCGGCAGTATCGTCGGACAAAAAATTCGTGCTCATATCATGCTGCGCTTTGTTGCAGTGGTCGCGATCATTCTGGTCAGCCTGGCGATTTCCGGTGTGCTGCTTGATGACTGGATGGGCATGCAGGTCATGGTGCTGAATCTCGATCCGTTCTCAATCGGTTTTGAGCCGGTTTCGTTCCCGGTTTCGTTATTCCTGCTGGTGCTGGTTGGTCTGTTCAACTCGGTCATGTGGCCCTGCATTTTCCCGTTGGCGATTCGCGGCCTTGGCAAGAACACCAGCCGTGGTTCGGGCCTGTTGGTCAGCATGGTCGCCGGCGGTGCGCTGATTCCGTTGCTGCAAGGTGTGCTGGTCGACTCATTTGGTTTTCAGTACAGCTTTTTTGTGGTGCTGGCTTGTTACCTGTACATCCTGTTTTACGCCGTTCACGGCTATAAGGTGAAATACACCAGCCGCACTGCGCTGTAAAAAAAGCGCTTCGCTGAGTCATGAGCGGCGAACGGCTGCATTCGCTGGATGCCCTGCGTGGCTTCAGCATGCTGATGATTATCGGCTTTGATTATCTCGTTATCGCGCTGGCCAAGGCCTGGCCAGCGCCGTTCATGCAAGTCTTGGCCGAACAGTTCCAGCATGTGCCTTGGCACGGCTTTCATTTCTACGATCTGGTTTTTCCGTTATTTATATTTGTCTCTGGCGCAACGCTGGTGTTGAGGCCATTGTCGCTGGCCGAACAACCCTGGTCGCTGCGCAAACCGTATTACCGCAAACTCTTGCTGCGAGTTTTACTTCTGGTTCTGCTTGGTATTGTCTACAACCACGGCTGGGGTAAAGGCCTTCCAGCGAGCGTGGACGAGGTGCGCTACGCCAGCGTGTTGGCGCGTATTGGTATCGCCTGGGGTGTCGCTGCACTGATCGTTTGGCATTGTTCGATACGACAGCAGTTACTGATTGGCGTGGTGATTCTGTTTGGCTATCCATTATTGCAATGGCTTGGCGGACTTTGGTTGGCAGAACAACACGAGTGCACAAGCGGTTGGTTAAGCGCTTCATGTAGCGTCAATGCATTTATCGATCAGCAGTGGTTGCCGGGTATCCGCTATCGTGATGCACCGGTAGACCCGGAAGGCTTGCTGTCGCAGATCCCGGCCGTATTAAATGCGCTGGCGGGCTACTGGACCACGCGTTGGCTGATGCACTATCAGCTGTCAAAACAACGTCGTGTGCTAAAAGCATTGGCGATGGCGATCGCTGTTGCCGTCTTCATTGCTCTGCTGGTCAGCATCGTTTATCCGCTGAATAAAACTTTGTGGACGAGCAGTTTTGCCTTGCTGACTTCGGCATTGAGCGCTGCGCTGTTATTGGCTTTTTTTCTGGTAATCGATTGCCTGAAGTGGAGGCAATGGGCAAATCCGTTGTACTGGATTGGTTACAACGCGCTGCTGATTTACTTGCTGACGGCGTTATTCAACTGGGCGTATCCAGTCCGCAGTATGTTCGGTCAATGGATCAAATTGTTAACTGAACCGTGGCAGCCAGTGATCAGTATCGTGCTGATTTTGTTTTTGCAGTTGTGGTTGTTGCGCTGGTTGTTTCAGAAGCGCTTGGCGATTCGCTTGTAGCGAGTCAGATTATGACGTTGAGATTGTCGGGCCTTATGCCAGCGATCATCAAGTAGCACGGGCCGAGCTCGTTGCGAATTTATCTGCACTGAGCATGGTTCGGGGTTGTCCGGATAAATCCGGCCCTACCTCCGAGGCCGGGTGAGTCGGGAACAACGGTGTAGGTGCAAATTCATTCGCACATCGTTCGTGGTTTGGGACCGTCCGGATGAGTCAGAATCTACAAGCACTGGACTATTGCCGTTATCGTTGTTGTGCTGGTCGTCCAGCAAGAAAACACGCCTGCGTTTTGTGACTCCGGTTGTGGCACTTCCAACGTACGCCGTGGGAAGGCGTACGTTGAACGTGCAAGGCCATTTCAGGAATGCAGGTTAAGCCGGTAATGCTTCACTCTGACCACGCTTGACTTTATTTGCCTGCATCAATGCGATCGCGTTATCAACCATCCGGTGCGAGAAACCCCATTCATTGTCATACCAGGCCATGACTTTGACCCAGCGACCGGAAACCTTGGTTTGGTTGGCGTCGAATGTCGATGAGGCTGAATCATGATTGAAGTCGACCGACACCAGCGGTTCTTCGTTGTATTTCAGCACGCCACCGAGCTTTCCGGTGCAGGCTTTCTTGATCGTTTGGTTGACTTCGTCGGCGCTGGTTTCGCGTTTGGCGAGGAAGTGCAAATCGACCAGCGATACATTGATCGTTGGCACGCGCACGGCCATGCCGTCGAGTTTGCCTTTCAATTCCGGCAGCACCAGACCAACAGCTTTGGCGGCGCCGGTTTTGGTTGGAATCATTGACTGCGTGGCGCTGCGGGCGCGGTAAATATCCTTGTGATTCAAATCGAGCAATTGTTGATCGTTGGTGTAAGAATGCACCGTCGTCATCATGCCTTGCTCGATGCCAATGGCGTCGTTCAACACTTTCGCGACCGGCGCCAGGCAATTGGTTGTGCAGGAAGCGTTTGAGATGATTTGCATGTCGGCAGTCAGTAATTGATCGTTGACGCCGAACACAACGGTTGCATCCACTTCATCGGCTGGCGCGCTGATGATCACCTTGCGCGCACCGGCACGCAGATGCGCTTCCGCTTGTGTACGCGAGGTGAAGCGGCCGGTGCATTCCAGCACAACGTCAATGTTCAGCGTCTTCCACGGCAGTTGTTCCGGCTGCGCAATCGCCAGCATGTCGATGGCATCGCCGTTGATGCTCAGCGTTTGTCCTGCCAGCGCGACTTGAGCAGCGAAGCGGCCATGCACCGAGTCGTAACGCAACAGATGCGCACAGGTTTTCGCGTCACCCAGATCATTGATCGCGACGACTTGTACCCGATCGCGGTAATCGGATTCGTAAATCGCGCGCAGCACATTGCGGCCGATGCGGCCAAAACCATTGATGGCAATACGGATAACAGACATCTTGAGAAATCCCCCCTTGCGAGCAAGTTGGCGAGCACCGCTGACGGTGCTCGCTTTGAAACCATGGCCACCGGTCGGGGGGAACCGGTGACTGAAAATGATGGATGCTGGCGAATCAATGCCTCGACAGCATCCGGCTTTATGACATGCCGATGCGCTGAGCGCCAGTGCTTTGGGCATTCATACGTATGCAGTCGGACCAGCCTGAGCGGTTGCACAATGACAGCGCATCCACGTTGGCGACTTAGCTGCAACGTGCACCATCGACGGGCGCATCACGGCTGGCGAAAGCGCCGTATCGGCGCAAAATTAATACTGATTTGACAGCGCTGTCAATTTATAGAAGCCTTGAGCGGCGAAAAATTCCGTCGTCAGTGCCAACGGGTTTATGGCACAGTAGACGTTAAGACAAAAACGCATAAGACCATTCGTCGTCGATCCGAACAACGATGACACCGCTGACAGCACACATCCATCGCAGCGGTGCCGGCACGAACCACACCGAGCTTGAGTATTAGGGAATGAGCGTAACGATTAATGATGTCGCCCGGCAGGCTGGCGTCTCGATGAAAACCGTATCGCGGGTGATCAACAACGAACCCTCGGTAAAAAAGGAAACCTTTGATCGGGTCATGGCCGCGGTCAAAGCGCTGAACTATCAGCCCAATCATGCGGCCCGCAATCTGGCCGGCACCCGTTCTTATTCGATTGCCTTTGTTTACGACAACCCGAACGCTTATTACGTGATCGACATGCAGAACGGCATTTTGAGTGCCTGCCGGCAACAGGGTTATGAATTATTGATTCACCCCTGCAATCACCAGTCGAAAACCATCATCGAAGAATTAACCAATCTGGTTCAGCATTCGCGGGTGGCAGGTTTGGTGTTGACGCCGCCGTTCTCTGAGATGCCGCAGGTGGTCAAAACGCTGGATGCCCTCGGCATTCAGTTTGTGCGGATTATTTCCGGTACCGAAAAAGGCAAATTCGCGCAGACTTGCGTGTTCATTGATGACCATGCCGCCGCTTATCAATTAACCGAGCATTTGATCAAACTCGGCCATCAGCAGATTGGTTTTCTTTGCGGTGGGGAGCAGCACCGTTCGACCGCAGAGCGACGCGAAGGGTATGAAGCGGCCTTGCGCGATCACGGTGTGAAAATCGACAAGCGATTGATTGTCGAAGGCGAGTACGCGTTCGATTACGGCGTCAAAGGTGCGAAGAAATTACTGGGCAAGAAAGATCGGCCGACAGCGATTTTCGCCAGCAACGACGAAATGGCGGCTGGTGCGCTATTTGCGGCCAGATTAATGGGGCTTTCGGTGCCGGGCGATGTATCGATTGTCGGTTTCGAGGACAGCCCGTTCTCGCGCCAGACTTGGCCGCAGTTGACGACGGCACATCAGTCAAACCGCTTGATCGCCCAGCAAGCAACCGCGCTGCTAATTGCCAGGATCCGCGAGCAATTGCATCCGAACTTCAAGGCGCCGGAAATCCAGCGCCATTTTGTACCGGAATTGATCGTGCGTGAATCCAGTACCGTAGCGACAACATAAGTTCACTGCCAGGAGCAATAACCATGAATGTCGCGGTACTGTCGATTTTGTTGGCGGGATTGATGCCGTATTTTTTTGTCGCGGTCGCCAAGTTCACCGGACGTCGCTATGACAATCATGCGCCGCGTGAATTCCTGGCCGGTTTGCAGGGCTTTCGAGCGCGGGCCAATTGGGCGCACCAAAATGCTTTCGAAGCGTTTCCACTGTTTGCGGCGGCGGTCATTATCGCAATGCTGCGTCAGGTCGAGGCCGGTACGCTCGATACCTTGGCGCTTAGCTTCGTTGGTTTGCGGCTACTGTATTTTGTTTGCTACCTGGCCGATTGGCCGCTGCTTCGCTCGGCAGTATGGGCGCTGGCGATCGCCTGTCCGGTGGCACTACTGATTTTGTCGCTATAAAAAACGGCGCCTCTGGCGCCGTTTTCTTTATCTAGATACGTTCAGCTCTTGCTGCATTTTTCGCAAATACCATACAGGTAAAGCGAGTGGTCGGTCAGCGTCATCTTGTGCTTTTCGGCCACGGCTTTCTGGCGCTGTTCAATCACTTCATCGACAAACTCGACGACCTTGTTACAACGCAGGCAGACCAGATGGTCATGATGACCCTGTTCATCGAGCTCGAATACTGAATGGCCACCTTCGAAATGATGGCGCAGCACCAAGCCCGCCTGCTCGAACTGGGTCAGTACCCGGTAGACGGTGGCCAGGCCAACGTCGTCACCCTGTTCCATCAGCATCTTGTAAACGTCTTCGGCACTCATGTGCCGGTTCGGTGCCTGCTCAAGAATCTGCAGGATTTTCATTCTCGGTAGCGTGACTTTCAGGCCGGCATTGCGTAATTGGCTGTTATCCACTGATAGCGTTCTCCGGAAAACCATGAAGAATATGCGGCTTTTGTCCGATGCGGTGTGCTTATCGGAAAGCATCGGGTAGAATCGGCCGCGAACGGTGTTTTACCCCATTTCTGGAGCGACAGTATACGCCATGAAGTTACGAATCTTGGGTTTTATGCTTTTTTCTGTGCTGCTGAGCGGCTGTGCGGTCGTTGATTGGATGACCTATAAGCTGCCGGTGCGGCAGGGCAATATTGTCGAGCAGAAGGATGTTGATCTGCTGCGTGCCGGCATGAGTCCGGAGCAGGTCGTGTATGTACTGGGCGAGCCATTGGCCCGTTCCAGCTTTCGCGGTACCCGCTGGGAATACAGCTTCGATGCCAAACAGGGTAACGAAGTGATCACCCAGACCCGCTTCGTGGTGTTCTTTGAGGAAGGCAAGCTGGCCGCCGCCGGTGGCGATTTCACGCTGCCGGAAGGGCTAGCGAAGCGGGATATTTAAGTCTAGGTAAATTCTCACGCGCCGGCGTTGTAACGACGCCGGTTGTTGATTCATCCAAAGACCCGTTCACTGTAACGGGTTTTTTATGTCCTGGTTATCCTCACTACGACCGCATGCGTTGGCGCTGTCGAGTCTGCTTATTGCGCTGACGGCGCTCTTCTACAATGGTTATCGTCAGGAACTGACCGAAGCCAATCGCAATCGCCGCCAGGCCGGCTTTGAATTGTTGCAGGCGCTGGCCGGTTTGCAGGCGGTCAGCGATTTTGCCCATTTTCGGCGCGATCAAGCACAAGGCGACCCGATTCAGGGATGGATGTACGTGACGACGATACGCGATTTGGCGTTTGTCGTCGGGCCGGAATTGCAAGCGCCGGCCGACAATATCTTTTCTGTTTGGCAGCAGCACTGGCAGGCGCTGCGCGACGACCCGCAAGCCGAACGCCAGATCAGCGCGGCGATTCAACAGATGCGCCAGCAATTGCGCGCTGAATTGAAAGCCCTCCAATAAACGACAACCAAGGACTGCATGATGAAAAATCTGATCGATAGTTATTACCGCTTTGTTGCCGCGCTCGGTCGCATCGTGCAACCGGTTGACGGTATTCCCAGTTTGTTGCTGCGCCTGTATCTGGTGCCGGTATTTCTCTATGCCGGCATGAACAAGCTGAACTGGGGCAGCGAGTCTGGGTTGGCGGCGCTGACCGTTAACCCGAATGTCATTGGCTGGTTCGAACATTCTTTGGAGCTGCCGTTTCCGACTTTGATGGCTTATCTCGCCGCCTATACCGAATTCTTCGGCGCGCTGTTGCTGTTGATTGGCTTGGCGACACGCTGGATCAGCATTCCGCTGATGGTCACGATGATCGTCGCGGCGGTCAGTGTTCACCTGAAAAACGGTTGGTTGGCGATTGCCTCCGACAGCGGCTTTTGGGCCACCGAGCGCACCGTCGAAGCCACCGAAAGATTGGATAAAGCGCGCAGTATTTTGCAGGAACACGGCAATTACGAATGGCTGACCGAGCACGGCTCAATCGTCATGCTGAACAACGGCATCGAATTCGCCGCGACCTATTTCATCATGCTGCTGGCGTTGTTGAAACTGGGTGGTGGTCGTTACGTCAGTGTCGATCATTGGTTGTCGGCGTGTTGCAAACGCTGAGTCGGTTACATTAATTTTTTTACCGTTTCTTCCAGTTCCTGACGGTAACGCTCAAGCGCATTTTCATACTCGATATGTTTGCGCAGCACCAGGCGCAAATCAATTTGATTGGCCACCTGATGCGCCAACACTCGCAGCGCATCTTTTTGCCAGGCCAGCAGGCATTTCGGTTCGCTGCTGGCGACGCACAAGGTGCCGATGGCGAAACCGTCCTGGGTGACCACCGGAAAGCCGGCGTAGAAACGGACATAGGGCGGTTCGACAACCAGGCGCGATTGGCTGAATGGTTCGATAAGGCTTGCATCGCTGATTTCAAACAGCCGATCCGGCGTGCAAATCGCCTCGGAACAGAAAGCCGTTTCCCGATCAATTTCACTGACGCTGACGCCATGCCGGGCTTTCAGAAACACCCGGTGCTGATCGACCAGCGAAATCATTGCCGCCGGCGTGGCACAGACATTGGCGGCCAATTGCGCCAATTCATTGAAAACCGGCTCTGGCTCGGTATCCAGCAACCGTAACTCCCGGACAAACTTCAGACGTTCTTGTTCGTTATTCGGAGTCCGAATCGACATGTGACCTACCCTGGTACGCATGATCTGGTTCGGCAAGCATAAGGGGTCTGGCCATCATTTGCCAGCATGAACCGTGCCGTCGTGCTTGTTCTGAGACCAAGCCGGCCGCACAATGCCGGACCCGTTTCTCGGTTTGCAATACAGGTGCCGAATGGAGTTTTTTACCGCGACGTTTACGCTGTTCCTGGTCATGGACCCGCTCGGCAATGTGCCGGTATTCCTGGCGATCCTGAAAGATCTGGAGCCGAAGCGCCGACGCTACATCATCATCCGCGAAATGCTGATCGCGCTGCTGATCATGGGCCTGTTCCTGGTGTTCGGTAACAGCATGCTGCAATTCCTCGGCCTGAAGCCGGAAACCATCAGCATTGCCGGCGGTATCGTGTTGTTCATCATCGCGCTGCGCATGGTGTTTCCGCAGCAGGGCGGCTTGATGGGCGAGCTGCCCGGCGGCGAACCGTTTATCGTGCCGCTGGCGATTCCGTTTGTCGCCGGCCCGTCGACATTGGCGACGCTGATCCTGTTCTCGCAACAAAGCGGCCAGACGCTGGCATTCACCTCGATGGAATTGCTGCTGGCCTGGGCCATCAGTTTCGTGATCCTGCTGTTCTCCACCAATTTCTACCGCTGGCTGGGTGTGCGTGGCCTGGCCGCGATGGAGCGGTTGATGGGCATGTTGCTGATCATGATTGCGGTGCAGATGTTGCTGAACGGCGTGTTGGCCTTCGCCGCCGATTTCAACGCCCTGCGGGCATCGGCTGGTTAATCCTTGCCAACAAAAAAGCCCGCGATTGCGGGCTTTTCATTCGATTCAATCATCACTTGACCAGCTTGTACTGAGCGCCACAGTAAGGGCAGGCCGCCGAACCGGTTTTCTCAATCGGCAGGTAGACCTTTGGGTGCATGTTCCAAAGCGTCATGAATTTGCCGGGGCAGGACAGTGGTAGATCCTTGGCAGTGACTTCATAGACTTTGGTATTCGATTGAACGCTGGACACCTTGGCAACCTCGGTACGGTAAAACGGCTAACGGACTGGGGCGCTAGTATAGCCCAAGCACGCCGAGCTTGAGCAGGCCTATCTGCCCTCCTCTGATTGCTCTGCCATGTGGCGCTGCCAAATGGCCAGCACCTTGTCGCGATGCTCGCGCATTTGTTCCGGGCCGAGCAGGTTCGGCTTGTCCTGCAGCGACAGCCGGTTAACGGTATCGCGATAGACCCGGTAAGCCTCACGCAGACTGGCGACATCGGTTTCGGCAATCAGGTCACGCTCGGCCAGCTGTTCCAGCAGACTGACCGAATGGGAAAGTTGCAGCGCCCGGTCCAAATCACCGGCGTGTTGCAGTACCCAGTACTGAACCAGAAACTCGATATCAATGACGCCGCCTTCGCCTTGCTTGATGTCCCAGCACTGGGTGTTTGATTTATCCAGCGCTTCGCGCATTTTGTTGCGCATCGAGATGACATCGGCGCGCAGCTTTTCGATCGGCCGTGAACGCTGCAGCACTTTCAAACGCATCTCGCGAAAGCGCGTTGCCAGTCGCTGACTGCCGGCGACGGCACGGGCGCGCACCAGCGCCTGATGTTCCCAGGTCCAGGCTTCATCGTCTTGGTATTGCGCGTAAGCTTCCAGCGAGCAAACCAGCAAACCGGAACTGCCGGAGGGGCGCAAGCGGGTATCGACTTCATACAAAATGCCAGCCGGCGTGCGGGTGCTGAGCATGTGCATGATGCGCTGGGCAAGACGGGTAAAAAACTGATCGATACCGATCGATCTTTCGCCGTCAGTGATGGCGTTGACATCGCCTTCGTACAAAAACACCAAATCCAGATCGGAAGAAAAACTGAGCTCACCGCCGCCGAGTTTGCCGTAGCCAATAATCAGAAACGGCTTTTCTTCATGGAGCAGCGGCGGCTGACCGTGTTTGTGCGCCAGTTGCTGCCAGGCGAGCTCCAACACTTCCGACAAAATGGCTTCGGCGAGCGCGGTCAACTGTCGCGACACTTGTACGATATCGAGCGCGCCAGCGAGATTGGCCGCGGCCACTCGCAGCATATGACTGTTGCGAAACTCGCGCAGCGTTTCCATCAGCAGCTCTTGATCATCACGCTCAATGCGCAGCAAGGCCAGCTGCAATTCCTGGCGCAAAGTGTCCGGTGCCGGTGGTTGGTAGAGCGCTTCGGCGTCGAGCAAATCATCGAGCAGAATCGGAAACTGGGTCAGCAAATTGCTGATGAAAATGCTTTCGCCGCAAAGCTTGACCAGATGCGATAACGCCGTTTGGTTTTCGCTGAGCAATTCCAGATAGGCGGTGCGTCGACACACTGCTTTCAGCAGTTGCATGACGCGCTTCAAGGCCTCGTCTGGCGCTTCAGTCGAGGCGCTTTGCGTCAGCAGCAGGGGCATCAGGCTGTCGATACGGGTGCGACCGCGCTCCGATAATTGCCGCAGCATTGTCGAGCGACGAAAACTGTACAGCGTTTCCAGCGTTTCCTCGGCGCCGGTAAAGCCGTGTTTTTTCAGCACGGTCAGCGCTTCGTTTTCCGGCAGTTGCTGTAACCACAGCGAGCGGAACGGCGAGGGCGCTTGTGGTTTGTCGGCCAGCGGCGTCGGCGCGCCGAATACGCCGGCAAAAAGACTGTGCACGGCGTCGCGATGCTGATCGAGTGCGATGCGAAAATCTTTGTAGTCGACATAGCCAAGACTGGCGGCCAGCATCGCCTTGCGCTCATCGTTGTCGGGCAGAATTTGCGTTTGCTGA
Source organism: Permianibacter aggregans (assembly GCF_009756665.1). GTDB lineage: Bacteria > Pseudomonadota > Gammaproteobacteria > Enterobacterales > Permianibacteraceae > Permianibacter > Permianibacter aggregans. The sequence goes on from NZ_CP037953.1 coordinate 2,582,117, forward strand.
TCACGCTGCGCCTGCAGAATGTTTTCAGCTTTGCGAAGAAATAAATAACTCTCACGCAGTTGTTTGGCTTCGTGTTGTTCGAGTAAGCCCAGTTTGTCGAGTGCCGTCAACGTCGGTAACAGTTGCCGCGATTGCAGCATCGGTTCACGGCCGCCTTTGATCAGCTGAAAGGCCTGGACAATGAATTCCACTTCGCGAATGCCGCCAGCACCGAGTTTGATGTTGTCGCCGTGTTGTTTACGGCGTAAATCCTGGTTGATAAGTGCTTTCAAACGGCGTATCGCTTCCAGCACGCCGTAATCGATATAGCGTCGGTAAACGAATGGTTTGATCATCGCCGCATATCGTTCACGCACGTTCGGGTCGCCGTGCATGACCCGGGCTTTGATCATCGCGAAGCGTTCCCATTCGCGGCCCTGATCCTGATAGTAATCTTCCATGGCATCGAGCGACATCGCCAACGGGCCGCTGTCGCCGTATGGACGCAAGCGCATGTCGGTGCGGAACACAATGCCATCGGCGGTCGGTGTTGATAACAACTGGATCAGTTTCTGACCGACGCGGGTGAAAAAACTCTGGTGCTCCATTTTGCGCGGGCCAGCAGTTTCGCCGTCCTCGCTGTAGGCAAAAATCAAATCGATATCGGAAGAAAAATTCAGCTCTTCCCCACCGAGTTTGCCCATGCCGAGAATCAGCATCTGTTGCGGCGTGCCGTTCTCAGTCAGAGGTTGACCATGGCGGCTGGCAAATTCCTGTTCGATAAAGCGCATCGCGGTGCTGATCACGGCGTCGGCAAATTGCGACAGATGCCGCAGCGTTTCCTCGACAGGTGCCAAGCCGTTGATATCACGCCAGGCAATGCACAGCATTTCCTGCTGGCGCCACCGGCGCAGCGCACGCATCAGTTCATTTTCTTCCTTTATGGCCGCCAGCGAATCGCCATGCTGGAAATACTGGGCAACGCGCTCGTCGAGTTGCAGCCGACCGGTTTGTAACAGTTCGATCAGCAGATTCGGTTCGCGCTGCACGTTCTCGAAAACAAAATCGCTGAGTGCGAACGCCGTCTGCGCCTGGCTTTTGAAACTGGACGGCCATTTTCCGCTGGCCAGCGCCTCAACTTGCTGCCAGCGCTGCAGGCCCTTGTCGAGCAGGGCGTCGGTCAAGCTGGGCTGAAAGGCGGAAGCGGACATGTTTGGGTGACCAGAATTGTTACAGTTGGAAACTATCTTAGCTTGAATGCCCAAGACCGGGTTTGTTTAATGACAGTGTGCCGTATCGTCTACACAATGCTTTGTGCGAAGATGACCGGCGTTTATCCGGGCAGTATTTGCCTGTTTTCACCTTGGGGGAGAGTTGACGATGGAATTCTGGATTGTGTTGGCCATTGTGGCGGTGATCGTTTTCTGGGGCATCAGTGTCTACAACAAACTGGTCAGCCTGCGTAACCGCTTTCGCAACAGTTATGCGCAAATCGATGTGCAGTTGAACCGTCGTTACGATTTGATCCCGAACCTGGTGGAAACCGCCAAAGCCTATATGAAGCACGAGCGGGAAACGCTGGAAGCGGTTATTGCTGCCCGTAACGTCGCCTCCAATGCCAACCGTAACGCCGCCGCCCAGCCGGACGATGCCGAAGCGGTGCAAAAAGTCATGGCCGCCGAACAGGCGCTGACTGGCGCGATGACCCGTTTCTTTGCGCTGGCCGAGAATTACCCTGAACTGAAAGCCGAATCAACGATGCGCAATGTCATGGAAGAACTGAGCGCCACCGAGAACAAAGTGGCGTTCGCCCGTCAGGCGTTCAACGACGCGGTAATGACCTACAACACCGAGCGCGAGAAAGTGCCTAACAATTTGATCGCCAATAATTTCGGCTTCAAGGAAGCGCAGCTGTTCGAGGTCGACAACGCCGAAATGCGGCAAGCCGTGCGCGTCCAGTTCAGCTGATTCCCTGACGGCGTACACAGATGGATTTTTTCGGTCGTCAGGACTGGGCCCGCAAGCGCACGCGTTGGCTGGTTACGCTGTTTGTTTTGGCCGTCATTGCCTTGGTGCTGGCGGTCAATCTCGGCTGTTACCTGGCCGTCAAAGTCGGTGCGCCGATGCTGCTGACCGATTACGACATTCAGGTCGGCGGTTTTGTCAGTTGGATGCTCAGCAAAGCCGGCTTGGTCGTCAGCTTGGTGACCGTGCTGGTCATTGGGCTTGGCAGCGGCATCAACTGGCTGCGCATCAGCGGCGGCGGCAAAGATGTCGCCAATCTGGTTGGCGCTCGGCGCATTGCCGCAGACAGCAAAGACCCGGATGAGCGACGCCTGATCAACATCGTCGAGGAAATGTCGATTGCCTCCGGCACGCCGGTGCCGGCGCTGTATGTCATGGACCATGAAACCGGTATCAATGCTTTTGTTGCCGGCCTCAATCAGCAAGACACCGTTTTGGTCGTGACCAAAGGCGCGCTGCAAACGCTGAACCGTCAGGAACTGCAGGGCGTTATCGCCCACGAATACAGCCATATCCTCAATTACGACATGCGCCTGAATGTGCACTTGCTCGGTGTGTTGGCCGGTATTTTGCTGATTGGCCAGCTCGGCGAATTCATCATTCGCCACATCCGATTCTCCGGCCGGCGCAGCAATGACAAGGACAGCGGCGGCGGTGTGCTGGCCATTATTCTGCTCGGCGTCGCGTTGTTGGTGGTCGGTTATCTCGGTTTGTTCTTCGGCCGTTTGATCAAGGCTGGCGTTTCCCGCCAGCGCGAATTTCTGGCCGACGCCTCGGCTGTGCAGTTCACCCGCGACAACAGCGGCATTGCCGGTGCGCTGGCAAAAATCCAGAGCCATAGCGGCCAGTCGCTGCTGATGAATGCCCACGCCGAGGACATGAGCCATATGTGCTTTGGCGAATCGGTGAAAGTGCAGATGTCCGGCATGTTGTCGACTCATCCTCCGCTGCCGGAGCGCATCAAGGCGCTTGGTTTCAGCCCGGAAGTGCTGGTGCGCCAGCAACTGCGCCGGCAGCAGGAACAGGCGGAAGCGGAGGTGAAAGCGGCATCAGTCGCCACGCCGAAAGCCGCCGCACCCGGTTTCAATATGCCCGGTGCTGACGTGCTGGCGCCGGCAGCGATCATGGCGTCGATTGGCACCGTCCAGCCGGAGCAATTGGCTCAGGCCGAAGCGCTGCTGGAAACGATAGCGCTGGATCTGCATCAACTGGCTCATGATCGCCGGCAGGTGGCGATGCTGCTGATCGCGCTGATGCTGCATCGCCAGCCGATCGACAAGACGCTACAGCCATTGCTGGCGAAAACCCTGAATGATGAGCAACGGCAACGGCTGCCGGCCCTCTGCGACGAGGTCAATCAGCTGCAGCCAGAACCGCGTATGGCACTGCTGAACCTGTGCAAGCTGGCCGTGCAGGAACTCGACAAGCTGCAGAAGCAGCAACTGTTGCAAGCTTTGCTCGGTATTGCTCGTCAGGACCAGCAAATCAGTCTGGCCGAGTTCATCCAGTACACGCTGGTCCGGCAATGGGCCTTGCCGAAACAGCACAAGGGGCCGACGTTGAGCCGTTTTACCCAGGTGCAGCAGGCGCTGGTGACGGTGCTCGGTACCTTCGTCTTTTGCTGCGGCGAGCCGGGTCGCAACCCGGAAAAAGTCGAGCAATTCCGCCAGGCGCTGAGCAGCTTTGAATTGGCGGGCGAACAGGCTTTGCCGGAACGCTTCGAGGCGGTGGCTTTCGACGAAGCGCTGGACGTGCTGGACCGACTGTCGCCGCTGCTGAAAAAGCCGCTGCTGGCAACGCTGACTGAACTGACGTTAGCCGATAACCAGGTTTCTGTCGAAGAGCGGGAGTTGCTGCGAGCGATTGCCGAACGACTGAATTGCGCGATGCCGTTGTTGCCTAAGCAAGCCTGACTGCGAACAACTTTGATAGCAATAACAATGGCCTTGACAGGAGTGAATACTTACATCGAAATGGCTTTGGCCAGCCCCTTCACTTAACGACAGACTGGATCCCGCTTGCGGCCATCAGCCGAAGCGACGAAACTAGGCGTCCGCGTAAGCGTGTTCATGGAGCGAGATTCAAAATGAAAATGTTTGTAGCCGTAACGTCGTTGCTGATGGTTTCCGGCGCTGTGTTGGCCGATGCCCAAATCTGCAAAATGGGCGACATGGTGCGCAAGGTCGAAGTCGTGCATGTCGACGGTGACAGCAGCAAACCCTGCGACGTCGAGTACACGAAAGTGACCGAAATGCCGGACGCACCGGCCGCCAAACTCTGGCACTTTGAAGTCAATGTCGATCAGTGCACGGTCAAGGCCGATGAGCTGCTCGCCAAGCTGCAAGGCTGGGGCTGGACCTGCGAAGCCAGCGCTTCGGAGCCGGCCACCACGGCCAGCAACGAGTAAGTCTTGGTATCAAGAAAAAGCGCCGAATTCGGCGCTTTTTTCTTTCAATCGCTTTCCAAATCATCTGGTTCGGCGCGCAGCGCCCGGTCGCGGGTCATCTGCAAGGCCGTCCATAGTGTTTCCCGCTGCGCGGCCAGCCAGTTGGCAACTTCCTGCGCCGTTTCCGGTGGTAGCTGTTTGGCCATTTGCTCCAGGCAGTTCAGGGTCGCGATGTCTTCGACGCCGGCTAGCAAATCTCGGCAGGGGTCGATAAACAAATCCCGCTGGCGGTGTTCGAATAAATCGCCGAACAGCAACGAACTCCACAGCGCCCGGCGCAGCAAGCGCCGCTGCTGGGTGTAGTACTCGAAATCGGCCGCGACTGGCGCTTCACGCCAAATGGTCTGCAAATCGCCCCACTGCCGAATGACCAGCGCCGTTGCCCGTTCCGCTGCTTGTTCCTGCAGTTCCGGCGCCGGCACCGGCGGCAGCAGCAGGAATTCCGCCATATCGAGCGAAAAGCGGGCGTATTCGCGGCTACTCAGCAATTGCTGGGTTTGCTCCATACCGCTGGCGAACAGGCGCTCGTCCGGCAGAATGTCTTCAAATTCTTCATGATGCGGCAGGTAGTGCTCACCCTGGGTCGACAGGATAATGCGGTCGGCGGCGTTCTGAGCCCGAGCGTAGCGTACCCAATGCAGGGTCTTCATCATCCGGGTCAGTTGCCGGGTCCAGCGTTGCACCATCTCAGGTAATGGCAGACCGTTGTAGCAAACCAGAATATGACGCATCAGCCCGACGGCCCGCCGCATTTGTTCGACGGATTGCACCGAAGGCAGGCTCAGAAACTCTTTCTCATAGCGCTGCCAGTGTGACCAGGCGGTGCCAATCGCCTCGGTAAAAATGGTCCAGAGGCTAGCGTCCTCGGCCAGCTCCAGCGGCGCCAGCCTCGATTCCGGCGGCGTATGCCATTCCAGCAGGCGATAACCGCGTTCGGCTTTGCTGCGGTTGTCCGGCACCAGCGGGTGGTGCTCAATCAGGTGCCGGGCCAGCTCGAACATCGGCCCGGCTTCGCCCTGCTTCAGTTCCAGCTCGATTTCGCAAATGGCTTCTTGCTCGTCATCGGTGCTGACCGAGCCGAGGTCCAACGCCAACTCGACTTCAGTGCCCGATACATGCCGCAGGCGGCGGGCGCGACGGAGAAAGTCGGTGCGAAATACCGGCATCAGCAGCTCGGCGCGCACCTGCGCGGCCAGCCAGCCGGCCCATTCCTGGTCCGGAAAACCGCTGGCATCAAGCGCCAGGCTAGTGACCGGATGGTCGAATTCCAGCCGTTGATGCAGGCCGCCGATGGTTTGGCCGGCGGCTTTGATGGTTTGCGTGTAGCGGCCGTTCTCGCCGCGTATGCGCAGGGCGATTCGGCGCGCCAGTAAATCGGCGTCTTCGTTGTCGTAATAGTGATTCTGCAACTGGCTGCTTTGCCAGTCTTCGGTCTGCCAGCCTTCCGGCAAGCGGGTGCTGGCCAGCGTATCGAGGGTGTCCGGGTCGGTGCTGAGCTTCAGTTCGAATTCGACAGTCATGCAACGCAGAGTGTGGCGGCGGAGTGGTCGGCATTGTACCTGCATTCCATTCATTAGACGCGCGCACCGCTGTTACAATGCCGGCCATCTTTTCTTGCCAAGATTGAAGGCGGTTTGACGGTGCACAAAGGGTGGATGGCGATGCTGCTGTGGAGTGCAGCCGGGCTGGCAATGGCTGCCGAAGCAGAGAAAGCGCAGGAAACGTTTTATATCAGCGATCAACTGACGGCGCCGCTGCGTTCCGGTGCCGCCCGTGAACAGAAAATCGTCAACCAACTGAAAGCCGGCGAAGTGGTGACGGTGCTGGAAAAAGCGCCCGGCACCGGTTTCCTGCGGGTGCGCTCAGCGAGTGGTATCGAAGGCTGGATAGAAGCCGAACGGGTGGTCACCGAACCGCCGGCGCTGGTCCGTTTCAACGCGCTGAAACGCGATTTCGATGCGGCGGCTGGCGAACTGGAATGGATCAAGAACAACGCCCCGAGTCAGGAACAATTGCAGCAGCAGGCCCATGAACTGCAAGTGCGTGTCGTTGAGCTGGAAAACCAGATCGAAGTGCTGACCCAGCAAAACTCCCGGCTCGAAGAACGCTTTCAAAGCGAAGTGTTGTATGCCGGGGCGCTGGTGATGTTGGCTGGTTTGGTTTTGGGCTGGTTAGTTTCTGCAATCAAAGGCAAACGAAGAGATGGCTGGCATTAAAGCAGTCACCAAGATGCCTGGAGCTCGGCGATCTGCGCGAATGCGGTGCTCGGAGTCCTCATTTACTATTTGTAAACTCCGGTTCCTCCGCTGCTATTCACGCACCTCGCCATCGCCCAGACATTTTGGTGACCGCTTTAACTCTGAATTTCAGGCACCAGGAACCGAGTGTGGAATTCCATTTAAAACATTTCGACGAGCTGAGTCTCGATGAACTGTATCAGTTGCTGAAACTGCGTCAGGACGTGTTCATTATCGAGCAGATGTGCCCGTTTCCGGATATCGATAACCTCGATCAAACGGCGCTGCATTTGTGGTGTCAGCAAGGCGGCAAGATGCTCGCCTATTTGCGCTTGCTGCCGCCGACGGCCGAGCGGCCCGATGTCGTGTCGCTGGGCCGGGTTTGCAGTGCATTCGAAGCCCGCGGCGGTGGCTACACCCGGCAACTGGTGCAGCAAGGTTTGCAGGAACTGCAACAACGCTTTCCGCAAGCACGCTGCGAAATCGGCGCGCAATCCTACTTGTTGGCGTTTTATCAGCGCGCCGGTTTTCAGGTGTTCGGCGAGCCCTATCTTGAAGATGGCATTCCGCATCGGCACATGGTCTGCCCGTTGGCGCAATGGTCGCCAGCCCGCGCACAGTAATGGGATGTAATGATGAAAAGTTTTGAACGCATCAGTTGTCTGCAGGCACAGACGAAAATGCAGAACGAAAACGCCGTGCTGGTCGATATTCGCGACCCGAACGCGTTCGAGGCCGCCCATGTCGATGGCGCCACCCGGCTCAGTAACGAAAACCTGCAGCAATTTTTGCAGCAGGCCGACCATGACAAGCCCTTGCTGGTCATGTGCTATCACGGCCATAGCTCGCAACAGGCGGCGCAGTTCCTGGCCCAGCAGGGTTTCGAGCAGGTTTTTAGTGTCGATGGCGGCTTTGAGGCCTGGCGTAAACAACTGCCGTTTGTCGGGCGCTAATTCCAAAACGCCAACCCCGATTGTCGTCGCGGGCGATTTTCCGCAGGGCTTCTACACTTGTGTTCATGGACCGGCTGCCGATAAGGCCAGCAACACTCCATGTTCGCGTTTCATGGCATACGCAGCAAAATTCTGGTCGTCATTCTGTCGGCAGCGCTGGCGCTGATGCTGCTACTGGCGTTGCTGTTCGTGCGTTTTGTTGGGCCATCATTTCTCGCTCTGGAACAGGATAGCGCCGGCCGCGATATGCAGCGGGTGATGGCCGCCATTGATCAACAACGTCGGCTGATCGCCTTGATGTGTGGGGATTGGGCGTCATGGACCGAGATGTATGCCTACGCCCGGCAGTACGATGAAGCGTTCTATCAAAACAACCTGACGGCAGAAAACGCCTCCACCACCGGTATGGATATGATTGCCGTGGTTACCGCTGACGGCCGTCTGCGTGAAACCCATTTTTACCGTAATGGCGAGCATTACCAACCGGTAATTGAAAGTGCCCTGGCGCCAGAGAGCCCCTACTTTCCGGCCATCATTCAACCCTTGTTGCGACCCGTGCATAGCGAGGCTGAGCGTTATCAGCAACGTCACCTGATGCTCTATGTCGAAGACCATCCGATTCTGATTGTGGCGCGCCCCATCACATTGGAACACGAACGTGATCCGGCCGGCGTATTGCTGATGATGCGGGCCCTGGATCGCGAGCGGATTGATGAGTTGAGCCGCAATGCGTCGGTGGAGTTCATGCTGCGACCGGCCGGCGCCATGCGCCCGATTGTCAGCATCGAAGGCGATCGGTTTCTGGCAACACTGGCAAATGGTAGTGCCTACGATGGCGTGGTTGCCGACAAGTTGTTGTGGTTGTGGCGACCGATCCCGGAGTTTTACGGTGACCAAGTATATACAGTGTTGTCATTGCCGCGCACGCTGACCTTGCAGGCATTCAGCAATTTGTACTGGGCGATCATTCTGCTGTGCGTATTCACATTGGTTCTGGCGTTTGTCCTGTACCGGGTGTTGCTGCGTGAATTGCTCAATCCGTTGCGCGTAGTCACCGATGGATTGCGCAACATCGAACAGAATCCCGAGTTGAACCTGCAATTGCAGGAAGTCGGTGCCAGCGAATTGCGGCGTCTGATCCGCAGTTTCAACAGCATGAATGAAGAACTGAATGATTATCGCCGGGAAATTGAGCTGTTGTCATTGACCGATCCGTTAACCGGTTTGCCGAACCGGCGTCAATTTGAGCAGGTGATTGCTCGTGAGTGGTTGCACGCGGTGCGCGAGAAAACGGCGTTGACGTTGATGATTGTCGATGTCGACTGGTTCAAGCGTTACAACGATTTTTATGGGCATCAGGCCGGCGATCATTGTCTGATTGCAATCAGCGAAGCATTACAAAAAGCTGTGAAGCGTTCCACCGATCTGGTGGCCAGAATTGGCGGCGAGGAATTCATCGTCGTGTTGCCGCAAACCGAGATCGCTGGGGGCAAAGCCGCCGCTCAGCGGGCGCTGGACATCGTTCGCGACTTGCACTTGGTGCATGAGGCCGGCGGAGCACGCAAGATTGTCACGATCAGCGTCGGCGTCAAATCCGGTGTGCCGAGTGCAACCGATACCATTGATGACTGGCTGACTCAAGCCGATCAGGCGCTGTATCGAGCCAAGCAGCAGGGACGCGATCGTTTTGATATCGCCGATGAGCGCGAGCCTTCTGCGAAAGCCTAGAAGCCATCTCAAAAATGCCTGGAGCTCGGCGATCTGCGCGAATGCGGTGCTCGGAAAAATCCGCCAGGAGCGGATTTTCGTGGAACCCGGAGGGTGAGCCACATGGATGTGGCGAACAATCCTCATTTACGATTTGTAAACTCCGGTCCCTGCGCTCCTCTTCGCGCACCTCGCCATCGCCCAGACTATTTTTGAGATAGCTTCTAGTTGTGTCCGGGGTCATAAAAAACGAAAACGGCGAAGCGCCGTTTTCGTCATGCAAAAATACAGTGGCCGGTTATTTATTGCCAGATGTATTTGGTAAACAGCACGTCGAGAATCAAGCCTTCCTGTTGGGTTTCGGTTTGGATTTTTTCCGACAGCTGCTTCAGCGTTTCCTGACGCAGCGCTTCCCGTTGCTCGACGCTTTTGATCGTGTCTTCCGTTTGCGAGCGCATCAACCACACGACAGTGTCCTGCAATAACGGCGTGTGTTTTTTTACCGCTTCGAGATTGATCGCACCCTGAATTTTCAGCTGAATGCCAACACTGAGAAAGCCGACTTTATTGTCGTTGCGCTGGTAATTGGTCACCAGATTCGGGAATAGCTCAAGGTATTTGACGCCTTCCGGATCGGCATCTTTGGTGCCGCCGGCGGCGAACAGGCTTGAGGAAAACAACAGGGCAGAGAAACAGCACAACAGCAGCTTACGCATGGTCACTTTTGGGGATAAAACAACGAAGGTGCCCCAAGTATAGACAGCGTCTGCCGATTTTCCGGGTTTGTGCGAAAAACCGGCGCCGCTTCACATAATCTTCATGTTGAACGCGAACCGTGGTGCCGGTTCAATCGATTTCCACCATTTCAAAATCGAGTTTGCCGACGCCGCAGTCCGGGCACAGCCAATCGTCCGGTACATCAGTCCAGGCGGTACCGGCGGCGATACCGTCTTCCGGCCAGCCGAGCGACTCGTCGTAAACCAGGCCACAAACCAGACATTGCCATTTCTTCATTGCCACACCCTGAAAACTGCTTGGAGGAAAACGGCCGCCGTTATAACGATCCAGTACGCCGCTGGCAAGCGCTCATCGGAAGTTTCCCGGCGATTCCCTGCTCAAGCCCCTATAATGCCGGCCTTTGTGGTACGCCGGGGAGCAGACAGGCGTTCATGTTGAATCCATGGCAGAACGACGCGCCGGCGCTGCGCCCGGTATTGCAGCGGCTATTGCTGGAACCGGGCTCGTTCACGGCGGCGTTGCGATCGCGACTCGGTGACATCGCGGTACGTCCGCTCAGTGAAGGTTGGAGCACTGCACGCGGCGAAGAAGCGCTAGCGTTGCAGATGATGGGCGTGCGCCAGGCTTTTGTGCGCGAGGTATTGCTGGTCGGTGAGCAGCAGCAATGGGTGTTTGCCCGTTCGGTGATTCCGGCCGCCAGCTTGCGTGGCCCGAACCGGGAGCTGACCAAGCTTGGCACCCAGGCGTTGGGTAGTCTGCTGTTCGCTGGAGAAGGCCAGCGCACCAATCTGGAATTCTGCCGCCTGACCGCCCGTCAGCCGTTGGCGGCACGTTTACGTGCTCATGGCATCGTGTTCAGTCAAGGACTGCCGGCTCGCCGCTCGGTGTTCTTGTATCGCCGCATGCCGCTACTGGTGCAGGAAGTGCTGCTGCCGGATTTGATTTACTGGGGGAATCATGTCGCGCCAATGGCAAACCCTTTGGGCTGAAGCCCGGCCATTTATCGAACTGATGCGCTGGCACAAACCGGTCGGCATTTTCCTGTTGCTGTGGCCGGTGCTGTGGGCGCTCTGGTATGCCGCCGAAGGACTGCCGCCGCTGCCGATTCTCGCCGTGTTCGTGCTTGGCACGGCGCTGATGCGCGCCTGCGGTTGCGTGATCAACGATTACGCCGATCGTCATTTCGACGCGCATGTCAGTCGTACCCGGCAACGGCCGTTGGCCGATGGCCGCATCACACCGAAGCAGGCCATATTGACGTTTCTGGTGCTGGCCTGGCTGTCATTCGCATTGGTCATCACGCTGAACAACTTTACGATCTGGTTGTCGTTTGTGGCCATCGCCATTGCCGCGCTGTATCCGTTCATGAAGCGCTACACCTACTTTCCGCAAGTGGTGCTCGGTGCCGCGTTTGCGTGGGCGATTCCGATGGCATTCGCGGCGGTAAAAAACGAATTGCCTCCGATTGCCTGGTTGTTGTTCACCAGCACGCTGCTCTGGGTGCTTGCCTATGACACGTTGTACGGCATGGTCGATCGCAAGGACGATCTGCAAATCGGCATCAAGTCGACGGCGATTCTGTTTGGTGAAGCCGATATCGCCGCCGTGTCGATCATTCACGGCATGGCGCTAACCGGTTTTCTGATGGCCGGTTTAAGGATGGAGCGCGGATTCTGGTTTTTGTTGGGTTGGAGTGTTGCGCTGCTGATCGCGATCTATCAAATGTGGATCGCGCGCCGTCGCAAACCGGACGATTGCTTTCGCGCTTTTCAGTTGAACAATGCCTATGGTGCAGCGCTGACGTTGGGACTGATGCTTGATTACCCCCTTTAGCAGCAAGCGCGCTCAATGACTGCTTGATAGTACTCTCGGGATTTTTCGTGACCGCCGAGCCGGCGATAAACATGGGCCAGATTGGTCAAGTTGCCAATCGAGGCATGCTCCAGCTCCAGTGCCTCGAACAAGCGTTGTGACAACAGCAAATCGGTTAACGCCAGCGCCAGATTGGCGGTGTAGGCATAAAACTCTCCGCGCGCCAACAGGCTGTCGGCTTGCAAGCGCACATCGTTCAGCGCTTGTGATTGCGAATAGGCGGCATTGAACGCCGTTTCCGCTTGGCTTAATTCACCGGCAATGCCAAGCAAGGCCGCCTGACAACGCATCAGTTCAACACCTCCGGCGTTATTGCCACGTTATTGAAATTCAATCAATTGCGCGTTGGCGTAATCGAATCCGGTTTGCTCAGCAGTCGGTTTGAATACCCGGCAATGCTGCGTTGTCCAATCGTCGCGAATCGCTTGTGGGGTGTCGGCCGTGAATTGTTCGGCAATACGCTTCAGTTTCGGGCGGATCTGATCTTCATTCAACAAATAGGAGCGATTGCGCAAGTCATCAAGCGCACTTTGCAGCGATGACGGGGTTGCCGCCAGCGACACCGATGAAAGGAAAAGCGCAAATATGACCAGCAGAAACTTACCGATCAGCAACAAGCGGACAACATCTCGGATCAGCCTGCGGTCGGCAGGCTCCCCAATTCGAAAAACGGATGAACAATCAGGCAGGGCTCATGTGTTATGCCTGAAGTATAGGCAAATCTGACCATCTGTCGAAAACGCTGCGCTGAGCAGCAATGACTCAGTCGGCCAGTTCCACCTTGTTGCGGCCGGCGCCTTTGGCGCGATACAGCGCATCGTCGGCGCGGCGCATGATCAGCGAGACATTGTTGTCGCCTTCACGCCATTGCGCGACACCGATGCTGACGGTTACTGTCAAGGCCGGATCGATGGTCTTGAATTCCAGTTGCGCGACGGCGGTTTTCAGGCGCTCGGCGACATCCATCGCTGAGCGATACTCGGTCATCGGCAACACCGCCATGAATTCTTCACCACCGGTGCGGCCGAGCTTGTCGCCTTCGCGCAATTCGCCGGACATCGCCTTGGCCAGTTTTTGCAGCACCAGATCACCGGCGTTGTGACCATAGGTATCGTTGATGCGCTTGAAATAATCGATGTCCATGACCAACACCGTGAACGGCGAGCGATAACGTTTGGACTGGGCAATCTGCTGCTCGGCAAACTGGAATATATGACGGCGATTGGCGATCTGGGTCAGCTCGTCAGTCATCGCCATCGCGCTCATTCTTCGTGATTGACGCAGATGCTTGGCGATCAACATCAGCAGCACAATAATCAGCGCCACGGCCAGCAGCAGTGTCATCGACTGCAACCAGCGGATCCGGCGGCTGTCTTCAAGTTGCTTTTGCTGCAAGGCTTTTTCGCGCAGCAATGCCGCGTTGGTTTTTTCTTTTTGTTCGCTGTCGAACAATACCCGCATCCTGGTGGTTTGTTCTTCGCGCAAATTCAGATCCAGTGTTGCGTGTGCTTGCACATGCTGGCTCAGTGCCTGATAGGCTTGCTCGTACTCGCCTGCGGCGGCAAAGGTTTTCGCCCGCTCCAACTCGACTTCGGCAATGCCGCGAACATTCTGGCCGGCCAGAAATTCTTCCAGGGCCAAATCGAGATCGATAATCGCGGCTTTCGGTTGACCGAGCAGGCGGAATGCCATGCCGCGCGAGGCGCGCGTTATCGCAATCATCTGCGGATCTTTCTGGCGCTCAAAAAAAGCGATTACTTCATTGAGAATCGCCAGCGCTTCTTTCGGTTGTTGTCGTTTCAACAGAATGCTGGCCAACGAGCGACGGGCGCTGTATTCGAGATTACCATCACGTGCCTGCTGGGCCAGGGTCACGACCCGCTCAAAATGGCTGCGGGCTTCCTCCAGATCGCCTTTTGATTCGAGTGAGCGACCGATGTTGTAGACGGTGACGGCAATGGCACCCGGGTTGCCGCGTTGTTCATCGTGCACCAGCAGCTCGCGGTAGTATTCGATCGCCTGCGGATATTCACCAATGCGGGCATACAAATTGGCGATGGAATTGAGCGTGTAGCGAATGAAAAATTCGTCGTTCAGCGCGGAGTACAACTCGTAGCTTTCTTTCAAATCTTCGAGCGCGTTCGAGTAGTCACCACGATAAGAACGCAAGTCGCCACGTGAACCGAGCGCGCTGGCTAGCAGTTCCGGTTCGTTCAGGCGGCGCCCTTCGCTGACTGCGAACTCATAAGCTTCGGCCGCCTCATTGAGATTGCCGATTTGTTCAGAGGTGTAACCCCAGCACAAACGCATTTCCGCGTAACGCACCGGATAAGTACTGGCATCGATGCTGGACATCATCGTTTCGGCAAACAGGCGTGCTTCGTTGATGTCGCGCTCGACGATGAACCAGCATTCCAGTGAAGCCAGCTCCAACGACAAGGCCGTGTCAGATAATTCCTGATTCAGCGCCTTGGCCTGATTCAATGCGGCTTTTGCCTGTTCGAAATCCTCGCTGAATTGTCGCTCAGCGGCATCCATCAATTGCCGAACCTGCTCGGCTTTCGGATCAGGACTTTTCTGAGTTTCGTTGTTTGCCGGCGCCGCCATCAGCGCACCAGACAGTAACCATGGCATCAGCATAAACGGTAGGTGCTTGCGCCACTGCTGATGCGCGCCAAGCCGCGCGAAGCCCGCGCGGAACCACGCGGGCAGCGAAACAAACAACCTGGATTTCAAACGGCGTGCCGACATGGTGTGCTTATTGGTTAGGATGTGCCGATTACACTGCCTACAATAAGCGGCGATTGCCGAGAGTGCAAACGAATCAGCGTCGGAATGCTGATTCGTTTGCCATGGGTTTACGGCTGTTCTAGCGCGAAACTCAAGGTCACGGTTTGGCTGATGGGTTTCTGCTCAGGGTTCTCGTATTGCCAGCGTGATACCGCCATACGTGCGGCCTTTTCGAATACCCCGCGCGGTTGACTGTCCAACACTTCGATATCGCTGACCAGGCCACGTGCATCGACAACGAAACGCAAGGTGACCTGACCTTCAATGCCGCGTTCACGGGCATCGATCGGGTACATCGGTTGTAGCTGGCGGAGGGCGCGCAAGACACCGTCCTTACCGTGCGTAGGCATTTGCTCGCCTATTCCGGTTGGTAACCAGTCGATTGACAGTCGCGTCGTGGTCGGCGTTTCCGGGATAACCGTAACCGGCCTTGCGACGGGATTCGGTTCCAGCGGCGTGCTGATCCCGGTCGGTGCTGGCGCAATGGCTGGCTTCGGTTGCTCCGGTAGCTGTTTCTTTGGTGGAAGTGGTTCGGTTTTCCTCTCTGGCGTAAACGTATCGACGACTTTCGGCGGCTTGGCAGTCGGCCTTTCGCCGCGAAACGCCACCAACTGCGCCATCAGAATCAGCAATACAAACGCGATCGTGGCGCCGGAAAACAAGCTCAGTAACAACTTGCGCATGATGATTCCTCCTTCTCTCCCCATTCATCCTGCGTTTTCAGCATGGGCATCGCCGCGACGGATCGATAGCGCATTAGGTCGTGCCATTCGTGGTAATACTGCCGCGCCAAATGCCGGCATTAACGGCATACTATGGCGGCGCTGTTCGGCGTCGCCGCTTTCGATATAACCACTTGGCCCGCCACTCGCTGCATCGCAGCATGTCAGGTATAATGCCGGTCGTTTTAGCTCTCTAGCCCGATTCTGGACGCGTTACATCATGGCCCTGAAAGAAGTACATGCCGGCAAGAACCTGCCGGACGAAGTCAACGTCATCATCGAAATTCCGGCCCATGCCGATCCGATCAAATACGAAGTGGACAAGGATTCCGGTGCCATTTTCGTCGATCGTTTCATGGGCACCGCGATGCACTATCCGTGCAACTATGGTTACATTCCGCACACCATTTCCGAAGACGGAGATCCGGCCGATGTGCTGGTCGTGACGCCATTCCCGTTGCAGGCCGGCGTGGTCATTCGCTGCCGCACGGTTGGCGTGTTGAAGATGGAAGATGAAGCCGGTGGTGACGCCAAGCTGATCGCGGTGCCGGTTGCCAAGCTGACGCCGCTCTACAACAAAGTGAAAACGCACGAAGATTTGCCAGAAATTTTGTTGCACCAGATCCAGCATTTCTTTGAGCACTATAAAGATCTGGAAAAGGGTAAATGGGTCAAAGTGCTCGGTTGGGACGGCCCGGATGCGGCTCGCAGCGAAATCCTGAGTTCGTTGCAGCGTTATCAGGATAGCGTCAAGAAATAATTGCTCCGCAATAAAAAACGCCGCGATTCGCGGCGTTTTTTATTGGCTGAACACTCGGTTTTCAAATCGTTCGGCGTTCAGGTCGCCGATTTGGTTTTCTTGTCGAGCATGCCCATCATGAATGCCGACAGCACAAAGGTCATGTGGATGATCACATACCACATCAGCATTTCATTGGCGTTTTCCGCCATCCGCAGACATTCGCTCATTTTCTCCGGCTTTTCCGCGCAATTGCTGCCATAGAGTTTGTCGACACCAATGAATTTCTGCAGCAGGTGAATCGAGGAAATGGCGACGATTGACGCGGCGACTTTTTGCTTCAGCGTATTGGCGTCGAGCTTGCCCATCCAGTCGAGTTTTTCCGCGCCTTGCACATCCAGTTTCGACACGAAATTTTCGTAACCGGAGAACATCACCATGACCAGCAAGCCGCCAACCAGCGCCATGTCCACCAGCGCCAACACGACCAGAATCAAATCACCTTCGCCGATTGGCTTTTCAGCAAACAAGCGCGGCAGCAGATGAAACACTTCCTGGAAAAATTTGATGCCAAGCGCCATCAACGCCAACACCAAACCGATGTAAATCGGCGCCAATACCCAGCGGCTGGCGTACATCATCCGTTCGATTACTCTCTCCACAATGCACTCACTTGTTGTGTTGGCAATGGCCGCGAATTTTACGGGCATAACGTCGCGCTGTTAAGCGGCTGCCATCGGCTTGTCACGAAAATTTCGGGTTCAGCTCCAATTCAGTTGCCCTTTGCGACACTGGCTTCGACGCTAGGGTAAACCGATTGAGGAGCTCACCATGGCAACGAAAGTTTGGTATGCCGCACTCTGTGCCGGTCTGCTGGTGTTGCCGGTCGCCGCCAAGGAACATCGCGACGAAGGCCGCAGTGCCAATTACAGCCAAAGCAGTGGTGCAAGGCATCAGGCACAGTCGTCCAGAGACAATCACCGTGGCAATGATTACCGCGGCGAACACCGCGGCCGCGACCAAGGTCATCATGATCGCGATCGGCGCGAGCATCGCCCCGACCATCGTCCTGATCATCGTGATGACCATCGTTACGTGCAGAATCATCGTGACGACCGCCACGCCCGTTCACGCGATCACGATTATCGTCATGACTCGCATCGCTACCGCCATCATCATGATCGTCATCGCCACTACTACGATTATCCGCGCCACCGCCATCCGCACTGGACTCATTATGGTTATCAGCGGCCGGTAATCGTGGTGCAGGGTCGGCACGGCCATCACGGCTATCACTACCTGCCGTCGCACTGGTACAGCCATTTCTACGATCCGCATTACTTCCATAGCGGTTACCACGTGCATGTTGGTTGTCGCTACCACCATGTCGGTGACGCGATTCTGGCCGGCATTGTCATCGGTACCATCCTTGGTGACTGGTGAAGCAAACAATGCCCGACATATTCACGCAATGGCTGTGTTTTAAGTTACTGCAAGCGACAGGTAACAACGGTCTACTGGGTGTGCAAATCTTGTGCGGGCAATAGGGTTCCTCGCACAAGATCTGTCCGGGAGGCACGAAGCAATTCGTGCCTCTTTTTTTGTCGAGAAAAAATCAGCGGGGAGGTGCGGCTGTAAGGGGCCGGGATTAGATATGACCCTTGGCGCGGATGGCATCCAGCTCGGCGCGCGCGCCTTGCTCTGCCGTCAGGTAGTGCTGCAGTTCTTTTTCCAGTAGCAAGGGATCGGCGCTGACCAGCCATTCGGTTCCAACCCGGATATTGATGATTTCCAGAGCGAGGCGGGTATCACGCCGGTTTTGCAGCTTGCGGTTGCCCCAGGCCGAGAACTGGTTGGGCACCAGCCGGTATTGCTGAGTGGTTTTTTTCGGCAACGGCCGGACCATGTCGTGCGACAGCACTTCAAACACCCAAGGATCTTCGCGATCTGGTGTACTCAAGCGGCCACGCATCTTGATGCCAGTCACTTGCTCATCGCTGAGGTTGGACAGCTCGAACTCAACGAAGGCCTGCGGCAAGTAATCGCCTTTGGTCCAGCCGTATTCCGCGCGGGCCACCGAAAAGTCGCGCAGCTGGGTGATTTCGGCATTGGCCTGCGCCATCCGGGCCCGGACATCCTGCTGGGCGCGCTGGGCAGCATGGATGGCCTGCTGCAGTTCGGCCGAGCGGATCTCGGTGGCTTTCTCGACGATGTCCTCGTAGGTGTCGCCATCCAGCACTCGCAGCAGCGCTGGGCCCAGGGTGGCGTCTTCGGCAATGGCGACCGCGTCAGTGGGTGGATCACCGAGGTGGCCGGTTTCGGTCAGGGCCAGAATGTATAAAGCGCGGGCCAGCCGGGCCTTTTCCTCGGCCGAGCGTTCTTTTTGCATCGCGGCCAAGCTGTCGGTGAGGCTTTCAGCATCGGAGCTATCGGCTTTCGGTTGGCAGGCGCTTAACGACAGCGCCAGCAACAGGCTGGCACCCAGGCTCAGTAAACGAGAGTGACGACGGAAATCAGTGGCTAGGCTCATCTTGACGGCTCAGGACTCATTGGCATCGGATACCTGCAGTAAACGCCTCAATCCTTCAATATCGTAGGCGCGTGCCAGCCGGTACAGGGTTTCTCCGAGCTGGGCCTTGTCGCCGGTTTCCTTGCGCAACCCATCGGCAAACTCGCGGATCCGGGTCAGCGCGCCGGAAGCGAGCCAAGAGCTCAGATGGGCACGTTCGGCTTCGGTTAATTGTGACACAGAGCCGGATTCTGGTGCGACCGTTGCAGACGGACGGTTGGTTTTGGAGACGAAACGGACCGGCAGGTTTTTCGACAGGGTGCCGACCACCTGGCCGATATCGACCGGTTTCAGGATCAGGTCATCGAAATTGCTGAGAATCTCGCTGTTGACCTCGGCGTCGAAGACACTGGCGGTGTAGGCCAGAATGCGCACGTCGGCATAGCGCTTGCGCATCTCGCGGGCGCAGGTGATGCCGTCCATGCCCGGCATCCGGATATCCATGAACACCAGGTCGGCTGGCTGCTGCTGCATCGCGTCCAGTGCCGCTGGCCCGGAGTCGACGGCTCGGACATCGAAACCCATGCGCATCAGTTGTTTGGTCAAGGCGTCGCGGTTGTGCGAAACATCATCGACGACCATGACCTTGAAGCTTTGGCCGTCGGCCAGCGTCACCGCCGAGTTGGCGTCCATCGCGGGCAAGTCCAGATGCGAGGCCGGCATTTTGATTCGGAAGCGGAAATGCGAGCCTTTGCCTTCCTGGCTGTCGGCAATCAGCTCGCCGCCCATCATTTGCACCAGTCGACGGGAAATCGACAAGCCCAAACCCGTGCCTTCCTGACGCCATTGTTGCGGCAGCGTACCGGCTTGCTGGAACGGTTCGAAAATACGCTCCATATCGCGACTGGAAATGCCGACGCCGGTATCGCGCACGGCAAATTCGATGATGTCTTCACCGAGCCAGCGCACCTCCAGCGTGATGCTGCCATGCTCGGTGAATTTGACGGCGTTGCCGAGCAAGTTGATCAACACCTGGCGCAGCTTGGCGGCGTCACCTTCGACGACCGCCGGCACGTCTTCATCACGATGCTGGTTCAGCGCCAGATGGCGGGAATCGGCGCGCGGTTGAATGACCGCGACGACATCGTCAAGCAAGCGATGCAAGGCAAACGGCGCCACCAACACATCCATACGGCCGTGTTCGATTTTCGACAAGTCGAGAATGCGGTTAATCAGCTCCAGCAGGTGATCGGCACAGCGACCAATATTGGTCACGTACTCGTTCATTTCCTGAACACTGTCAGTACCCTGCGACAGCAGTTGCGAATAGCCGATGATGCCATTCAGTGGCGTGCGTAATTCATGACTCATGTGCGCCAGGAAATAGGTTTTCGCTTCGCTGGCCTGCTCCGCTTGCTGGCGGGCGGCGATCAAGTCCTGCTCCATCCGGCTGCGTTGCTCGATTTCGGCGGCCAATTGTTCGTTGCTGTCGCTGAGCGCGCGGGTGCGTTGCAACACCATTTCGGTCAAATGCTGCTGGTGATTGCGCAAGTCGTTCAACACCCGCGAGTAGTGTTCGGCGAAGGTGCGGATTTCGTTGTCCGGCAATTGTTCGGTGACGTTGGCCAGCGCATCCGGTTCGGCACCGGTGGCGACGGCTTTTTTCAAGCGCATCAGTGGCGTGCCGACAAAGCGTTCCAGCAGCAGGTAAATCAGCGCCAGCACGATGAAGGAAAACAGCACCATCTGAATGACCAGTTCGATCATCGTTTCGCGCAAGCGTGTTTCGAACTCATCATTGCTGAAATACAACACGCCATTGGCCAGTTCAGCATCGCGAAACATCACTTTGAACGGTTGTTGAACATTGGCTTCAATAGCGGTGCGGATCACCGACTGCGCTGGCTCCAGCGGTGATTCCGGATGCATGCGCAAATAGACGCGCTCATAACTGGAGGCGCCGGTCTCGGTGATTTTCACCGCTTGCAGCTCTTTCATGTACGAGAAGGCACTGACTGCTTCGGCGACCTGAAAATCATCCAAGTCCCATAGCGGCTCGCGCAAGGACACCGCCAGCACTTCGGCCGCGCCCTCGCGTTTGGCTTTGAATTCGGCGGTCAGCGCGTTTTCGGAAAAGTAATAACGGACGATGCCAAACATCGGGATCAGCGCCAGCACCAACAAGGCCAGCCGGACGAATAACTGCCAGCGCAGGCTGGCTCTTTGCCGGTTTTCGGTCATGCATTACCCTCTGCGACCAGATGGTCCTTATCAAACACTTCCATGAACAAATCCTGATGCCGAACCAACGCGGCCAGCAGTTCCGGGTCGAAATGAATCGGGGCGGTACGGCCATCGCCCTCGGTCAGTACTTGAATGGCTCGCTCATGCTCGAACGCCGGTTTATAAGGCCGGCGCGAGCGCAGCGCATCGTAAGTATCAACCAGCGTCGTGATGCGCGCCGCCAGCGGAATATGCTGGCCGGCCAGCCCTTGCGGATAACCGCTGCCGTCAAAGCGCTCATGATGATTGCCGGCGATTTCGGCGGCCATCAGAAACAGCGGCTCTTCGTAGGCGCGCAAAATCGCCGCGCCTTTTTCTGCATGGCTGCGCATGACCACCCATTCTTCGCTGTCGAGCGGGCCTTCTTTCAACAGAATGCGGTCCGGTATCGCCACTTTGCCGATATCGTGCAGCGGAGCCGCATGGCGGATGTGATGACAGAAGCTGGTGTCGCAGCCGAGCAGCTCGGCCATCCGGTAAGCGTATTCGCCGATGCGCCGGGTGTGGTTACCGGTTTCGGCATCGCGGAATTCACCCGCGCGGGCGAGCAGCGCCAGCGATTTTTCATAGGTGCGGTTCAGCTCGCTGAGCAAGTCCTGCACTTTGCGGGTTTTGCGCGCCACTTCGTCTTCGAGCTGATGGCGCAAGCGATGCAATTCGAGCTGGCTGCTGATCCGGGCCAGCAGTTCATCAGCCTGGAACGGCTTGCTGACGTAATCGGTGCCGCCGACCTGAAAGCCTTTGACCTTGCTTTGCGGGGCATTGTCAGCGGACAAAAACAATACCGGCAC
The DNA here is from genome assembly GCF_009756665.1 of Permianibacter aggregans. Taxonomy (GTDB): domain Bacteria; phylum Pseudomonadota; class Gammaproteobacteria; order Enterobacterales; family Permianibacteraceae; genus Permianibacter; species Permianibacter aggregans. Next base: position 2,603,908 of record NZ_CP037953.1, read on the forward strand.
ACCCTGGTAGCCAGACAGTCGGCGCAGGCGCTGGCAGGTTTCATAGCCATCAATGCCGCCTGGCATCATGACATCGAGCAGCACCAATTCCGGACGCACGTCCGGTGCGATGGCAACGGCCATTTCGCCGCTGTTGGCGGCGCGCACCTCATAACCGCTACGTTCCAATAATTCACCTAACACGGCGAGATTGGTGCTGTTGTCATCGACGACCAGAATACGACCTTTCATGGGTCCGTCTTCCCGCTCTACTGTTTCTACAGTCTAGAACGCATTAGTGGCTTTGCCATTACGCGACTTGTCGTACTTGTTCGTAGGCTTTGCGCAGCGCCTGAATCAGCAATACCAGCGATTGCCGGCGGGCGGTGCTGGCGCGATAAACGAGCGCCACCTGACGGCTGGGGGCATCCTTGATCGGCAGGTAGCGGATGCCGTGATCGTCCTGGCGCAAGGCCATCTCCGGCAGCAAGGTCACGCCGAGGCCGCTGGCGACCATCTGCCTTAAGGTTTCCAGGCTACTGGCCTTGAATGTCGTCGATTCATGGGCGCCGGCCAGTTGGCAGACTTCCAGCGCCTGATCGCGCAGGCAATGACCGTCTTCGAGCAGCATCAGCGACAATCCGTGCATATCGTCGACGCTGACTGATTTGCGCTTGGCCAGCGGGTGATCCTTGGCCACCGCCAACCAGAATGATTCTTCCAGCAACGGCACGGCGTCGAGCCCTTCGTAGCGAATCGGCAGCGCCAGCAACGCCGCATCCAGCTCACCGCTTTGCAGTTGCGAAAGTAAGTTCGGGGTTTTGTCTTCGACCAAATAGAGCTTCAGATCCGGCAGGCGCTTGCGCACCATCGGCAATACTTTCGGTAGGTAGTAGGGGGCCAAAGTTGGGAAAGCGCCGATGCGCAATTCTCCGACGGCCGGGTCGCCGGCACTTTTCGCCAGTTGCACCAGGCCATCGGCTTCCTGCAATACGCGCCGCGCGCGGCCGACAATTTCCTGACCAATCGGCGTCAAGCGCACACTGCGGTGGTCGCGTTCGAATAACGCGGTGCCGAGGTGTTCCTCCAGCTTTTTGATTTGCTGACTCAAGGTCGGCTGCGAGACATAGCAGGCTTCAGCGGCCTTGCCAAAATGCTGATGGTCGGCCACAGCGACCAGATATTGCAGATCACGAAGATTCATTACTGCCTCAAAAAGTGATCAATAGGTTTTGTCTATCAAGCTGATTAATCCAATCCAATTCCGAATGCAAGGACTTTCGCGCAACATGCGCTCCAGTTCAGTCACTGACGGCAAAGGAAACACGATGCTTCTGGCCTGTAAACAGTGGCTGCTCGATGCCTGGCGCATCGAGGAAGAACATAGCGAAACGCGTTTTCCCGACGCTTTGCTGCTCAACGAACTGATTTGATTCAAACCATCAACAGGAGAAATCACATGTTATCTGTAGGGGCAAAATTTCCAGCGTTCAATCTGAAAGGCGTGGTCAGCAACGACATCAATAACGCCTTCGTGGATTTGAACGAAAAAAGCTACGCCGGCAAATGGTTGGTCGTGTTCGCCTGGCCAAAAGATTTCACGTTCGTCTGTCCGACCGAAATCGCTGAGTTCGGCAAACTGAACAGCGAATTCAATGATCGCGACACACAAGTGCTGGGCTTGTCGACCGACTCGGAATTTGTGCACCTGGCGTGGCGCCAGCACAAAGAAGAACTGAACAGCCTGCCGTTCCCGATGCTGGCCGACATCAAGCGCGAGCTGTCCGACGCGCTCGGCATTCTCGACCCGGTTGAAGGCGTGGCCCAGCGCGCGACGTTCATCGTCGACCCGGAAGGCATCATCCGTTTCGTCATGGTCACCGATTTGAGCGTCGGCCGTAACGTCAAAGAAGTGATCCGCGTGCTCGACGCGCTGCAAACCGACGAGCTCTGCCCGTGCAACTGGCAGAAAGGCCAGGACACGATCAAGGTCGCCTAAAGAGCTGCCGCGCGAGTAGCGCGGTACGCTGATCACCCTCCCCCCTCGCGGCGGAGGGTGGCGTGTAACGCCGGGAGAGGGGGCTGCCGATTACGCACCGTCCTCTCCAACCCCAATTACCCCCGGCGGCCAACCCGCCGACCCAGGAGCCCAATATGTCCATTGAAACCCTGCGCGCGGCCCTACCGGATGCCGCCAAAGATATCCGCTTGAACCTGTCGACCGTATTCACGGCCGAAGGCGCGCCGGATTTGACCGATGGCCAACGCGCCGCCATTGCCCTGGCCGTTGCCTACGCCACCCGCAATGATCGCGTCGCCACCGCCGTCGAAGCCGAAACCAGCGAGCTGCTCGACAACCAGCACCGCGAAGCGGCCCGCATCGCTGCGACGCTGATGGCGATGAATAACGTTTACTACCGCTTCATTCACCTGGCCGAAGACGAAGCGCTGCGCAAGCTGCCGGCTCGCCTGCGGATGAATGGTCTCGCCCAGCATGGCATCGCCAAGCTCGACTTCGAGTTGATGGCCTTGGCCGTGTCGGCCGTTAACGGCTGCGGCATGTGCATCGAGTCGCACATCCATGAAGTGCGCAAGCACGGCGCCAGTGATCTGGCCATCCAGTCCAGCGCCCGTATCGCCGCCGTGTTGGTCGCGACGGCGCAAGCGCTGTCACTGCCTGCTTAAGTGTCTTACCCCACGGCGTTGCTTTCCCGGACGCCGCTTTTTATCTCCTGAACCGGCGTGCTGGCTTTTCTGCGGTGCGCCGGTTTTCTTTTTCCGGCTCGAATGGGGATAATGCGCGCCCTTTTGCTTTTGCCGAATTGCCCATGTTCCGTTCGTTCTGTCTGTACCGCATCAAACCCGACGCCCTGCCTGATTTGCCGACGCTGGAAGCAGCGCTGCAAGAACACCCGTTCACGCCCTGCGGCAACACCGAACCGCAGCGGGTGGGCTGGGTGCCGGCACTCGACGACGACAGCTCGGCCTTCGTGCACAGCAATGATGGCGCCATGTTGATCCGTCTGCGTGAACAGCGCCGTTTGCTGCCAGCTGGTGTTATCCGCGAACAATTGGAAGAACAGGTGCGCGAACTGCAGGAAAAAGAAGGGCGCAAACTCGGCAAAAAAGAAGTGGCGCGTTTGAAAGATGAATTGACGTTTTCGTTGCTGCCACGCGCGTTCACCAAAACCGATGAAACGCTTTCCGTATTGTTGCCAAAAGAAGGCTTGATCCTGGTCGCCGCCAGCAGCCTCAGTCGAGCGGAATTGTCATTGAACGCGCTGCGTCTGGCGCTCGGTTCGCTGCCGGTTTCCCGGCCAGCATTTTCGGCGCCTATTCCTGCATTCTTGACCGCCTGGCTGAAAGGCGAACGTGATATGCCCGGCGGCTTTACGCTCGGTGAATCCTGTGAACTGGCTGATGAGGAAGGCGTCGTCCGTTGCAAAGGCATTGAACTGGTCAGCAATGAAGTGCGCGGCCATTTAGAGGCCGGCCGTGATGTACGCAAGCTGCAACTGAATTTTGAAGACAGCGTCGATTTGGTTGTACAGCAAGATGCCCGTTTTACCGGTTTGAAAATGTCTGAACGCTTGCGCGGTGAATTGGATGCGCAATTTGGTGATGATAAATTCGCCAACCTCGATGCCGAGTTTTCATTGTGGCATTTGACGATGACGCGTTTGCTGAATCGTTTGTTGCCGGCAATTGGCGAAACGGCCAGCTAAGGCGGCGGGCGAAAAATTTGTTGTCAACGTGCGTAGGTTGGCGCTGAGCGTAGCGAAGCCCAACAATGCTCTAGTGGTAGCTGTTGGGCTTCGCAAAAAAACGCTGTGCCCAATCTGCCAGACCAATGAATCACTGCGCTTGCAACAAACGCAATTGTTCCTGCAGTTGCTTGATATGGTCAGCAAAATAATTTTCCTGGGCGAACCACGGGAAGTGACGCGGGAAAGTCGGGTCACTCCAGCGCTCAGCCAGCCAGCCGGTGTATTGCATCAGGCGCATGCTGCGCAGCACTTCGGCGAAACGCCATTGTGACCAATCGAATTCACAAAACTGCTCATACTCATCGATCAATAGCGCTCGATCTTCGATGCTGTCGGCCAACATCCATAAGTCCTGCACGGCCGGTGCCGTTCGGCAATCATCGAAATCGACCAACAGCACACCATCACCGGTCCACAGAATATTGCCTGGATGCAAATCACCGTGGCAGCGCTGCCAGCTTTCCTCGGGCAGGCGTTGCAGCCAGTCTTCACAGAGTTCGGCGAGCTCAGTGCTGATCAGCGCGTAATCGTCGCGGTAACGCGCCGGCAACATCGCTGAATTGGCGGCGACCTTGATCGGGGCTTGGACGAATTGTTCGACGTTCAGTTTTGGTCGCGCCGAAAATGAACGGGTTTTGGCGCAGGCATGCAAGCGACCAGCGGTGCGGCCCATGATCGCCAGCTGTTCTTCATTACCGGCTTCGAACGCGCGACCGCCGCGCTGCGGAAATACCGCGAAGAAAAAATCCTGATAATCAAAACAACTGATGCCATCGCGCACATGCGGCAGGATCACCGGCACATCGGCATCGGCCAGTTCAAACAAAAACTGATGCTCTTCGTTGATCTGACGCAGATTCCAGCGCTTCGGCCGGTAGAATTTGACGACGTGTTTATTGCCATCGGCGTCGCGAAACGCGTAAACGCGATTCTCGTAAGAATTCATCGGCTGCAAGGCAGCGTCCGGTTGAAAACCGAACGCTTCCAGCGCGTTCAGAACGCAATCCGGCGTCAGCGCCGCATAGGCGTGCGTCAGTTCAGTTTGATTTGAGTCCATGCCCGTTGCCGCCACAGGAATACGAAGATCATCGTCTGGATAAAGCGGTAAGCAATATACAGACTCCAGATCACCAGTATGCCATGACCGCCGACCGGACCGGCCAGATAAGCCAGCGGCAGGAACACCAGCCACTGCATGCCGAGCGACACCAACATGGTCGTGCGGGTGGCGCCAGCACCTTGAATGCCATGGAACATGACGACACCGAGCGCATCGAAAATCAGGCTGATGGCAATCAATCTGAGCGGTGTGATGCCCATCTCGGCGACCAATGCGTCATCAATAAAGGCGGCAATGATCTCCGGCGCAAAAATCGCCATCGGCAGACCAATCAGCAGCACCGTCAGCATCGCCAGCTTGCTGACATCCCAACCCCAGCGGTAGGCATCTTCGGGTTCATTGCGACCAAGTGCCTGACCCACCAAGGTCGCCGCTGAGATGCCATAAGAAAGGCAGGGCAAGTAGGCAACCAGCGTGACGTTGACCAACACGTTGGCCACGGCCATTTCGCCAGTGCCAACCATACCGACAATCCAGAACAGTGTCGTGAAGCCAAGCGCATAGAAAAACTGCTGGGCGCTGGCCGGTAGCGACACTTTGATGATCGTCTGCATTGTTTCTTTCGATGGCAGCGAGGCCATGAAACCGTATTGCTTGGTGTGACGCAGCGCGTAAGTGATATACATCGCGGTGCCGCAATAGAGTGACAGCGTGGTGCCCAAACCGGCGCCGAAGGTACCAAGCGCAGGAATGCCGAACTTACCGAATATCAGCACATAATTCAGTGCGATGTTGATTGCGTGCATGACGATCAGTGTCATGAAATAAAAGCGCGCCAGTTTGATCGCGCTCCAGTAGGCGCGGAACGAAAAGTTCATTGCCATCGCCGCGATGCCAGCGATGCGTGCCTGCAAATACGGTGTGCCCTGGGCAATCACTTCCGGATCGGTGCTAAGCTGAGCCATGATCAGCGGCGATAAAAAGATCAGCAAGATTGCCAGCGGAATGGTCGTGACGACAATCAAGGTCAGCGCGCCATTGAGCGGTCGCGCAGCGATATCGGTGCGGCCTTCGCCCATACGTCGGGCGACCATCGCCTGCACACCGGCAGAAAGACCAATGAACAACGCCGCCAACATCCAGTTGGTGTAACTGGTGATGCCTACTGCCGCGACGGCGACGTGGCCGACATGACCAACCATATACATATCGACGAGGTTCAGGATGTTCTGGGAGATCATGCCGCCCATGACGGGCAGGGTGATGTGCATGATTTGCGATGAACGTTCCCGGTCGAGCACGACGGACTTCCCTGTTGTGGGGTATTGGGCGCAGAGGGTGGCCAGTGTAGCACTGGAGTTGGGTGGGGTTAGCGTAACTATGTCATAGCGGTTGGGGCCGTGGCTTTAAAGTGTTCGGCTATCTGTGATGAATTTTCGGATGAGTTTGGAGCGATTCCGAGCTTTGCCGGGTCTCGCCCCGGCGGGCGACCTACTTTTGTACAGCACATTCATGTGCTGTACCCCTTCGGGGTTTGCACGAAAAAGCGCTCCTGCGCTTTTTTCTTGCTCGCACAAGCAAAGTAGGCAAAAGAAGTGCGCCCCAACTGCGCCAGAAAAACTTTGATGCTTCGACCAAGCCGTTCCGGCATCGACATGATTCCAGCTCGGGCCGTGCTGACTCGGCATCCATGCCTCGACAGCACTACAACCGCTGTCCCTGCGGTTGTACCCGGCTTACATCATGCCGCTGCCGGCTGGCGCAGACGGGGACCCCGTTTTTCTTTTCGATTTTTGTGACTTCGAGAAAACGCGAAAAGATGTTGATGGCAGAGTGGTGAGCGGAACGAAAAGATCTTCTCTTTTCACAAAGGGAGAAGATGTCATGAAGTGACAGATGAGGGATTTTTCGGAAAGTAAAATACGAGAACAATAAACGTACCGAAAACAAAGGGCGCCGACGGCGCCCTTTGTAGATTGGCTTACAGCCCCGCGTCTTTACGCAGCGCTTCCGCTTTATCTGTGCGTTCCCAGGTAAAGGTGTTGTAAGTTTTCACTTCACCGTTCTGGTGTTTGAATTTCAGTGTGCCCGGTTTGCGACCGAAGTGGCCATAAGCTGCAGTTGGTGCGTAAATCGGGTTCAGCAGATCGAGCTGTTTGATCAGGCCATATGGGCGCAGATCAAAATGGCTGCGAATCAGTTCAACGAGCAAATCATCGCTGATTTTGCCGGTGCCGAAGGTGTTGACCGAAATCGAGGTCGGTTCAGCAACGCCAATCGCGTAGGACACTTGAATTTCGCAGCGATCGGCAAGGCCGGCGGCAACGATGTTTTTCGCGACGTAACGACCGGCGTAGGCGGCCGAGCGATCGACTTTCGATGGATCTTTTCCGGAGAACGCACCGCCACCGTGACGGGCCATGCCGCCATAGGAATCAACGATGATTTTGCGACCGGTCAGGCCGCAGTCGCCAACCGGACCGCCGATTTCGAAATTGCCGGTCGGGTTGATGTGGAACTTGGTGCCTTTGTGCAGCCATTTTTCCGGCAGCACCGGCTTGATGATGTGTTCCAGCACTTGCTTGCGCAGTTCTGCCAGTTTCACTTTCGGTGAATGCTGGGTGGAGAGCACAACGGCATCAACGGCAACCGGCTTGCCTTTTTCGTAACGGAAGGTCACTTGCGATTTCGCGTCCGGGCGCAGCCATTCCAGTTTGCCTTTCTTGCGCACTTCCGCTTGGCGTTCAACCAGGCGATGCGAGTATTCAATCGGCGCTGGCATCAGCGCTTTGGTCTCGTTGGTCGCGTAACCGAACATCAGGCCTTGATCGCCGGCGCCTTGATCTTCGGGTTTGGCGCGATCGACACCGCGGTTGATGTCGACACTTTGTTTGCCGATCAGGTTCAGCACGCCGCAGGTGTGGCCGTCAAAACCGACTTCCGAACTGGTGTAACCGATATCGCAAATAACGTTGCGGACCAGCTCTTCCAAATCCACCCAGGCGCTGGTGGTGATTTCGCCAGCGACGATCGCAACACCGGTTTTGACCAGGGTTTCGCAGGCAACGCGGGCGTATTGGTCTTCGGCAATAATGGCATCGAGCACGGCGTCGGAAATCTGATCCGCGACTTTGTCCGGGTGGCCTTCGGAAACGGATTCAGAGGTGAAAATACGGTATTCGGACATTGACGATCCTCAACAGCAAAACGGGAAGATGGCGGCCTTGTACGAGAGCCTTGTTTAAGGCGATTGATACGGGGGCTGGGCCGAAAAGCGGCATAGTCTACTCCGTTTAGCCGTCCAAATCATCCATTTCGGCGAAAGATTGTGCAACGCCCTGGCACGCCGGTGCGCACTGGCGTTTCCTTTGCCGGGCAATGGCGTTAACGTAGCAAGCTATTGATAACAACAAGGAAAACGCATGGAACGCCAAGGCGCATTGGATATCGTTGGCTGTGGTCTGCATCCGGGCCAGATGACACTGGAAACCGTTGGCATCATTCAGGCCGCCGATCGGGTGCTGGTGGTCGCGCCGAATCCGCTGTCGAATCAGCACATTCAAAGCCTGAATTCGAACCTGGAAAACCTGGGCCGGCTCTATAACGAACAAATGACCCGGCTGGAAATCTACCAGGCGATGGTCGAGCGCATGGTCGAACTGGTGCGCGAAGGTCTGCGCGTGTGTATGGTGTTCTATGGCCACCCCGGTGTGTTTGTGTTGTCGACGCAATTGGTGCGCGAACGTCTGGAGCAAGAGGGTTATCCGGTGCGCATGCTGCCGGGCATTTCCGCCGATGCCTGCCTGTTTGCCGATTTGGGGCTGGACCCATCTGCTACCGGCTGCCAGGCCTATGAAGCATCGCAATTTTTATTATCGCGGCGAAACATTGATACCGGTGCGGCGTTGATTCTTTGGCAGATTGGCTTGGTCGGTGAAATGACTGGGAGGGCCTACACGCCCGGCAAGCATGGTCTTGCCGCGATTACCCGATTGTTGTTGCAGCATTACCCGGCCGAACACCGCATTTGCTTATATGAGGCGCCGACCTTGCCGGGTTTTGCGCCGCGTAAGGATTGGTTGGCTCTGCGCGATTTACCGCAGGCGAAGCTCGAATCCTGGACGACAATGTTAGTGCCGGCGGCAACGGAGCTGGTGCTGGCCGAGGAGCGGTTGGGGTGGCTGGAAGCGCCGCAAGAAGCGATAAGTCATGGCTGAAACAAAAGCAGAGAAACCTGGCCGATTGGTGATCGCCGGCTGTGGTTTGCATCCGGGTCATATCACCGCTGAAACGGTCAATGCCATCAGTAATGCCGAGCTGGTCATGGTCGTCGTTCCGAATCCCTTGTCGATCGTCCATATTCAATCGCTGAATCCACGAGTGGAAAATCTCGCGAAAGCCTACGGCGAATTTGTCGATCGTCAGCACATTTACACGGCGATGGCGGAACGCATTATCTCGACAGTGCGCAATGGCGTTGATCTTTGCGTCGTGTTCTATGGTCACCCGGCCGTGTTCGTGGATTCCACGCACATTGCTCGGCGAATCTTGTTGGCCGAAGGCTACTCAGTGCAAATGCTGCCCGGCATTTCTGCCGAAGATTGTCTGTTCGCGGACTTGGGCATTGATCCAGGAGAATCCGGCTGCCAATCCTATGAGGCCACGCAGTTTCTATTGAACTATCATCAGTTGCACACCGGCGCTTATTTACTGCTCTGGCAAATCGGTCTGACGGCCGCGCATTTGCTGCGTTCGCTCAGGTTGAATGGCCAGGGAATAAGCGCTATCGTGCAGCTTCTCCAACAGTGGTATCCCGACGATCATCTGATTTGCGTTTACGAGGCGGCAACCTTGCCGGGACAGTCGCCCCGAACGCAGTGGATGCCGCTGTCTGAGTTGGAAAACGCGATGTTGCAAGATTGGAGCACCCTGGTTGTGCCACCACTGACGCCGCTGGTGCTTGCCGAAGAGCGATTGGCTTGGCTAGGTATTGAGGCGGATCGGGTGGCTGAGTTGGCGAACTTCTCCCAACTATGGAAGGAGCGCATACATGAGGAGCAATAACATGAGCAAGCTGAGCACATTTTTTATCGCGCTGTCACAAAATCCGGCGCTGGCCCGTCAGTTCAATGCTGGTCAGAACGATGCCGAACGCGAGGCCAATCGGATGCAGCTGCTGCAACAGGCTGGTGTCACCGAACAACAAAGCCAACATATCGCCCGTTTAAGTCAGGCCGATTTGCGTGAATTGCTGTGCAAGGAGCTGAGCGCCAGTGACGAACAATGGTTCGGCTGTGAATCAAGCTATGCCAGCACCAACGATACCGATAATAAGCTAGGCTTGATTGGCCAGCGACAGGTTGTCACACCACACCATGCCCAGCTTTGATGTCCGCCCATTATTAGTCGGATTTTTTTTTGTGCTGATGACACTTCCCGTTCTAGCGAACGGGGAGTGCCAGTCAATTGACCAAACGGACGCCAGCCGTGCCGTCCAATACGCCGATCAGGTGCGGCTAAACAGCCGTAACGATCCGGCTACCGCCCTGCAGGTGGCCAGCGAGGCGCTGGAGTATTTCCAACAACACTGTGTCATTGCGCCAAAAGCTGACGTGCTCAACGAATCGGCTTACGCGCTCTATTTCCAGTCGCGATATCCGGAAGCGCTGGTGCGCGCCAAAGAGGCCGAAGTCTTTGCCCAGGATTATCGTTTGCTGTCGTCGGTGGCGCGCGCCAAAACTATTCAGGCCAATGTCTTGCAGTCGGTGGGCGAATATTCAAAGGCCATTGGACTCTATAACGAAGCCATCGAACTGTATCAGCGCGACAAGGGCAATCGCGCCAGCGCGACCGAAGGTGAAACCCGGATTCTGAACAATATCGCCAACACCTATTTTATGGCCCGGCAATACGACTACGCGTTGAAGTACTACCATCAGTTTGGTGGCCGTGCTACCCAGCCGGAAAATCAGGCAGCTTATGCGCTCGGTGTGGCCAATGTCATGGCGGAAAAAGCGGAGTATCCAGAAGCGGAGCGCCATTACCGCGAGGCTCTTCAACTGTACACAAAGGCCGGCGATCTTCTGGGTCAGGAACTGGCCATGAATGGTTTGTCACGGGTGCTCGCGGAAGAGAAAAATTTCGAAGAGGCGTTGTCATTCAATACGCGTGCGTTTGAGTCAATGGAACGGGGGGGGCGTCAGTACAACCAGGTATCGATTTTGAATGGTCGGGCCAAAATTCAAATGGAAATGGGTCGCCATCAGCAAGCATTTTTGACACTGGATGCAGCCCTGAAAGTTGCGCAACGCCATGGTCAGAAAAGTGCTGCGGTTGACGTGCTGGAGTATCGCAGCCAATTGCACCAGCGCCTTGGTGATGATACCTCCGCACTGCGAGATATGCAGGCAATGCTGAGGTTACAGAGTGAGTTATTGAATGAGCGCTCCTCACAACAACTGGCGGTCATGCAGGCCTATTTTGATGTGCAGGAAAAAAATCGGGAAATCGAATTGCTGACGGCCAGCAACCGCGTCAAAGAGCTGGAATTGAAACAGCAAAACGCCATCTGGCTGGCGACCGTGGGCGCCATTTTATTCGCCACGATGATCATTTTCTTTTTGTTTTATCGCCGCACCCAGAAACGCTTACTGCGCGAACACGAGTTGGTCAGTGACAAGCTGCGTGAGTTGGACAAAGTCAAAGACCAGGTACTGTTGAACACCTCGCATGAATTGCGCACACCATTGAACGGCATTATTGGCATGTCGCAACTGTTGTTGGCCGACGCCTCGGGCGAGCTCAGCGAAGAGGTTCGTGAGCAAATCAATGTAATCGAATCCTGTGGCCAGCGCTTGCTGCATCTGGTGCAGGACATTCTCGATTACAGTCAACTGCAAATGGGCCGGCTGCGGGTCAGCCTGAAACCGGTTGATGCCGGCGCCGTGGTTCGTCACGCCTGCAATCTGGTTAAAGGTCTTGCCGAAGAAAAACAATTGCGCTTGCATGTCGATATGGATGAGGCCTTGCCATTGGTGACCGCCGATGAATCACGCCTGCATCAGATTTTGCTGAACCTGCTTGGCAATGCGATTAAATTCAGCCGCCGGGGCGACATCACCATCAGCGCAAAGCATGACGCCGATGGCGTATTGATCAGTGTCCAGGATCAGGGGCCGGGTATACCGACCGACAAGCTGCAGCATATTTTCAATCCATTTGAACAAGTCGATGGCTCCGCTACGCGTCGCGGTGAAGGCTCCGGTCTCGGTTTGCCGATCACCCGCGAACTGTTGCGGTTGCATGGCAGCGAAATTCAGGTGCAGTCGGTCGAGAATCGCGGTTCCACTTTCAGTTTTCGTTTGCCGGCCGCCGGTGTCGAAAGTTTGTCCGACCAGTATGCAAAGGCTGTGCACTAATCACAGCACTGATACGTGACCTCAAGCCAATACAGACTTTTGTGCTAGGATCGCCGCCGCTTGCCGGTAAGCCGGCTCGGCCCCATCCTTTTCCATGCGTCACCAGCAATCCTTATGCTGAATGGGCCCGATGAACAGTACGTAAACTGTACAGCAGCCCTGACGCGACTATCCTTGTTGCTATCATGAAGCGAAGAATCCTCTTGCCGTTAACACTCTGTCTCGTCCTGGGTGCCTGCAATATCACCGGTGGTTTTGTCAGCAGCCTGGAAAGTGCCGTGCTGAACAACCGCGATATCGCGACAGTCGAACAAGGCAGCCCGGCCTATTTATTGTTGGTCGATGCCTTGGCCAGCGACAGCGACGACCCGGAATTACTGAGTGCGGCCGCCAACCTGCATAACGCTTATGCCGGTGTGTTCGTCACCGACATGCACCGCCAGCAATTGATGACCAGCAAAGCACTGGCTTTCGCCGAACGGGCTGTTTGCGAAGAAGATGATGACTACTGCGAATTGCGCCGTCAGCCATTTGAAACGTTTACCGCTAACGTGCGGGAAATGGATGACGACGAAATCGACAGCTTCTATGCGTTGGCAACCGCTTGGGCTGGCTGGATCAGCGCCCATCGCAGCGACTGGAATGCGATTGCCGACATGGGCCGGGTCGAAACCCTTTTGCAACACATCATCCGTATCAATCCGGAATACAAAAAAGGCGATCCGTATTTGTATCTCGGTGTGCTGGCCACGTTATTGCCGGAAGCGATGGGCGGGCGTCCAGAGCAAGGCAAACTGCATTTTGAAAAGGCCATTGCCTTGTCCAATGGCAAGAACCTGATGGCCAAGGTCACTTACGCTAAACAGTATGCGCGTCTGAAGTTTGATCGCGAATTGCACGATCAGCTGCTGATTGACGTATTGCAAGCGGATGTCACGTATCCGCAATTCACCTTGATTAACACGTTTGCCCAGCAACAGGCCAAACAACTGATGGAGTCTGCTGATGACTATTTCTAAAACCCTACTGCGCGCAGCCCTGTTTTCCTTGGCGCTGATCGGTAGTGGTACTTCGTTCGCGCAAACGATCAAAATCGCCTCGCTGGCGCCGGATGGTTCCAGCTGGATGACCGAATTTCGTGCCGCCGGCGACACCATTGCCAAGCGCACTGATAAGCGCGTGCAACTGAAATTCTACCCGGGCGGTGTCATGGGCGATGATCAGGCAGTGCTGCGCAAGATCAAAATTGGTCAATTGCACGGTGGCGCTCTGACCGCCGGTAGCCTGACCGAGTTTCACCCGAACTTGCAGCTGTACAGTCTGCCATTAGTGTTCCGTAACCTCGACGAAGTCGATGCTGCCCGCAAAGCGTTTGATCCCCGCTTCCAGAAAGGCCTGGAAGAAGGTGGCATGGTCAGCTTCGGCTTCGCTGAAGGCGGTTTTGCCTACATCATGTCGACGCAATCACTGACCACCATTGATGATGTGCGCAAACGCAAAGTCTGGATTCCCAGTGGCGATCAGTTTGCTGCTGATTTGGTTTCCAGTTTCAATATTTCGCCAACGCCTTTGCCACTTTCTGATGTGCTGGTCAGCCTGCAGTCCGGTTTGATCGATACCGTTGCCACCTCGCCGATTGGTGCGCTGGCGCTGCAATGGCATAACCAGGTCAAATACGTTACCGATCTACCGCTGGTCTATGTCTTTGCGTCGTTTGTCATCGACAAAAAAGCGTTCAACAAAATCAATGAAGCCGATCAGAAAATTGTTCGCGAAGAGCTGACCAACATGTTCGCTCGTCTCGATAAACAAAACCGCCAGGACAATTTGTCGGCGATAGACGCTTTGAAAAAGCAAGGGCTGAAATTTGTTACGCCAGAACCTGCCGCTATCCAGGAGTGGTATAGCACCGCCGAAAAAGCCAATCAGAAACTGGTCAACAGCGGCAAACTGTCGAACGAGGCCTATCAGCAATTGCTGAACATCGTGCGCGCCAAACGCTGATACTGCGGAAACTGGATTCGTGAAATCACCCGCTTTTTTGCAACGCGTCTGGCATTGGCTGCATCTTTTTGAAGAAGGGCTGCTGCTGTTTATTTTCATCGGCATGATGGGCATTGCTGTGGCGCAAATTATTCTGCGCAATGTCTTTCACACCGGTATCGAATGGAGCGACGTTTTTCTGCGCTCAGCGGTGCTGTGGATTGCCCTGATTGGCGCGATGATCGCCAGCCGCACCGGCAACCATGTGCAAATCGATGTTGTGCGCCGCTTCATGCCGGAATGGCTGCAACGCTGGGGCGCGCGCCTTACCTCGGCCGCCACGATGGTGGTCGCGGCCTTATTCAGTTGGCATGGCGTTCGTTTTGCCTACCTTGAATGGCAGGACCAAACCATGGCCATCGGTATCGTGCCGAGCTGGGTAGTGGTGTCAATTATTCCATTCGGATTCGCGATGATTGCCATTCGTTACCTGATTCTGACCGTCAACCCGAAACCGATGGTGAACGAATGAGTTTCGCGTTTGCGTTAATCGTTATTCTGATTCTCGCCATTCTTGGCATGCCGGTATTCGCGGTATTGACCGCGATCGCGATGCTCGGTTTTTATTTCGCTGAAGTTGATTTGGCAGTCATGGCAATCGAGTTGTACCGGTTGACTGATACCTCGATCCTGCTGGCGCTACCGCTTTTCACGTTCGCCGGTTACGTGCTCAGTGAAAGCAATACTTCGCATCGCCTGGTGCGTTTAACCCAGGCGCTGATCGGTTCCGTACACGGCGGTCTCGCGTTCGTCGCGTTGATCGCCTGTGCCTTGTTCACGGCACTGACTGGTGCGTCCGGCGTCACCATCGTTGCGCTCGGCGCGCTGCTTTATCCGGCACTGAAAGAAGGCGGTTACAGCGACAAATTCAGTCTTGGTTTGGTCACTTCTTCCGGCAGTCTCGGTTTGTTGTTGCCACCGTCACTGCCATTGATTCTGTACAGCATCATTGCCAGCCAGATGGACCTCGGTGTCGATGTCTCGCTGGAAACCTTGTTTATCGCTGGCCTGCTGCCAGCGGCATTGATGTTGGTGCTGTTATGTGGCTACTCCTGGTGGTCGCATCGCAATGTGGAAACGCGAAAAACACCGTTTTCCTGGCGTGAAGTCGGCGCTGCCTGCTGGGAAGCGAAATGGGAATTGCCGTTGCCGCTGGTCATTCTCGGCAGCGTTTATTCCGGCTTGGTCGCGGTATCGGAAGCGGCCGCATTGACCGCTGCCTATGTGCTGATTATCGAAGTCTTTGTTTACCGTGAAGTCTCCGTCAAGGCGCTACCACGAATCATCCGCGAATCGATGGTCATGGTCGGCAGCATTCTATTGATCTTGGGTGTCGCGATGGCGTTCACCAATTATCTGATCGACATCGAAGTACCGAGCCGTTTGTTCGACTGGATGCAGCGCCACGTCGATGACCGTCTGACGTTTTTGCTTTTGCTGAATATTTTCCTGCTGCTGCTTGGCGCCATGCTCGATATTTTTGCTGCGCTGATTGTTGTCGTGCCGCTGTTACTGCCGGTGGCGATTGGCTACGGCATTGATCCGGTGCATCTCGGTATTATTTTCCTCGCTAACATGCAGATTGGTTACTTCACGCCGCCGGTTGGGATGAATTTGTTTATCGCCAGTTATCGCTTTCAGAAGCCGGTGCTGACGTTGTACCAAAGCACGATTCCGTTTTTCTGGGTGCTGCTCGCGGCGGTGCTGATTATTACTTATGTGCCGGAGTTGAGTTTGATGTTGCTCGACAGAGGATTGTAACGCTCGGTCCGCGGTGGCTGATGAAAATGATGCGGCCAGTTCCCTCTCCCTTGATGGGAGAGGGCTAGGGAGAGGGTGATTTTCTACGTGCGTTCGTGCTGAGGATTTGCCGGTTCTCGGACCGGCGACCGAGCTACTTTATCTTTGCTCGTGCAAAGAAAAGTACCCAAAAGAAAGCACGCCCCGACAGCGCCAGTAAATATTCGTTGCGTCGACTAGGCCGCTCCGTCAACAAGCGCTCTCCGCCTCGGGCCGCACTGACGCGGCATCCATGCCTTATCAGTGCTATGCCAGCTGTCCCTGCTGGCATACCCGGCCTACGAACACTTGTTGCCGGCTGGCGCTAACGGGGGCCCCATTTTTCCTTTTCTAATTATTTATCTTCGTTCTCTTTTATGTCCTGAATTCTGAGTCGGGGCCACTTCATGCGCTTTCTTTTACTCATCTTTCCGGGCTGAACACAGGTACTGTGGCCTGCTTCTCGCGCTGTTAAATGGGCAGAGCGTGATTTGATTTTCGAAGTGGATTACCTAAGAAAATGCAAAACGGGGTCCCCGTCTGCGCCAGCCGACAGCGACAGGGTGGAGGCCGGGTACAACCGCAGGGACAGCGGTTGTAGTGCTGTCGAGGCATGGATGCCGAGTCAGCACGGCCCGAGCTGGAAGCCTGTCGATGACGGAGCGGCCTGGTCGAAGCAAATAGACTTTTCTGGCGCAGTTGGGGCGCGTTTCTTTGCTTACTTTCTTTTGCGCGAGCAAAGAAAGTGAGGCGCCCGCCGGGGCGCGACCCGGCAATCCAGAAGGACGAACCAACGCCCAAATAAAAAGCCCACATAAGTGGGCTCTTTAATGCGGAAAAAGCGATCACCCTTCCTTCCGCAACTTCTCCATCAAATAATGAATCGTGGTGCCGCCACGTTGGAAGTTGTAGTCATTCATGATGTCGCGCTGCAGGCTGATGTTGGTCTTGATGCCATCGACAACCAGCTCATCCAAGGCCGAACGCATTTTGGCAATGGCGGTGGCACGATCATCGGCGAAGGTAATCAGCTTGCCGATCATCGAATCATAGAACGGCGGCACGCGATAGCCGGCGTAGATATGCGAATCCCAGCGCACACCCAAACCACCGGGCGGGTGGAAGCGGCTGATCAAGCCCGGGCTAGGAATAAAGGTTTTCGGATCTTCGGCGTTGATCCGGCACTCTATTGCATGGCCTTTGATCTTCACGTCTTCTTGTTTGACCGATAAGCCTAGGCCAGCGGCAACGCGCAGTTGCTCCTTGATGATATCGATGCCGGTGATCATCTCGGTAACCGGATGTTCGACCTGCACGCGGGTATTCATTTCAATGAAGAAAAACTCGCCTTTCTCGAACAGGAATTCGAAGGTGCCGGCGCCGCGATAACCAATTTCAATACAGGCTTTCACGCAGCGTTCGCCGATCTGTTTGCGCTGCTCCGGGGTGATGCCTGGGGCTGGCGCTTCTTCAACGACTTTCTGGTGACGGCGCTGCATCGAGCAATCACGCTCACCAAGATAAATGGCGTTGCCCTGACCGTCGGCAATGACCTGAATTTCGATATGGCGTGGCGCTTCCAGGAATTTTTCCATGTAAACCATATCGTTGTTGAACGCCGCCGCCGCTTCCGCTTTCGTGGTTTGAATCGCGGAATGCAGATGCGCTTCGGAATGCACGACGCGCATGCCGCGACCACCACCGCCGCCGGAGGCCTTGATGATCACCGGGAAACCGATTTTGCGCGCGATTTTGACTTGCTCGGCAGGGTCGTCACTGAGCGCGCCTTCAGAACCGGGTACGGTTGGCACGCCGGCCTTTTTCATCGCATCTTTGGCCGATACTTTGTCGCCCATCAGACGAATGGTGTCGGCGCGTGGGCCGATAAAGACAAAGCCGGAAGATTCGACGCGCTCGGCGAAATCGGCGTTCTCGGCCAGGAAGCCATAACCGGGGTGAATGCCGACGGCATCGGTGACTTCCGCAGCGGAAATCAGCGCTGGAACATTCAGATAGGAATCTTTCGATGCTGGCGGACCAATGCAAACCGATTCATCGGCCAAGCGCACGTGCATCAGATCGGTATCGGCCGTGGAATGTACGGCAACGGTCTTGATGTCCAGATCACGGCAGGCGCGCAGGATACGCAGGGCGATTTCGCCGCGGTTGGCGATCAGGACTTTATCGAGTTTCTGGGCAACCGGGTTGCTCATGTTAAACCTCGTGAGAGTGTGTTTGAGCACCGCCGGAAAACTGCCCGGCGGTGGCGACAAGATACTGGCTACAGATCCCTGGCTACAGAATAGCGGCGCGGAATTATTCGATGATGAACAGCGGTTGATCGAATTCCACCGGCGTGCCGTTCTCAACCAGGATCTGCTTGATCGTGCCGGCCTTGTCGCTTTCGATCTGGTTCATCATTTTCATCGCCTCGACGATGCACAGTACATCGCCGACTTTGACCTGGCTGCCGACTTCAACAAAAGCCTTGGCACCGGGGCTGGCCGAGCGATAGAAGGTACCGACCATTGGCGATTTGACCGCGTTGACGGCACTGCTGGCGGCCGCCGCGGGGGCAGGTGCCTGAGCCGGTGCAGCCGCAGCTGGTGCCGGTGCGGCGGCAGGGGCGTAATGCATCGGTGCCGGCGCTGGTGCGTAATGCACGGCCGCAGTCGACCCGCGCGAAATGCGCACCGACTCTTCGCCTTCTTTGATTTCGATTTCGGCGATACCGGACTCTTCCAACAGCTCAATCAGTTTCTTGATCTTGCGGATGTCCATCTTTTCTTTCCCCATGTGTTTGAAAACCTTTTGAAACGCCGGAGCGTTTACGACAGCAGCGTGTCAGCGGCCTGAAGCGCCAGCGTGTAGGAATGCGGACCAAAGCCGCAAATCACGCCTTTGGCCAAGTCGCTGAAATAGGAATGCTGACGAAACGACTCACGAGCGTGGATATTGGACAAATGAACTTCGATAAATGGCAGTGCTACGCCAGCCAGCGCATCGCGCAGGGCGATGCTGGTATGGGTGAACGCGCCGGGATTGATCAGAATGAATTGCGTGCCGTCCTGGCCGGCCTGATGGATACGATCGATCAGCACATGCTCGGCATTGCTTTGCAGCGTGTCGAGGCTGTGGCCGAGCGCCTTCGCCTGAGTGGTCAGCGACTCGTTGATCGTCTGCAGACTCGTGGCACCATAAACTGCCGGCTCGCGAGTGCCGAGCAGGTTCAGATTGGGGCCATGTAGTAGCAGCAGTTTTGCCATCGGTCATTCCGGAAAAAGAACGATAATGCTGAGAAGCACAAGGCATCTGCAGCGAATCGTTCGGGAAACGGTCGTAATCCGGCATCCCAGCCCTAAGTCGAGGGGAGCTATTTTGAACGGAACGTCAGGGAATGTCTATTATCGCCAGGTCTAACCAGAAGATGGCAGCCTATTTGCCGACGTTCGACGCAATTGAGTGCAGTTTAAGGTATTGGCTGGCAGGCCCGATGAAATCTGGCCTGAGCGCGGGCAGCTACCTTAGGGGTTTCCGGCCGGCGGGTCAATTACCGTTGACACCGCCGGGGCCGAAATGTTCTAAAAATGCCGATCAGTAGGTGCCTTTGTTTTGGCTTTTTCAGGTGGGTTGTCCGGATAGAGCCGGACCTACAGGATGCCGCAATGCGGGTGTGGAAGGCGAGGTAGGTGCGTATATGGACTCCTCCCCTATTGCAAGCCATCGTCGAAAGCGACAAAGGAATGAGACTGCAAACGTATATCCGACCTGTTGGTGAGCGCATCAATCGCTCTGGCCATAATGGTTTTCGCTCACACCGTGCCTATCGAATTCGCGGCCTTTCCTGTTCAGGAGGCCGTCGCACCTAGCGGCATCATGGTGTGCCGGTCTTACCGTTGTGCCATTCTCGATGACTTGGCAATCTCTGGTGGGTTCACTCCTTTTGCTTAGTTGCTGTTCCGGTAACATTCGCCTTTGCTCAACAACGCCCAGATGATGCGCGCGTTTTTGTTGGCCACGGCGACGGTGGTGACATTGGTATCGCGTCTTGCCTCCAATGCCTGGATGTTCAGGCTGCGTGCATCGTGTTTTTTTCGGCTGGCATTTACCGCCGCTCGGGCGCCGTGAATCAGCAAGGTTCGCAGTAATGGATTTCCGCGCTTGCTGATACGTCCCAGACGCTCTTTGCCTCCGCTCGAATGTTGCGTTGGCACCAAGCCCAAATACGCGGCAAATTGTCGCCCGCTGCGAAATTGTTTGGCATCACCCACTTGCGCAACTAATGCCGAAGCATTGATGGGGCCAATGCCTTCGATGGCCAGCAGTCGCTGAATCGTTCATCGTTTTTCACGCAAGCCAGCACCTGCTTGGTCAGGGCATCGAGTTGTGCACTCATGAACGTCAGCTCGTCATAAAGCTGACGCAACAGTTGCCGCATCAACGGACACAGCTCATTGCGCGGTTCGTCGATAATCGCCGGCAACTGACGACACAATGCCGTGGCGCCATGCGTCGAGATGACAATGCCGTGCTCAGCCAATAACCCTTTGGTTTCGTTGATGAGGCGGTACGGGCACGGGTTACTCGTTGACGCACCCGATGTAAGGCTTGCAGTGCCAGTTGCTCCGGTGGCTTGACCGTGACAAAGCGCATCGTCGGTCGTGACAGCGCTTCACAAATCGCTTCGGCGTCATTGGCATCGTTCTTATTGGATTTGACATAGGGTTTGACGAACTGCGGCGGCATCAGCTTGACCACATGGCCCAGGCTCGTCAGCCGGCGTGCCCAGTAATGCGCACCCGCACAGGCTTCCATACCAATCAGCGTCGGGGCCAGCTTGGCGAAGAACGGCAGCATCTGTTGACGGCTGAGGCGTTTGTTCATCACTGGTTTGTCGTGGTCATTGACCGCATGAAGTTGGAAAACCTGCTTTGCCAGGTCGATTCCGATGCGCTTAATATTCATAACGGACTCCTTCCTTCTGTGACTGACATGACTCGTCAATCTCAGTCTGGCACTTCGATGCCGTGGATGGGAGGAGTCCATACCATCAAATTCATTCGCACAGGGATTTGGTGGTTGCCGCGATTTTCATGATGTCCGAATAAATCCGAACCTACAAAAAACGCGCCGAATGGCGCGCTTTTATTTATTGACGTTCAGGCCGGTTGCGGCGCCATGCGCCGTACTGACACGGCGAAATCCTGCAGCACGCGGATGCCGGTGGCTTCGGCTTCTTCGCACCATTTGCGCAAAGCCAGAATCAGCTCGTCGCGGGTCATGACCGATTTGGCCCACAGTGCCTGCAAGCGTTCGCGGAATTCCTGGACGATGCGCAGCATTTCGCTGTGCGCCAGCAATTGCTGCAGGTGTTCGCGATCGTGTTGTTTCAACAAGCGTTCATCACGCATCAGGCCACGGCGGGCGCGCAAGTAAAGCTCGTGAATGGCTTCGCTGGCTTTGGCTTTTTCGGCGCGCCACAGCGGCTTGACGACATCATTGGTGTATTGCGCCATCAACTGGAAACGGTTGTTGATCACCGCAGCCAGCATTTCGGCGCTGATCGGCTGCTGCTGTTCCTGGCGCACCAGCTTCGGCGGTACGCGATTGACTTTCGCCAGACCAAATAATTTCAGCGCTTTGATGTACATCCAACCGATATCGAACTCATACCATTTGACCGAGAATTTCGCCGAAGTCGGGTAGGTGTGATGGTTGTTGTGCAGTTCTTCACCACCAATGAAAAAACCCACCGCAGACACGTTGCGGGCGGCATCAGGACATTCGTAGTTGCGATAGCCCCAGTAATGACCGACACCGTTGATGACGCCAGCAGCCCAGAACGGAATCCAGATCATCTGAATCGCCCAAATGGTGATGCCCGGCAAGCCGAACAGAATCAGATCGAGCACGAACATGATGGCGATGCCGAGGAAGTTGTAAGGTGTGTACAGCTTGCGCTCGATCCAGTCATCGGGTGTGCCTTTGCCGTACTTGGCCAGCGTCTCTTCGTTTTTCGCTTCTTTCTGATAGAGCTCGGCGCCTTCGCGCATGACTTTTTTCAGGCCGAGAATTTGCGGGCTGTGTGGATCGTTTTCGGTTTCGCAAAACGCGTGGTGCTTGCGATGAATCGCAGCCCAGGCCTTGGTGTTCTGGCCCGTGGTCAGCCACAGCCAGAGGCGGAAGAAGTGAGAAATGACCGGGTGCAGATCAATGGCCCGGTGCGCCTGGCAGCGATGCAGGTAGAGCGTGACTGCAGCGATGGTGATTTGGGTCAAGATAATCGTGGCGACGATATAGCCGACCAGCGACAGGTCTAACAAGCCGTACATTGAGGGTTTCCTGAAACTGCGTGAAGCCGCGGGTTGCGAGCTTTGACCATGGTAACCGGCAAAGTTGCCGGCAGGAAAGGAAAAACCGCACATTGCCGTCTATGCTAAGAGGCAATATCCGACTGACCTAAGCCGACATGACTGCAGTTGCTGTATCGGTGTTACTGGCCCGACAACCCATTTTCGATAACAACCTGCAGGTGTTCGGCTACGAACTGCTGTACCGCGGCGAACATCCGTTCACGCTCGACTCGGTTGGCGGCGACAGCGCCACCAGCCAAGTGGTCATGAACGCGCTGTGCGGCATGAACCCGGACGAAGTCGCCGGCACGCCGATCTTCATCAACCTGACCGAAGCGATGCTGGTTGGCGAACAGACTCCACCGCTGCCAGTCGAGACGACCGTTTTTGAAATTCTCGAAACTACCCGTGCCAGTGAGCTGGTGTTCAAGCAGATCCGCCATTTGAAAGAACAGGGGTTTCGCATCGCGCTCGACGATTTCGTGTGGCGCGACGACTGGCAGGAAATATTGCCGCTGGCCGATTTCATCAAGATTGATTTGTTTCAGTACGACCGTGATCAATTACGGGAATTGGTCGCGAAACTGAAAACCTACCCGGCCGCGTTGATCGCTGAAAAAGTTGAAACTCGTGAGGAACTGGAGTTCTGCCGCGAACTTGGCTGCCAGTATTTCCAGGGTTTTTTCCTCGAAAAGCCGCAACCGGTGGTGGGCAAAAAGCTGCGGCCGCAAATGCAGCTGATCATGGATGTTTACGCCTCGCTGCAGCGCGAAGACATCACGGCCAAAGAACTCGCCGATCAAATCGGCCGCGACCCGCAGCTGACCTTTCAGTTGCTGCGTATCATCAATTCCGCAGCGTTCAGCCTGCAACGCCGGATTCAGAATCTGCGCGAAGCGATCATGTTGCTAGGCATGCAGAAACTGCGCACCTGGATGATGATCATCGCGCTGGCCAATGAACGCGACAAACCTACCGAGTTGCTGCATGGCCTGTTGATCCGTGCTCGGCTCGCCGAGCTGGTGGCCCAGCAACAAATGCCGACGAAAGCCGATGCAGCATTTCTGCTTGGCATGTTCAGCGGCCTCGATGCGCTGCTCGACATCCCGATGAACGAACTGGTCAAACGCCTGCCACTGCACGAAGAGATGATTCAGGCGCTGCTCGAGCATCAAGGGCCGCTGGGGCAATTGTTGCATCAGGTGATCGCGTTCGAACACGCCGAATGGCATGAGTTCCAACCGGGCAAGCTGGCGCCGGAAATCTGGCAACAATGCTATTACGACGCGCTGAAATGGGCTCGGTCCATCGCGGTGCCGCTGCGGGAAAAATAATCCGTTTGAACGTGGACAACCGTGTTTCGCGGCGAACAACCCTTAACGGCAACTTGTGCTGTTGTGTATAGTTCCGGCCACTTGCCAACCACCCTCTGCTGACTCTTGGCCAACCACGATTCATCCAACCCAGCCTTGCAACTCGATTCTGTCGTCATCCGGCGCGGTGACTTCAGCAGCGCGCCGCTGAGCTTAACGATGCTGCCCGGTGAAAAGCGGGTGCTGCTCGGTAGCAATGGCTGCGGTAAAACCAGCCTGCTATTGGCCATCGCCGGATTGCTGCCGGTTCGCGCTGGCGCCATTCATCGCCCTGACTGCGCATTGAGTACCGGCCAGTTGCAACCGTTGCCGGAATGGACGGTTGCCGAAGCCTTGCATGACGGCCTCGGCGCGCAAGCCGAAGCGGCCATGGTGTTTTGGCAATTGGAAAGCGTTGCCAACCAGCGCTTGGCGCGTTTGTCACTGGGCTTTCAGCAACGAGTTTCGCTGGCGCTCGCCACGTTTTCTCCGGCTGCGCTGGTGCTGCTCGACGAACCGGCCAATGGCCTCGACCCGACTCAGGCCGAGCGGCTGCATCGCTGGCTGGCGGAAACCACCGACAAGACGGTATTGCTGGTCAGCCATCAGCCGCAACGGCTGCCACCGGAAGTGAGCCAGGCGCTGCTGATCAGCGAACAGGGCGTGCAGTTCGACGGTCCGCGCGCGCAACTGCCGCCACCCTGGGGTTAAGCCGATGCCGATTTCTGCGTACTCTTTTTCTGCCCTGGCACTCGACTGGCGTCAGTTCTGGCGCCAGCCTGCAGCCTGGCTGGCGACGTTGCTGCTGGCCATTGGTGCCTCGGCGATTTTCGTCAATCGGCTGGAACACTACTTGAGCCTGCAGGCGCAGGGTTTTATCGGCCTGCAACTGGATAACGACCTGCTCGGCCCGCTGTTTGGCGCACTGGCGGCGCTGGTGGTGTTCACGGCGCCATTGCTGGCATTGGCGATGCGGCCGGTGTTGTTGCTCAATCACCGCCGGCTGCAAGCGCGCTATCGTTTCGGTCGGGCGATTGGCCTGTTGCTGCTGGCGCTGCTGCTGATGTTGGCGCCGCTGCTGCCAGTGTTCGGCCTGCTGGCGCTGGGGGCAAGCTTGAAGCTGCACGCCTTGCTGCTGCCGGCAGCGGGTATTCTGTTGTTGGCCTGCGTGGCGCTGCTGATGTCGCTGGCCTTGGCTGTTCGTATCCAGCACCCGGCCAGCGCGCTCGCGTTCAGCTACCTGCTGTTGCTGGCCTTGGTGGCGCTCGATGCGCTGCCCGGCGGCTATGGCCTGTTCGGCCAGTTCCGGCCGTTCTACCAGGGCGAACTGACGCTGGCTGGTCTTGGTTACCTGACATTGCTGGTGTTGGCTGCGCGGGCTTCGGTACAAGCCTATTTAACGGCCAGTAAAGCAAGTACTTACTTAAGCCTTGGACTTTTATTGGCGGCAATCGTTGCTGTCCAGCTGCCAGGCCGCTGGCAGGCCGAGCCGGTGCTGAGCCCGGCCCAGCAGCAGATGCTGGCAGTGCATGGCAAGGATTTGCAATTGACCCTGATCAGCGCCGATGCTAATGCCCGCAGCGACTGGCGGGCCCAGCTTGAAGCACTGAAAATCTGGCAGCCAAGCCTGAGCATCAGCGAACAGCACCCGGAAGCGCTGGCGCCGAATTTGCGCGATCAGCTGCCCGGTAATTCCGGGCTATTGCTGCAGCGCCAGAACCAATCGGCCTGGCTGGCGCTGCCGATCGACCAACTGCCGGCCCGGATTGTCGAATCGCTGAGCACGCTGGTCGAACGGCGCGACGCGCAAATTGTGTTTCTCGAAGGCAATGGTGAACGCGAGCTGTTCGGCGAGCAGGCCCGTGACCTGCGTAAATTACGTGATGCCTTGCAGGCTCAGGGCCTGTCGGGGCAGCCGCTGGCGCTGATGCCGGGCATGAGCATCCCGGACAATACCTCGGTGCTGGTCATCGCTTCTCCGCAGAATGTTTACCCGACTTATTTGCGTCAGGCATTGCTGCAATACCTGATGCGCGGCGGCCATCTGCTCTGGCTGCGCGAACCGGATGAACCGGAAGCCTTGACCAGTCTGGAAACTTACCTTGGCGTGTCGCGCTTACCCGGCACCGTTGTCGACCCGGTCGCCGTGCAGCGCGGCAGCCCGCATCCGGCTATCGTGATCATTGACCATTATCCTGAGCACCCGGCGTTCACGCATCTGCAGGAGCTGACGGCGCTGCCCTGGACGCAAGCGCTGCGGGCCCAAGCCGCTGCCGATGTGGCCATTACGCCATTGCTGCAATCGCACCCGGACAGCCGGCTGGTGGCCGAGCCGGACCAGAACTGGCCGGATGATGCCCCGAAAGGCCCATTCACGGTCGGGCTGCTCTGGCAGAAAACCGTCAATGAACAGACACAGCGCGTTGCCGTGATCGGCGATGGCCATTTTCTGGCCGACACGGCGCTGCATAACTACGGCAACAGCGCGCTGGCGCTGAGCCTGCTGCAATGGCTGGCGTTCGGCGACGAAGCACTTTCACCGGTGCTGGAGCGGCGCAGTGAAATCCTGTTCCTGCCGGGTTGGGCATTAAGCAGCTTGCGCTACGGTGTCTGGTTGTGGCCGCTCAGCTTGCTGTTGCTTGGTTGTCTGACGTTGTGGCATTGGCGCCGGCGCTAGTGACGGTTGATTGTTGGATAAAGCGCGATGCCTGAATTACCCGAGGTAGAAACCACCCGTCGAGGGCTCGCCCCGCATGTCGTCGGCCAGCACATCATCCATTTACTGGTACGCGAACCACGGCTGCGCTGGCCGGTGCCGGCCGAGTTACCAGCACTGGTCTCAGGTCAACCGGTGCTATCGCTGGAGCGCCGGGCCAAGTACCTGTTATTCCAATTGCCAAATGGCTACCTGCTGTCACATCTTGGCATGTCCGGTTCCTGGCGGGTGCTAACCGAGCCGGCGCCACTGCGCACCCACGATCACCTCGTGATAACGATGAGCAGCGGTCGCGAACTGCGCTACCACGACCCGCGTCGCTTTGGTTGCCTGCTGTGGACGACCGAACCGGATGAACACACCTTGTTGCGTGTGCTCGGTCCGGAACCGCTCGCTGACGAATTTGATGGTAATTATCTATTCCAACGCAGCCGCGGAAAATCAGCGCCGATCAAAACCTTTTTGATGGATAACCATGTCGTCGTCGGCGTCGGCAATATCTACGCCCAGGAAGCGCTGTTTCTCGCTGGCATCCGGCCTGGTATTGCGGCCGGTAGAGTAACCCGTGCGCGCTATCAGGCGCTGGCCGAGATCATTCGCAAAGTTCTGAGCGAAGCGATTCAACAGGGCGGTACCACGCTGCGCGACTTCGTCAACAGCGATGGCGAGCCCGGCTACTTTGCGCAACAATTGCGTGTCTATGGCCGTGAAGGCTTGCCCTGTCATGTTTGCCAAACGCCAATCAAATCTTTGAAACACGCCAATCGCACAACGAGTTACTGCCCGCAATGTCAGCAATGAATGAAACCCCGGCGCCACCGCCGTTCCTACCTTATTGGCGCAGCGTCTGGTTGAAGCCGCGCCAGACCATGGCAGCCATTTACGCCGCGCCACGTCATGCCTTGATGTGGTTGCCGGCCATTGTTGGCGGCATTGCGCTGATGATGGAAGCGGCCATTGTCGGTAAATTCTGGACCCAGTTGCCGTTTGGCCAGGTGTGGATGTCATCGCTGCTGCTCGGGCCATTGGCCGGCATGTTGAACGTCGGCATTCTCGGTTTCTTCGTGCGCCAGTTCGGTAAATTGATGCAAGGCGAAGGCGATGCCACCCGCATTCGCCTGGCACTGAGCTGGGCAACGGTGCCGGTAGCGTTTGCGCTGATTCCGACCGCGATTGAATATTACTTGCGCGCCACCGAAGGCGAATCATTGTTGACCTCGGCGTTGCTTTGGCTGCGCACCGGTCTGGGCATATGGGGCGTATTGCTGATGTGCCTTTGTGTTGCCGAAGCGCAGCGTTTCTCATTCAAGCAGGGCGCGTTGAACGTGCTGTCGATTTTTGTCTTCTTCAACGTTTTGATGTTCCTGCTGGTTCCGCGATGAACACTCAGGAAAGCTTCTGGCAGTTCGCCTGCCGGTTCTACGAAAACCCGTTGCACCGCGAACAGCTGCTGTTCATGCAGAACAGCGGCGGCGTCGATGTTGGTTTTGTCTTGCTGGCGCTGTGGCATGGTCGTTTGCAGCGTCGACATTGGACGGCCCTGTTACAACAAACCGCGGCGTTACGTGGCGAGCTAGAGCAATTGCGCCGGCTGCGCATACAAAACAAAAATCGCTGGCCCAACGAAGATTATTATCAGGCCTTGAAAGCCGCTGAATTGGCATTGGAGAAAAATCTTTATCAGGAACTGGAGCAATTGGTTGGCCAATTTGACGACCTTTCGGTCAACATCGATATCAAATCCAGCTTAAGTGCCTTGCTTGATTGTTATCACTTGCCGGCCGGGTTTGTCGCGCCGAGTTTGGCGTAGCTTTTTTGAGAAATGTCCGGTTAAATCCTGAGGAATCCGGACCTACAACCAACCTTTTTCGCGCGCCAAACGCGCTGCATCGACGCGATTTTTCGCGCCCAGTTTCGCCATCGCTTCCGATAGATAATTGCGCACGGTGCCTTCCGACAAATGAATCTTGTCGGCGATTTCGGCGGTGCTGAAACCTTCGGCGGCTTGCCGCAATACCGCGCGTTCGCGTTCGGTCAACGGATCGCTTTCCTCCCAGGCCGCTGCCGCCAATTCCGGATCGATGAGGCGGCCACCGCGATGAATACTGCGGATGGCTTCGGCCAGCTGTTGTGCTGGCGCATCTTTCAATAAATAACCACGAACACCGGCATCAAGTGCGCGCCGCAAAAAGCCGCTACGGGCAAAAGTCGTGACGATAATCGTGCGGATATCACTGTGCTGTTGTTGAATGGCTTTCGCCAGATCAAGACCGCTTTCGCCGCTGAGTTCAATGTCGGTCAGCACGATATCGCAGGCGTGGTTTGCCAGCCATTGCTCGGCTTCGGTGGCGTTGCCGACATCACCGGCGATTTCAATATCCGCCTCCAAGGACAGTAGCGCTTTTAACGCGCCACGCACCATCGCCTGATCCTCGACCAGCAGCACCTTGATCATGCGTTTGCCTCTTTCGGCAGGCGGGCGACAACGGTATGGCCGCGGCCGCTGATGAATTCGAACACGCCGTTCAACAATGCTACCCGCTCGCGCATGCCACGCAGACCATTGCCTTCTTCGCGCACCGGTTTGTCGCCATCGTCTTCAATGCGCAACTGCACTTCGTTAGCGTGCTCCTGCAATTGAATGTTCAGTTCGCGGGCGCCGGCATGACGCAGCACATTGGTTGCTGCTTCGCGCAAAATAAAACAGAGCACGTTCTCGACCGGCGGCGGTAACGGCGCGTTACTCCACTGCACATTGACGCGTATGCCGGCAACATCCATCGCCTGTTGAATGCGTTTCAACTCCTGTTGCAAGTTACCGACTCTAAACCCCCGCACGGCTTCGCGCACTTCTTGTAACACGGTGCGAGCGGCTTGTTCGATATCCTTGATTTCGCTACGGGCGCGTTCGCTGTCCTGACCAATCAATTTACCGGCCAACTCGGCTTTAAGCGTGATCAGTGACAGGGTATGGCCAAGCAAGTCATGCAGGTCGCGGGCGATGCGCTCACGCTCGGCAACGGTGGCCAAATATTCGATTTCTTCCTGCTGCTTTAGCTGGGCATCGCGATGGCGTTCGCGCATGCCTTCCATAACATTGATTAGACCAATGAACAGCGAAATCGCCATGCCTGGCAGCCAGACATACAGTGGCGGTTCAACCAGCAAGGTCCAGACACCGACTGCACTCACAATAGCCAGCACATGTGCAATACCATGCCGTAAAACCGGATAGCCACGAGCCAGCGCTGCCGCGTAGATAAAAAACGTGCAGGCTCCTGGATTGTATTCCGCGACCGCCAGGCCAAAACCAAACATCAGCGTCGCCGGCAGCCAGAGTCGCGGCCAGGGTTGCCGGTAACCCCAGATGAATAGCGGCACGAAGGCCAGAATGACCACGACATCAAGCAGCAGATAGCTCCAGGAAAATGGCCGGAACGCATGATGAAACAGCAAGAACAACAGATAAAACAGGTAGTAGAGCGATTCCCGCTCAACGAGCGGTTTGTGCTTGAACCGAGTTTTCACGATTGGTCGTTCCTGCGATGACTGCCGCCGCCACCGATCATAGCGGCGTTTTGGGCAACAGGTTTTGGCTTTTTACCGGCGCTGCAGGTAGCATGTCGTCCCACTTGTGCCCATTGCCGATGGCACAACCCATAAGGAGACAAACGTGAGTCGAATGATTATTGCCGGGGTTGGCCTGGCCGTGGTGATCGCCGGTGCCGGCTACTACGCAGTAAAAAATGGCGGCATGGCCGCCTCGGGGGAAGTCAGCATGCCAAGCAAAGTCGAATTCAAAACTGATGCCGAGCGCGCCCTGTATGGCTTTGCGTCGCGTCAGGGCATGCAAGTGAAAAGCAGCCTGAAGCAGCTGACTGACCTCGGCGTTGAGGTCAATGAAGAGCTGTTGATCAAAGGTTTCCATGATGGCCTGAAAGACCAAGTGGCACTGACCGAAGAAGAGCAAATGGCCGCGATGCAGGCATTCAGTGCCGATTTGGAAACGCGCGCCGAAGCCAAGAAGAATGAAATGGCCGCCGCCAGCAAAGGCAAGAACGAAGCTTTCTTCGCCGAGTTCGATGCCCGGGAAGGTGTCAAGAAGACCGACAGCGGCCTGCGCTATATTGTGCAGCAGGAAGGCGACGGCAAAACCTATCCGAAGCCGGATGATCGCGTTGTGGTTCACTACCGCGGCACGCTGATCGACGGCACCCAGTTCGACAGCTCCTACGATCGCGGTCAGCCAGCAACCTTTGGCGTTGGTCAGGTGATCAAAGGCTGGACTGAAGCGCTGCAGCTGATGAGCAAAGGTGCCAAGTACAAGCTGGCGATTCCTTCCGACCTCGCCTATGGCGAAGGTGGTGCTGGTGACACGATTCCGCCGGGCGCTGCGCTGATTTTCGAAGTCGAATTGCTGGATGTGCAACAACATAGCGAAGGTGACGGCCACGCCCACTAAGCTTCCGGGAGGTAAACGATGACGCCGAAAGACTTGCAGCGTTTTGACGCATTCTGGCCGTATTATCTGGCTGAACATCGTTTACCCGCCTGTCGCGCGGTGCATTATTTCGGTACCGCGCTGGCCACTGGCTCGCTGATCGCCATCATTGCGCTACAGGCTTGGGCTTGGATTTGGTTGGTGTTGATTGTCGGCTATGGTCCGGCCTGGTTTGGTCACTTCGTCATCGAGAAAAACCGGCCAGCGACGTTTACCTATCCCGGCTGGTCTCTGCTGGCCGATTACAAGATGTTCTGGATGTTTATCACCGGTCGCATCGACCAGGAGCTTGATAAACATAAAGACGTGGTATTCCGACAGACGCATTGAGCACATACTGAGTGAAATAAAAAAGCGGCTAATCAGCCGCTTTTTTATTACCCGCCACTCGACTCAGGCCGCTTCGCCCTGGTCGGCAAACAAGGCCGAAATCAATCGATCTTCCAGTTCAAACCGCTCGGTCAGATCGGCGCCGAGTTTGGCCAAATCCCGATCGAAATGGGCCATCATGAATTCATCTGTGGCATCCGCGTAGCGGTCAGTAAAGGCCAGCACCGTGTCAGTGCTTTCGGAAAAGCGCGGGAACAACTGCTTGGCCAGCGCCATCGCCTCGGAGCCGGCATGCTCGGCTTTTTCCAGCAGCTCCTCGTATATCTCGAAATGACCGGCGGAAACGTAATCCACCAGACTGTCGAAGAAATGGCTGATATCGGCTCTGGCCGGCAGGGCACCGGGGTTCTCCCGGGTTTTGGTCAGTGCCAGAAAGCGCACCAGCAGGTCCTTGCGGCTGTCGAGCCAGCGGTCAATCGCCTCCAGACGGCCACCAAAACGATCGCGTGTGTCTTCTAGGTTCTTGAGCATCGGCATGGCGGGATTCCATTGGCGTGGTGACCGGTCGATTGTTGCATAGCGAAGCCCGGATCGGAAGCCGTTGGCCGAACCGGCTTTCTCGGTTAGGCTTGTTGGATCCGAATTGCCGAAAGCCGACGATGGCGAATAAAAGCAAACCGCTTTCCCAACCCTGGCGCACGCTGACGATCCTGCTGGTCGTCATCGGTGTGTTGGCCCTGCTTGACGAGGTGTTGATCGCGCTGGACGTGATCAGCCATCCACGCGATCTCTTCGGCGGTTGGTACCAGTGGAGCGCGTTTGGCACGGTTATTTTCGTCAGCATGCTGGTCGGCTACGCCATCTACCGGGCGCGCAGCAGCAAAAAAATGCTGGAAAACCTTGAGCGCAATTTCCTGGCGTTTATGGAAGGCGCCGCCGACATGCTGCTGATCAGCGCGATGGATGGTCGCATTATCGACGCCAACCGGCGCGCCTGTGAGTTACTCGGCTACAGCCGCGAGGAGTTGCTCAGTCACACCCTCTGGGACATCGATATCGAGTGCTATCTGCGCCAACATCCGCACACTCGTTTCTACCTCGAACGTGGCCGCACGATCAGCTATGAAAGCTGGTATCGAACCCGTTCCGGACATCGTTTCCCGATTGAGAGCCGGGTGCGCAAAGCTTATTGGCATGATCAGCCGTGTTTGATCGAAATTGTTCGCGATATTTCTGTGCGCCGTCAGGCTGAAGATGCCTTGCAGGAATCAAAAGCGGCGGTGGAGCGGGCGCGCAACCTGCTCGAAACACGGATGCTGGAGCGCACAGAGGAGCTGCAAAAACGCGTACACGAACGCAACTTAGCCGAGCGACATGCGCGGGAAATGTCTAGTTTGTTATCCGACATCATCAATTACATGCCGTCGATCATCATCACCATCGATCCGCAGCGCCGCGTTACCCACTGGAATCAGCAAGCGGTCGAACTGACCGGCATCAGCGCGCTGCAAGCCGAGGGCAAATCGCTGAAAAGTCTGTTGCCGTATTTCGATCACCATATCGACAGCATGACCGAAGCGACCAAGTTCGGGCAGGAGCGTTTTGCCACGCGTATTCAAGCAAAAATTCACGATCGTCCGTATTTGTTTGATGTCGTGATCTACCCGTTGAAAGTCAAAGGCCGCGGTGTCGTAATCCGGGTTGATGACATCACCGAAAAAGTGCGTATGGAACAACTGCTGATGCAGTCGGAAAAAATGCTGTCGCTCGGTGGTTTGGCGGCCGGTATGGCCCACGAAATCAATAATCCACTTGGCGCCATTATTCAAAGCACGCAAAACATTGAAAGGCGCTTGAGTGAGAAGTGGCCGCGCAATCACGATATCGCCCGCCAGCACGAACTCGATTTGGCCGTGATGCGTCGCTATCTCGAACAACAACGCATTCCGGAATTTCTTGCTGGCATTCGCGATGCTGGTGAGCGGGCGGCAGCGATTGTCACCGATATGCTGTCATTCGCCCGGCCCGGTTCCGGCGACTTGGTCAATGTCGATATCCCTCAGGCAATGGATTCAGCGATTCGCTTGGCCGCGACCGATTACAACCAGAAACGCCATTTCGATTTTCGCCAGATCCGCATTGAGCGTGACTACGCCGTCGATTTGTCGCCGGTGCGCGCCCAGCGCAATCAATTGGAGCAAGTGTTTTTGAACCTGCTGACCAATGCCGCGCAGGCCATGTCGGAAGTGAACCAGGCCGACCCGTGGATACGCATCCGTATTTTCCGCCGCGATCATTTGATGGTCACCGAAGTGGTTGATAATGGTCCTGGCATGGAAGAGCAAGTACGCAAGCGGGTATTCGAACCGTTTTTCACGACCAAGGAGGAAGGCAAAGGCACCGGACTCGGTTTGTCGGTGTCGTACTTCATCATCACCGATCAACTGAAAGGCAGTTTCGAGGTGGAATCGGAGCCGGGCAAAGGCACGCTATTTCGCATCAACCTGCCTGCCATCACCTTGCCGCATGAAACGCCGAAACCGCCTCAGATCGAATTGCCGTTGTAATGAATGTTGTATCGCTTCGGTGTGTTGTTTTGCTGACAGGCAAACATTGGCTTTGAGGTAAAAGCGCAAGGCGACATGTTCAGGAGTACTGCCATGAACATGTCGACAGGCAGGGGATAAATGCGCTACTTTTTCTTGTATCGTGACGAGATTGCTTCCAGCTTTCCGTCCGATTTCATGGCAGCAATGGTTTCATTGAATCGTTGCACCAAGTCCGGTTGCACGGATTGCTTGCTGAACATGATGGCGACATCGCCCTTATGATAATTGAACGGCAGCCTCTCGATACGATCACCAAGATTTTTGCGTTGAATCATCGCTTCGGCAACGTAGGCATCTTCCATCAGGCCATCGATTTTTCCGTCCAGCAGATTGGCGGCGTGACTTTCGGAGAATGACGCGGAAATGAAATGCGGAGCCAGTTCCGGTTCGCCGAGTAAATCCTCAATTACCCCGCCGTAAACGTAGCCGTCGATCAAACCAATGCGCATATTTTTGTCGCGCACCATTTCGCGTATGGACTTCGCCGCCCACTTATTGGCTTCGCCGGCGCGCACGTAAAGCGAAAACGCTTCTTCGCGATAAGGGTCGGAGAAGTAGGCGTATTCCTCACGGTCTTCGGTGCGGGTGGCCGAGGCAATCAGATCCAGTTTGCCGGACTTGATGCCATCGAGCAGTTCACGCCATTCGCCTTGCTGGTAGGTGATTTTGCACCCGACGCGTTCGGCAATTGCGGTGACGACATCGACATCAAGGCCGCGCACATCGCCGTTCAAATCACGGAATTGATACGGCTCATAAGATTCCCAGCCGAGTGTCAGTTGGCAATCGCCGGTCGCCGCTTGCGCTTCGCTTTTTGCCGTTTCGGCACTGGCAGTTTCCGCCGCCGTGGCAGCGGCTTGCTCTGCTGTTTCTGCACTCTCGGTTTTGGCGGGTTCGCCGCCGCCACAGGCGCTCAAGAAAAGCAGAATCAGCGTTAACCCAATCGAATGTCGCATTCGCCACCCCCATTAAATTGACTTATCCGGGACTCGTGATGCGGCGCTGACAGGCCGCACCGCGTTCGGCTTTTGATCGTGAAAATTCACATGATGCTAAGCCTAATGCTAGTCCAAGTTGGACAAATCAACCAATCCAAGGGACGACGCTTTTGCTATTTTGGCGCCCGCTCTTTAAGCGTTTTTTGCAGTTGTTCGTCTTTCTTGTCTTTCGCGGCCAGTTCGAAGTAAGTATCCGCTTCTCGGCGATTGCCCATTTTATCTAGCAACTGTCCTAAACGCAGTGCTGCCCAGGCTTTGCTTGGTGAGCGCGTCTCATCGACTTCCATCGCCAAATAGCGTTGCAAGGCTTCGCTGCCGGCTGGATACCATTCTGGATTTTCCGACATCAGCGCGGTGCGACCGGTCTGGTAAACGACATCGGCATCGTTGTCATCGCTTTGCTGCAGCTCATTCAGTAGTTTCCAGGCGCCAGGCCAATCCTGCTGACGTTGCATCACCAACGCCTTGCGGAACTGCAAACGACGCGGTTCGCTGCTGGCCGCAATCGCTTGATCAAGCACCTCCACAGCCTTGCTCCAGTCTTGCTGATGCTCGTAAACCGAAGCCATCGCCGAAGCGCCGCGCACACCATCGCGCTTGCCGATTTCCTTCGCTTGTTCCATGGCTTTTTCTTCACTGCCGCCGGCAATGGCGGGCGCACCGAGGTAGAACTTCATC
Source organism: Permianibacter aggregans (assembly GCF_009756665.1). GTDB lineage: Bacteria > Pseudomonadota > Gammaproteobacteria > Enterobacterales > Permianibacteraceae > Permianibacter > Permianibacter aggregans. The sequence continues at coordinate 2,639,491 of NZ_CP037953.1, forward strand.
AGGGATTGGCGGGCGTCCAGATCATCGGGCGCCAGCTCGACGGCTTTCTTGAAACTGCTGAGACAATCGGAGGCAAGGCCCGGTTGTCGGAAAAACGATACTTGCTGCGCCAAGGTACAAGCGGCTTGTCCAAATGCGCTGTGATAGCGTGGCTCGTTGTCGTTCAAATCTACCGCTTCTTCCAGTTCATCGACGGCCGTTTCGTAATCTTGTTCGCGAGCGGCGACTCGACCAAGCCAGTAATGTCCTTCGGCTTTGCTGGCTCTTTCCGTCAATAGCTTTTTCGCCGCCGTTTTTACTGCTGTGTAATTTTGCGCGTCAAAATCGCTCTGGATATCGGCCTGGCTGGTACTGGCCAACGCCAAGGCCAACACGCTGAAAAGAGGAAGTTTCATTGCTTTGCTCCTGCAGTAATGAGTTGTGATTGGATGCTGGCTAGATTAGGTGACAGGGCACGCGCCAAACAGTGCCATTGGTCATCCGCCGTTACCCACGTTGCGCCTACTAGGCTGAGCGGATGCTGAACCTATTGGTCTTGGACGTTGCAGGAGATGGTTTGGTAGGCAACAAAAAAGGCCGCTTGCGCGGCCTTTTCGATGAGTTTGCTTTACGCGGTCAGAATCGCGGATTTCAGCTTTTTCATCGCGGCGTTTTCAATCTGCCGGATGCGCTCGGCGGAAACGCCGTATTCATCGGCCAGATCCTGCAAGGTGGCCTTGTCTTCAGCCAACCAGCGACGCTGCAGAATGTCTTTGGCGCGGGCATCGAGGCCGGCGAGGGCCACATGCAGCTGGTCTTCGCGGTGCGACTGGTACTGACCTTCTTCCAGCGCTATCGCCGGGTCGTAGCGATTGTCTTCGAGATAATGCTCTGGCGCGAAGGCGTCTTCATCGCCGGCGTCGGTCGGGGCATCAAAGCTGGCGTCGCGTGAATAGAGCCGTTGCTCCATCCGCCGCACTTCTTCTTCCGGCACGTTCAAATCGCGGGAAATCGCCTTGGTTTCCTCGTGCGTCAGCCAGTTGCTGCCGGACTTGGCTTTGCGCAGGTTGAAGAACAGTTTGCGCTGGGCCTTGGTTGTCGCAACCTTGACGATACGCCAGTTCTTCAACACGTATTCATGGATTTCGGCTTTGATCCAATGCACCGCGAACGATACCAGGCGCACGCCAACATTCGGGTTGAAGCGTTTGACCGCCTTCATCAGGCCGATATTGCCTTCCTGGATCAGGTCGCCTTGGGGCAAACCATAGCCGCTGTAGGAACGGGCGATATGCACAACAAAGCGCAGGTGCGACAGCACCAGGTGGCGCGCGGCTTCCAGATCACCTTGCTCGGTAAAGCGCAGCGCCAGGCTGTGCTCTTCCTCGGCCGACAGAATCGGCATCGAGTTCACCGTTGTGATGTAGGCATCCAGGCTGCCCTGGGGGACAACTGGTACCATAGCCATTGTTTTGCTCATAGTTAGCTCGTACTCCTTTTTGAGAATCCGGCTTTACCGACCGGTTCAAGATCCAATTTAGCACTCTGGCAGTGAGAGTGCTAGAGATCGGCCGAAGTTCCAAATCCGATTGGTAACAAACTTTGATCAAAGCCCGCTTCAGGCTGCCAGTGAGGGCAGGATGCCAGCTTCCTTATAGGCATCAAGCACCCGCTCGGTGATATCGCTGGCAAAGCGCCGTTCCAGCCGCACATCCATGACATAGGTTTTGAGTGTCAAGCGTACCAGCGGCCGGCCGAATTCATAGCGGGTGCTGGTTATCACGATGATAGGTTTCTTCAGGTATACGTAAGGCGAGCAGGCTGCCGCTTCCTTGGCCAGTGCGATGGCCTGATGGTGATCTGCCTGAACCGGAATATCAATTTCCACTTTGACCAGCTCATCGAGCGAACCCGCGCTGCTGTTGGAAACGGTGTTTTTCAGGATTTCGCCGTTCGGCACCATGACCACGCTGTCATCGAAAGTGCGCAGCCAGGTGACGCTCCAGTCGAGCTTGATCACCTCGCCGTAATGACCGGCCAGCTCGATCATGTCGCCGACCCGGTATGGCGGATTGAACATGATCATCAATCCGGCCAACATATTGCGCAGCCCGTCCTGGGCCGCCAGACCGATCGCCAGGCCAGTGGATCCAAGCAGCGTGAACAGCACGGTATCCGGTGGGTCGAGAATCACGACGATGACGAAAATCGTGATCACCCCCCAAATGAACACCCGCGCTAGCGGATAGAAGCGATTGGGCACTTGCCGGTAACGCGGAAAGCGTTCGGCCAGAAGGGAAACCGCCTTTTCCAGCACAATCAGCACCAGCCAGGTAACGATTAGCACGGCTGCGGTGTTGAGCAGCTTGCGCCATGACAGCAATTCAAAGAATTGCTCGATGACTTTTTCTTCCATGTTTGCCTCCCGATGGGCGGTTTATTGATGCCCTATCGTCAATCGCTTCAATATAGCCGGTTGCTGTGTTCCAGTTGTTTGACCGTGGCCTGGGTTAGCAGCGGATTCAGTCGATAACGGTTGCTGGTTTCGGCGCCCGGCGTCCGGCTTAGCGTCAGCACACCGAGCCGGTGCAGGCGGTCCAGACGCAACAAGCTTTGTTCTCTGCTCAAGCGGAACATGTGCCGATGCTCCAACTCGGTCAGGCCGCCGTGCAGAAAAATCTCCGCCAGCGTGAATTGCTCCTCGACATCACTGCCGCCGAGGCCGTTGACGTCGAGCACAGCCAGTTTTTCCAGACAAAGTTGCTGCTTGTCGTTAACGCTCAGGGCATCGGCCAGGAAGAACAATCCCAGTTCGATTTGGCCGCTGCATAGCTTGTAAATCGGCTTCAGCATGTCGGGCAGCGGGTCGTCCTCGTCTTCTTTTTTGTTTTCCCGCTCTGCCCACGGGAACTGCCCGTCCGGCAGGCGTTGTTCGATGGCCTCGACGAACTCCGACTCGCTCAAATAATCGAGTTCGATCTGGCGCTGCATATACCGATCGAGTTGGTGGGTGAACACCAGCCGCCGCCACGCCTGGTTGGCACAGGCGATGATCCAGCAGTGTTGTTTCTGACTGGCAACCAGCACCGCCATGAAGGCTTCCAGTGCCGTCTTGGCGCCCATGCGCCGGGCCAGCAGCATATGGCCGTCGTCGATGAAAACGATGGCGCGCGGCTGGTCATTGACCAGCACAATCAGGTCGTCGATGTTTTCTGCCGCTCTCGGCAGTTTGAATAAGCTGTTGAACAAAGCCATGACGTCATCGGTTTCAAGGAAACGCTGCGCCAGGCTCAGGTAATACGATTTTTGTTGCGACGGCAGGCTGCCACGTACTTGGTTAATCAGGCTAGTCATGCCGGCGCCATTGGGCGCGATGATGGCGGTCAGCGATGGCCGTTCACGCTGCCAGTCATCAAGGCTTTTTTGCAGTTGCTCGATGGCCTTTTCCCGCCCGACAAAGCGCGAGTCACCGGCGGCCAGCGGCTCGACTTGCAGTGCTTGTTGCAGTCGTTCAGGCAAGGCTTCCAGCTGCTCGGCCAAATGCCATTGCAGCTCGGCGGGACGCACCATGCCGGACTGGATCTCCGCCACCTGATTGACTGCCGGCAAAAAAGGCAGCCACTGGCGCAGGGGTTCCAAACGGCGTTTCAGCCAATCCATGTTGTTCGCGTTTCCTCAGGCGGTCGCATTGAAGCGGTTGCCTAAGTGTAGAACCCATGGTTGCGCTTCAGCGCGGTTCGATATCCTTCAGATGGCGATTGACCGAGACAATCGAGCCGCCAAGGCCCAGTAAGGTCGCGAACAGCAGCACCCGCAGGCTGTCAGTGAATCCCAGACCTTTGACCTGATAGCTGGATTGATAAAGCCCGGCGAGCTCACGGACCGGATCGTCCAACCACCAAATCGTCGCGGTGACCAGGATAGTCGCCATCAGCCCACCGAGCAGCCCGAACCAGATACCCGAGTACATAAACGGCCGACGGATAAACGAGTCGGTGGCACCGACCAGTTTGATCACTTCGATCTCGGCGCGGCGATTTTCAATCGCGAGGCGAATGGTGTTGCCGATGATCAGGATAACGGCCAGGCCCAAGCCGATGGCCAGTGCTGTCGCGATGCGCTCGCCGACCGACATCAGCGCATAAAGCCTTCTGAGCCAGGCCAAATCGAGCTGGGCTTCTTCGACTTCCGGTAACGCGCGCAGACGCTTCAACAATTTTTCCGCGGCTTCCGGTGTGCTGGCCAGCTGCGTTGGCTGCACGGTGATCACGGCTGGTAGTGGATTGTCTTCGAGATAGTCGAGCGCATCGCCAAAACCGGACAGCGTTTTGAATTCCAACAGACTTTCTTCGCGAGTTTGGAACGTCGCCGTGGCGATGTCGTTGTCGCGCTTTAACTCTTGCGTCAGTTGATAGCCTTTGGCTTCCGGCAAATCGAGTTTCAAATACAAGGTGATTTGGCTAGAGCCCTGAAAACTGCCGGCGACTTGTTCGGCGTTTTTCAGCAACACCTGCAGACCGGTTGGTAGCGCCACAGCGACGGCGATGACCAAAATGGTCAGCAAGGTGTTCAGCGGCGTGCGCAACAATTCGTGCAGGCTGCGTTTACTGTCTTCGCGGTGGCCGAGCAGCCACATGCGAAAACGCGACTGCCAACTTGGGCGGGCAAACACGGCGCCGCTATCGCGTGGTTCAGACATCAAACACCTCCGCGCCATCGCGTTGCAGCAAGCCGTTTTTCAAACTGATGATGCGTTTGCCCATCGCCTCGATCAAATCCAGATCGTGCGAAGCAATTAACACGGTGCAACCGACCTGATTGAATTTCGCGAACAGGCCCATGATCTCGGCCGATAATTGCGGGTCGAGGTTACCGGTCGGTTCGTCGGCAAGCAGAATCGGCGGTCGGTTGACCACGGCGCGGGCGATGCCGACGCGTTGTTGTTCACCACCGGAGAGCATGATCGGTTTGTTTTTTTCTTTTGATAACAGCCCGACCATATCGAGCGCGGCGCGCACCCGCTTGCCGATTTCCCGATGCGGAAAACCGGCGATCACCAGCGGCAGCGCGACATTGTCGAATACCGAGCGATCAAACAATAAGCGGTGGTCCTGGAAAATCATGCCGATTTGCCGGCGCACATACGGAATGCCGCGGCGATGGATACGGGTCAGGTTCTGACCGCCGATCCAGAGCTGGCCTTGCGTTGGCCGCTCCATCAAGGCAATCAATCTCAGTACCGTTGATTTGCCGGCGCCGGAATGGCCGGTCAGGAAAGCCATTTCGCCTTCCTGCAGTTCAAAGCTCAAGCGTCGCAGGGCTTCATGGCCACTCTCATAACGCTTGCTGATTTCCGAAAATCGAATCACGCCACAACCCGCTGTCCACGAAAATCGCCAGCCATGCTCAACACAGGACCGGCGCAGGTGCCAGCTATGTTACGGATTCAGGCCCGGCTTGTCTTGAACGCTGTGCGGAATTGTTGACGAAGCGCGGCGGCCATAGGTCAGCCGGCGCCATAACGCCTCCAGCGGCCCTTGTTTGTAGTGCTGCAGCCAGAATGCCGCGAACACCGTTAGCAGCAAACAGATGGTCAGCGCCAGCACCAACTGCTGCCAACGTTCCATCTGTCCCATCAGGCCAAGACCATGGCCATAGAAAATCAGTGAACAGATGATGCTGCTGCTGAGATAAATCGTGAATGCCATTCGGCCAGCATTTTCCAGCGCCCGGCGAACCGCGTTCAGGCCGCCACGGCGATGCCACAGCAAAAACAAACTCATGTAGCCAAACGCCATCAGCAGCGAACCGATATTGTTCCAGAGCTGGCCGGTACCCATCGCGTAATCAAAGGCAAAATCGTGCACCAGCAATTGATTGGCGCCGGTATAGGCCATCGGCAAACCGATACCGAAACCGGCCAGCATGACGCCGACATACGCGCTGTCATTGAGCCTACCTGCCAGAAAACCGCTGCGATAAAGCCAGACGCCAATCAACATATGGGCCAGCAAACGAAAGCTGTAAAAGCTGAAGACCATCGTCTGCAATTCAAAGGTGTTTTTCGCTCTTACCGGGATCTGGCTCAGGTAATCGGCGCGCAGACTGGCAAGCTCCTGAGTGATGGCTTCCTGACTCGGCGACCAGAAGTTACGCATCTCGGCCAGATCTTCGGCCGGCATTTTTTGCATCGAAAAACCGAACAGCAGAATCAGCAACAGACTGATCGCCACCAGCACACTGGCGCTGAGCAAAATGCCGCGCGAACGCAGCGGCAGAAACCAGTAAACGATCATGCCGAGTATCGCGTAAGCCACCAGCACATCGCCGGACCAGATGCCGTAGGCGTGAATCAATCCGAACAACAGCAGCGTCGCCATGCGCCGGTAATGCAGGCTGGCGGCTGGTTGACCTTTGCTTTCGGCGTGCTCGGCAAACAGCGTGACACCGGCACCGAACATGATCGAAAAAATCGTGATGAATTTTTCCTGCACCAGCACATAGCTGAGCAGCCAGGCGGTTTTATTGGCGCCAGTCAAGTCGCCCCAGACCGGGGGATTGGCGTAAGCGGCCAGCGGCATCGCAAAAGCCCAGATGTTGACGATCAGAATTGCCAGCACGGCAACACCGCGAATCAAGTCCAGACTGTGATAGCGCGGGTAAGAAACCATCGGGCTGTCAGCCATCGCGCGAGAGGCATCCATTCAGTTTGCTCCATGTCCTTATTGTCGCCGCAGTGTGCCGTGTTCACCGGAGCTTGACCAGACCCTACTTAACGTGGCCTTCGCGTTCCAATGCCAACAACTGCGACTTGCGCCGCAGGCCGCCTCCATAACCGCCAAGATTGCCGGATTTGTTGATGACTCGATGACAGGGCACCAGAATCGCAATGCGATTGGCGCCATTGGCGGTGCCGACCGCGCGACTGGCGCCGGCAACTCCCACGTTTTCTGCCAGCGCCTGATAGGCGCGGGTTTCGCCATAAGGAATCGCCTGCAATTGCTGCCAGACTTTTTGCTGGAATTCGGTGCCGGGTGTTTGCAGCGGAATGGAAAAATTTTTCCGTGTGCCGGCGAAATACTCATTCAGTTGTTGTTGCAGGGTTTCATGCAGGGCGCTGCGCTGTTCGATCAGGCTGGCTTGAAATAAGCGCCGGGCAATTTTCAATTGGCGCAGATGGCGCTGTTTGACAACAAATTCCAGCAGCACCAATTGGCCATCAATGACACCGGCCAGCATATCGCCGAGCGGCGTGCTCAAGTGTTGAATGGCCATGACTGTGCTGCTGTGCTGGTTCGGTGCATCGATCAACTTTTTCAGCGCCGCCCGATAGCCTCCTTCACTTTGAAAGCCGGTAACGGCTTCACTCAAGCGAGCCCCTTCGCGCATTTTTTGGCTCGTAATGCTGACCCGCTGCTGACGCTGCCATTGCTGAAAGGTGCATTGATAACGGCGATGAAAATAACGACGCAAGCGCACCGGCGAGACATGCAGCGCGGCAACGTCCTCGTCCTTCAGGCGGTGCTCTGGATGCTCATGCAATGCGTTCAGTACCCGCTGTACCCAGCGAGGATGTTCGTGTGCCAACAGTTCCGGCTTGCAGCGCTTGCAGGGTCGAAAGCCGGCTTCCAGCGCCTGCTCGCTGGCATCGAACACCTGGCAATTCTGCTTCAGTGGTTTGCGAGCCCGACAGGACGGTCGGCAGAAAATACCGGTCGTTTCGACGCCAACCCAGAACAGGCCGTCATAATCGGCGTCAGCGGCAACAAAGGCTTGCCAGTATTCATCGTTGAAAGCGAGTGCGGTGTTCATCATCAGTGCTCCGTTAGCCACCGGTTCAGCATGCCAAACCGATGGCATCACTTACGACAAAAAACTGGACAAACAATTCGGCCGTTTTGCGGCCCCGGCGCATATCGACTACTGGTGTTTACCACGCTGCCAGCCGCTTGCGCCCAACCAACGCTTACCAGCCTGCTCAGCGTCGTCCTCTAAGGTAGTGCCCATGCTGTCATTCCAGCGGTTCAGGTACCCAAACAGTGCGACGACGCCAAGGATTTCGACGATTTCGCCATCGTCCCAATGCGCGCGCAAGCTGGCCTGAATCGTTTCGTCGACGGCATTCGGTACGCTTGAGGCGGCCAGCGCGAATTCGAACGCCGCTTTTTCGGCTTCGGTATAGAGCGGGCTGTCGCGAAACGCCCAGATATTTTCCAGTCGCTCGTCGCTGCCGCCGTAGCGGTGCGCGGCCAGTATCGTATGAGCCTGGCAGTAGCGGCAGCCGGCATTGGCTGAGGTCAGGTAGCCGATCAGCCGCTTCTGTTCGCTGCTCACCCGGCCTTCGTTTTTCATTACCGCCTTGTTCAGCTCGATAAAGGCTTTGGCGATAGCGGGGCGACGCTGCATGGTCAGCACGCTGTTTGGGCAAAAGCCGAGCGTTTCGTTGAAGAACGTCGCCAGCTCGGCGACTTCCTGGTCGTGGTCGGGGCTCAGGGGGCGAACCAGTGGCATCACTATTTTCTCCTTGTTCAAATTTATTTTTCGATTTCAGCGCTGGTGATGGTGATGAATATTGATTGGCAACGGGCATATGTCGTTGTCTGAAAAATAAGCAACACCATATATCGTGTTCTGCGCTAAAAAACACGGCAAATCATGACGTTTTCGTGACGAAATTCCGCTAGCCGAAATGGATAAAAAAAGCAAGAAATTAGAATTGCATCACCGTATTGCACACGTGTACAGTCGCATACTCACTGCTCGGATAAGTCGTATGGTCCGACAGTGAAGTCAACAACAAAGAACAAGGTACGGCTTTGTAAGCTTTGCCAAGAAGTGAGGGTGGGTTGGAGTCATGATCAAGCGTAAACCGGACCTGTTATGGGTTCTCGCGATCGTGCTCCTCGTTGGTGTGATAGCCAGCTCAGTGCTGATGGACTCAGCGCCTGAGGGTTCAGCTCAGGTAGCAACGGGATTTGCGGCAGCGACTAGCCAGGACGTCAGTCTTAGCGCACGCTGATTGGGGTGCCGAAATAACAAAACCGGAACATCGTTTCTCCGATGGTCCGGTTTTTTATTGCCTGCAATTTCTAGAAGCCATCTCAAAAATAGTCCGGGCGACAGCGAGGTGCGCGAATAGGGGCGGAGGAACCGGAGTTTACAGGTAGTAAATAAGGACTGCTCACCACATCCATGTGGTTCACCCTTCGGGTTACACGAAAATTCGCTCCCGGCGAATTTTTCCGAGCACCGCATTCGCGCACCTCGCCGAGCTCCAGGCATTTTTGAGGTGGCTTCTAGTCGGTCAGCACCCGGTGCACACGCCGATCGTGCGCCTCAACCGGCAGCACCTCGACCTGCTGCCAGCGATAGGCAACGCCAATCAATTTCGGTTTCTCGAAACTGCCCATCGTGCGCACCGGAAAGGTTCGGTCGTAGAAACCGCCGCCCATACCGAGCCGGCCGCCATGGGCGTCGAATGCGGTCAGCGGCATCAGCACGACATCCAATTCGCGCAAAGGTTTGAACTGCCGACGCACCGGCTCCGGAATGCCGTAGCGGTTTGGCCGCATGGCCATGCCGGGCTGGTAACGGGTGAAACGCAGGCGCGGCGGCGTGAAACGGCTGAGCACAGGCAGGTAAACGGCTTTGCCTTCGGCCAGCAGTGCATCGGTCAGAATCGACAGATCCAGTTCGCCATCAAAGGCGAGATAAATGGCAATGTGTCGGGCCCGGCGTATTGCTGAGTCGCGCAGCGCGCGGCCGCTGAAGCGTTCGGCAGCAATCAGCTTTTCGCTGGCGCTCAAGCTCCGGCGCTTGCTGCGCATCTGACTTCGTATCGCCGCTTTTTGTTGGTTTATCGTCGAAGTCATAGAGGGGGCTGTTTAGCCGAAATTAAAAGACGCTTCCCACCTGTGCCGTTGCGGGTGTAGCCCTGGAACCCTAGGCTCCAAGGTGGCAAGCATGGCACTGGATCAGGCTTTCCGGTCGAAACGGACTTGCACAACACCAGACGACGCATACTCGCCGGTAGTGACGAATATCGGCTCAAGGACATAACGCCGCTATCGAACACTGCAGGAAGCGCCCGGACTGGACTCGGGCGCGAACGCGATTTCAGGGCCTGACCAGGTCGCTGTCGCGACATCAGTCAGGAGAGAGTTAATTCAGTTCCAATTGTCGGTTGCTGGCCAAGGTCGCGTCAATTTTTTCCTGCATCCGTTGCAGGCGATGACTGAGCTCGGCGTTTTGCACCTGGCCGCCTTGTTGCAGCAACAATTCATGCGATAGATCCAGTGCCACCAGTAGCGCGATACGTTCCAAGCCAGCGACTTTGTTGCCGTCGCGCAATTCACGTAGCCGGGCATCGAGGTTGCGGGCCGCTTGCAGCAGGCTGTCGCTCTGATCTTCCGGCACCGCCACTTTCATTTCCCGGTCGAGCAGCCGGATCGTCAGTTGTTTCATTTCTTCAGCTCCAGGCCGCGCAGCCGGACCAGCATCGCTTCGACCTTGTGACTGGCCAATTCGTTCTTTTCCAGCAGGCGGTTGCGCTCAGCAACCAGTTCGGCCGTGCGGGCGCGCAGCTGGGCGTTGTCGCTTTTTAATTGTTGGTACTGGGCCAGAAGCTCGTCGAGCTGAGATTCCAGTTTTTGCATGTCAGCTTGGCTCATTGGCGTGGCAGTGGCAGTAAAACAACGCGCTAACTATAGTGTGGCGGGTTGGGGCATGCAATGACGGCGCGCACAAGGTAGCATGTCGCCCGGCGCCCGGTCGGGCCCGTCGTTTGAACCGTTACGCAGCAGGTTGCCATGTTGAAAGCCAAAGATTTCCAGCGCCGCCGTCGCCGGCTGATGAGCCAGATCGGCAAAGGCAGCATCGCCATTGTGCCGTCGGCGAAAGAAGTGGTGCGTTCGCGCGACACCCATTACCTGTTCCGTCAGGACAGCGATTTTGCCTACCTGACCGGCTTTCCGGAGCCGAACGCGGTGCTGGTGCTGATCCCCGGCCGCGAGCAGGGCGAGCAGGTGCTGTTCTGTCAGGATCGCGACCCGACCGCCGAAACCTGGCATGGCCGTCGCTATGGTCCGGCTCGGGCCGCGACCGAGTTTGGTTTTGATGACGCGTTTCCGATTGATGATATCGACGAAATCCTGCCGCACCTGATGGAAGGTCGCGAACGCATTCATTACGCGATGGGCCAGAACCATGAGTTCGACAATCATGTGATGGCCTGGATCAACACGCTCAGGGCGCAAGTGAAAAAAGGCGTGCATGCACCGGGCGAGATCATCGATCTGCGCCATGCCCTGCACGATATGCGGCTATTCAAAGAGGCTGCCGAAATCAAGCTGATGAAGCAGGCCGCTCATGCCGCCGCCGAAGGCCACAAGCGGGCAATGCGCACGACCAAACCGGGTATGACCGAAGACCAGGTCGAGAACGAGTTGCTGCATGAATTCGGCAAACATGGCGCTCGCTACGCTGCCTACAACAGCATCGTCGCCGGCGGCGAGAATGCCTGCATCCTGCACTACGTCGAAAACAACATGGCGTTGAAAGATGGTGAGCTGCTGTTGATTGACGCCGGTGCCGAATACCAGTGGTACGCCTCCGATATCACCCGCACTTTTCCCATCAATGGCAAGTTCACGCCACTGCAGCGCAAGGTTTACGACTGGGTGTTGAAAGCGCAATTGGCCGCGATTGAGCAAATCAAACCGGGCAATACCTGGAACAAAATCCACGACACGGCCGTGAAAGTGCTGACGCAGGGCTTGGTCGATCTGGGCGTGCTGAAAGGCAAGGTCAGCGAGCTGGTCGAGGCTGAAGCCTACAAGCCTTACTACATGCACAAGACCGGGCATTGGCTGGGGCTTGATGTCCATGATGTCGGCGATTACCAAATCGACAATCAGCCGCGGGTGCTGGAGCCAGGCATGGTCATGACCGTTGAGCCGGGCCTGTATTTCGCGCCGGGCACCAAGGGCCTGCCGAAGAAATTCTGGGGTATCGGCATCCGCATCGAGGACGATGTGCTGGTGACCAAAACAGGTCACGAAGTGCTGACTCATGGTGTGCCGAAAAACGCCGACGAAATTGAAACGCTGATGGCGAAAGCCGGCTGAGTCGATGACGGTGCAGCACTACGATTTGATCATCGTCGGCGGCGGTCTGACTGGCTTGGCGCTGGCGCGGGCGTTGCGCACTACGCCGCTGCAGATCCTGCTGGTCGACAGCCAGCCGGCACCGGTCGCGCAAGCGCCGCATTTTGATGATCGGGCGCTGGCCTTGAGCGAGGTCAGCCGGCAGTTGCTGGATGCGCTCGGTATCTGGTCGGCCATTTCTCACGATGCCAACCCGATTGGCCATATCCATGTTTCCGATCAAGGCCAGTTCGGTCGCTGTGCGCTTGATGCTGTCGAGCTTGGCTTTGCCGCGTTCGGTCAGGTCGTTGAATTACGCATGCTCGGTCAGGCGCTGTGGCAGGCGATCAGCCATCAACCGCGTTTGACCCACGTGAGTCATAGCAACGTCACGGCGCTGAGTCAGCAGGTCGATGGTGTCGAGCTGGTACTGGCACAGTCCGGTCAGACGCAAATAGTCAGAGGTGGTGTCGTACTGGCCGCTGATGGTGGGCCATCGAGCCTGCGAGTCTTGGCCGGGCTGCCGGTCGAGCGTTTCGATTACCGGCAGAGCGCGCTGATCGCCAATATTGAAACCAGTGAGCCGCATCGCGACCGGGCCTTTGAACGCTTCACCGAAACCGGACCGCTGGCGCTGCTGCCGCTGACCCGCAACCGTTTGTCGTTGGTCTGGACCTTGTCGCCGGGTGATGCCGAAGCCATGCAGGCACTGTCGGAACCGGCGTTGATAGCCAAGTTGCAAAAAGCGTTTGGTTGGCGCCTCGGCGCGATACGCCGTATCGGCGAGCGAACGGTGTTCCCATTGGCGCGCGTCCGTTCGCCGCTGCGCCGGCAGGGCCGGCTGCTGTTGATGGGTAATGCCGCAACGATGCTGCACCCGATTGCTGGTCAGGGCTTCAACTTGGCCTTGCGTGATTTGATGGCGTTCGCCGATTGGCTGCAGCAACAATTGAAGGCGAGTGCCGACTGGCAACAACCGGCTGCGCTGCAAACCTTTATCGATAGCCGCCTGGCGGACAGCCAGCATGTTCAGGACGTCACTCATGGCCTGGTGCAGCTGTTTTCCAATCGCCATCCATTGCTGACGACAACGCGGGCGCTAAGCCTGTCATTGCTAGACAGCTTTCCCCGGCTGAAGCGTTTTACCGCCGTGCAGGCGATGGGGTTTCGGTAAGCGGTATGAATCTGAAAGAGTTTTATCCATGTTGAATTTCGCCATTGCCGATTGGCAGGCCTGGGCGCCTTTTGCCGAAGACCATGCGAGCTGGCAGCGCTGGGCGGCCGGTGAAACGCTACCGCCGATCAGCGACAAACCGGCGCTGTCCTGGGTCAATCCTATGCTGCGTCGGCGCCTGTCGTTTTTGTCGCGCTTGATGTTGCAAGTGGCAAAGCCTCTGGCCGAGCGTCAGGCCATTGATGCCTGGGTGTTTGCCTCACGTCACGGCGAGCTGCAGACGACTGTGCAGTTACTGGTCGATATCGCGAAAAATGAACCGCTGTCGCCGATGGCATTCAGCCTGTCAGTGCACAATACCGGCGCCGGCCTGTTTTCAATCGCCAGCGGCACACAGGCGCCGATGAACGCGATTGCCGCCGGTCGCGATACTTTTGTCATGGCGCTGACCGATGCTGTCGCCCGAGTCAACAGCCATCGCGCAGAACGGGTCGCCGTGGTCTATGCCGAAGAGTTGTTGCCAGAGCGTTATGCCGATTACCAACAGGGCGAAGCGCCGGCACTGGCGCTTGGTGTCGTCGTCGATCGTAGCGCCGCGCAATGGCAACTCAACAGAGAAGCGGGTGAGGCGACAGAGGGCTCGCCGGCCGAAGTGATGCTGAAAGTCCTGCTTGGCGCAGATCGTGAGCAACATTTCCCGGCCGAGCAGGGCATCTGGCGTCTGAGTAGAGTTGGAACATGAACGACACCGCGATGATCAATGCGGCGATGCCGGCCGATGAAGCGGCGCATTGGCGTGAAGCGGAGCTGCCGGATGCCTGGCCGGATAGGCTCAGTTGGCGTCAGCCCGGCGGTTTGCTGCGGCTGTTCTGGGGCTTGCTGCGCGGTCAGACCCGCCGGCTGCAAATGCCGGAAGCCTTGCAGGCGATGACGGCCGATTTTCCGAAGTATCTATTTCAGGAATTCCACCATTTGCCGAACGGCAATTATTCGAAACGCATTGCCAGCGGTTATGCCCGCTCGTTTGACCATGTCATGCTCGGCGAGCTGCGCCGGGCCCGGCAGGCCTTGGCAGACAAGCTGAAAGACTGCTCGCGCGTGCTCGATCTCGGCGCCGGGGGCGGCCATTTGTCCGGTAGCCTGCTGCAGGTCGGCATCCCTGAAGTGTGGGGCTTGGAGCCGTCTCCTTATCTATTGCAATTGGCGGCGCGGCAACACCCGAATCTGAAGCTCAAACATGGCGTCGCCGAACAGACCGGTTTTGCCGATACCAGCTTCGACGCGCTGGCTGCTTGTTTCGTGTTTCATGAAATTCCGCCACGGCATGGCGACAAGGTGCTGATGGAAGCGCAGCGCATACTGAGACCGAACGGCATGCTGGCCTGGATCGAGCCATCACCAACCCAGCTTGAGCTGCCGCTGAAAACGGTGTTGCGACGCTTTGGTTGGCGCGGCTGGTATTTCCGGCTGATGGCCCAGCGCATGCACGAACCCTTCGTCGCGGCTTGGCATCAGCGCGAGAAATCCAGTTGGCTTGCGCAACATGGCTTCGAGCTTTTGGAACTACATGACCAAATGCCTTGGCAGCGGGTCATTGCCCGAAAAATTTGCTGACAAAAGCCAAGCAAAAAATAAGTTGTTTGATAGAGGCGCTGCCGTTAGCATTGCCCATCCGAAAAAATCCTGGTCAAAATTTGTTCGAACCGGGGCTCCACGGCCGTGACGCCGGGCCTCAGCGGGCAAACGATCTACCGTCCACGACGGTGTTGAGGACGGTTGTTTCAGTTCAGTATATGCAGCGATTGAATTATTACTGGCGGGTGCTGGCCACCGGCTGGTGTTTCCTCAGTTTCAGCGTGGGCGGTCTGCTGCTGACAGTGACCGCCTTTCCGTTCATACGGATATTCGAACGCGATCCGATCAAGCGCCGCGACAAAATTCAGCTGGTCATTCATAACGCGTTTCGTTTTTTTATCGGACAAATGAAATTTCTCGGCGTCATGTCAGTGGAGCTGCACAACGCTGAAAAGCTGCGCCACGCCGGCGGTGTGCTGGTGCTGGCCAATCATCCAACGCTGATTGATGTGGTGTTGATGATCAGCCTGATGCCGCGCGCCGATTGCATTGTCAAGGAAAGCCTCTGGCAACACAAAGGATTTGGCGGCGTCATTCGCGCCGCGGGTTACATTCCCAATCGCAATGCTGAACAACTGGTGCGCGATTGTGATGCGGTGCTGGCGACCCAGCGACCGCTGATTATTTTTCCGGAAGGCACGCGCACGACGCCGGGCCAACCGATGAGTTTCCAACGTGGCGCGTCACATATCGCGCTGCATTCCAAAGCGCCGATCCTGCCGGTGGTGTTGACCTGCAACCCGCCGTCACTGACCAAGGACAAGCGCTGGTACCAAATTCCGGAGCGACGTTTTCACGTTCGCCTGGAAGTCAAACCGAGCTGCTCCGCGGCGGATTTCCTGCCTGAAATGCTGGAAAAGCCGCTTGCCGCTCGACAGTTAACACGTTCGCTGCAGCAGTACTTTGCGAAGGAAGTAATGGCCCCATGAATACCTTAGAACTTGAATTGAAACACCTGATCATTGACACGCTGGCGCTCGAAGACATGACGCCGGAAGACATCGACAGCGAAGCGCCGCTGTTTGTCGACGGACTGGGGCTGGACTCGATTGACGCGCTGGAACTTGGCGTTGCGATTCAGAAAAAATACCAGGTCAAACTCGACGCCAGCAACAGCCAGAACAAAGAGCATTTCCGCTCGGTGGCCAATCTGTCGAAGTTCATCGCTTCGCATCGGGCGGCGCAGTAAGGGGGCGAGATCATGAATACCGAAAATGAAATTCTGGCGACGCTGAAAACCATTCTGCAGGAAACTTTTGAAGTCGATCCGTCCGAGGTCACGCTCGACAGCAACCTGTATCAGGATCTGGATCTGGACAGCATCGACGCTGTCGATCTGGTGATCAAATTGCAGGAAATCACCGGCAAGAAAATCAAGCCGGAAGAGTTCAAGCAAGTCCGTACCGTCGGTGATGTTGTGCGCACCGTACACGGTTTGATGCTGGCAGCCTGAGCGCGTGTTTCGTGCGCTGATCACGCTGCTGCTGCTCGCTTATCCGGTCGCTGTTTATTTCGGTTTGCAATGGTTGTCAGTGCGCCATGTCGCGCTGGTGATCATCGTATTGCTGCTATTGCGCATGACCTGGATGCGCCAGTTACGCGTATTGCAAGGTTTGCAGTGGCCGGTGCTCGGTGGCGTGGCGCTGGTCGTCTTGGCATTGCTGTTTGACAGCAAGCTGGCGCTGAAATTGTATCCGGCGATGGTCAATACCGTGCTGCTCGGTTGGTTTTTGCTGACGCTCTATCAAGGTCCGCCGGCAATCGAACGTTTCGCGCGCTTACAAGATCCGGATCTCGCCGAATCCGGCGTCCGTTATACCCGCACCGTCACCAAAGTCTGGTGCGGATTTTTTATTTTGAACGGCGGCATCGCGCTCGCCACCGCACTGCTTGGCAGTGACTTTTGGTGGATGCTGTACAACGGCCTGATTGCTTATGTGCTGATGGGCGTATTGTTTGCCGGTGAATGGCTGGTGCGGCAAAAAATTCGTCAGCGCAATGCTCAATCATGATCTCGTTAACCGAATTATTACTGGCCCCGATGCCGGCAACGCGAACTATCGCGTTTAGCCAGAATAAATCGATTTCCGCTGAATCCTGGCAACAACAGGTGTTTGCCTTTGCTGACCACTATCAACAACAAAGCAGCCAGCACTACTTGCTTTGGTGCCAGAGCGCGCTGCAGTTCAGTATTCAGCTGTTTGCGCTCTGGGTCGCCGGGAAAAACGTGATCATGCCGGCCAATGGCCAGCATGAAACCCTGCAGAGACTCGCCGATAACATCGATGCTGTGGTCAGTGATGATCGCGAGTTATTGCGTGCCGCCAACAATTTGGCTTTGACTGTGCAGGCGACAGGCGAGCTGCCAACCGCACCGATTTTCACGCCGCGAGTATTGGCCACCAATGAACCGATTCTGACCCTCTATACCTCAGGCAGCAGCGGTGAACCGAAAGCCGTTTCGCGCACATTGCAGCAAATGCAAGCCGAGCTGGATACGCTGCATGCGCAGCTAAAGCCAGACACCGATGTGACCGTTATCGGCGCGGTTCCGCATCAGCATATTTATGGCTTGCTGTTCCGATTGCTTTGGCCGTTAACCGAAGGCTGGCCATTTGTCGATGAAGTCGCCGATTACCCGGAGCCGATGTTGGCGCTTTTGCAACGCCATGCACCAGCGATGTTGGTCGCCAGTCCCGCACAATTGCAGCGCTTTCCTGAGCAGTATGACTGGCCGGCTTTCACGGCTGCAGTTGAATGCTGTTTTTCCTCCGGCGCGCCGTTACCACTGGATGCCGCTTTGCAGATGCATGCCGCAACCGGACAGGCACCGATCGAAGTGCTCGGCAGTACCGAAACCGGTGGTGTCGCCTTTCGTCAACGCAATGGTCAGGATCAAGTCTGGCGCCGCTTCGATAGCGTTGCCTGTCGACTGAACGATGAAGGATGTCTTGAGGTCTGTTCGCCGGCCGCCAGTGTTGAAGGCTGGTTTGCGATGGGCGACAAGGCCGAGCTGCTTGATGACCAGCATTTCCGTCTGCTTGGTCGCGCCGATCGGATCGTCAAGGTCGAAGGCAAGCGATTGTCACTGACGGAGATGGAACGGTGCCTGCTTACCTGCCCGGAAATCGGCCAGTGCGCGCTGACCGTCTGCTATCATAACCGCGACATTGTTGCCGCCGTCATCGTGCTCAGTGAGCAGGGCGAGCAGCGCCTGCAACGCGAAGGCCGCAAAGCACTGGCCGAGTACTGGCGCCAGCATTTGCTCGGCCAGTTTGAGCGGGTGTTGTTGCCGCGCTGGTTTCGTTATCTGCCGGCCTTGCCGGTCGATGCTCGTGGCAAAACGACCCAGCAGGCGTTACAACAATTATTTTCCGAAGCGACCGGTACTGAGCCGGCCATTTCCGTTCAGGCAGAAAAATGATCAGCGGTGCATCCTCTTCTCCTTCACGTCGTTGTTTACCCGAGCTGCGCGATCAAGTGCGCAGCGATAACGCCGTGCTGTTGAGTTTGCATGTGCCGGCTGATCTGGCTTATTTCCCTGGCCATTTTCCGGCGCAAGCGATTCTGCCCGGTGTCGTGCAACTCGATTGGGTCGTGCATTTTTCCCGGCAGTTTTTTCCGCTGCAAGGCCGCTTCGCAAAAATGGAAGTGTTGAAATTCCAGCAGGTGATTTTTCCGGACCGCGACATCCAGATGCAGCTGACATTCCGATCCGACAGCGGCAAGATCGCTTTCGAAATTTTTTCCGGTGAGCAGCGCTTTGCCAGCGGCCGACTGGTGTTTCAGGCATGAGTTTTCGCCCGGCATTTTTGATCCCGAATTATCGTCATGGTCGAATGTTACCGCAGACGATAGCCGGTCTGCGTGCGTTCAATCTGCCGATCCTGATTGTCGATGATGGCAGCGGTGAACAGGATGCGGCGGTGCTGGCGATGCTTGCCGAGCAAGCAAA
Source organism: Permianibacter aggregans (assembly GCF_009756665.1). GTDB lineage: Bacteria > Pseudomonadota > Gammaproteobacteria > Enterobacterales > Permianibacteraceae > Permianibacter > Permianibacter aggregans. Next base: position 2,658,377 of record NZ_CP037953.1, read on the forward strand.
CACTGAAGTGATTTGTCTGCCGCAGAATGGCGGCAAAGGTCATGCCGTGAAAGCGGGTTTGCGCGCGCTCTATCAACAAGGTTACAGCCATGCGTTTCAAATCGATGCCGACGGCCAACATGATCAATCGGTGGTACCGGCCTTTTTGCGCGCCGCTGAAACTCATCCGGCGCAAATTATTTGCGGCGCACCGCAATACAATGACAAGGCTCCGAAATCCCGTCTCTATGGCCGCCAGATCACCAATTTCTGGGTAACCGTCGAAACCTGGAGTCGGAAAATCAGCGACGCGATGTGCGGCTTCCGGGTTTATCCACTGCAGGCAACCGAAGCCGTGTTGAGCCGGCATCGGCTTGGCGACCGGATGGATTTCGATATCGAAATGCTGGTGCACTTGTACTGGCTTGGCTGCGACATGAGCTTCCTGCCGATTCAGGTTGATTATCCGGAAGCCGGCATTTCCCATTTCAAAGCGCTGCGCGATAACTTGCTGATCTCCTGGGCCCATACCCGTTTGTTTTTCGGCATGCTCTGGCGCACACCCCGTTTAATAGCTCGTTTGTTTTCGCGCAACGATGCGCATTGGTCAGCACAAAAAGAACGTGGCTCGATGTTTGGCATCAAGCTGCTGTTCACGATGTACAAGTTATTCGGTCGCGGATTCTTCCGGCTCTGTCTTTATCCGGTCATGGCCTATTACGTCACGTTCAACCGTGCCGGTCGTGAAGCTTCACTGGACTTTCTTGAACGTGTCGCGCGTATCGACGACAGCAAGGTGCCGAAGCAACCGGGTCGCCGTCAGGTGTTCAAACACTTCATGCAATTTGGCGAAGCGGTGCTCGACAAAATCTCCGCCTGGCGTGGCGAGCTTTCTTATCAAAGCATTCGTTTTCGCACCGAGCTGACCATGCAGCAGGTGGTCAGCAAAGGTCAGGGCGCGCTGCTGATCGGCAGTCATCTCGGCAATCTGGAAGTGGTGCGGGCGCTGGCAACGAAAACCTATTTTGACAAAATCACTGGCGTGTTCTTCACCGAGCATGCGCAGAAGTTTTCTGAATACTTAAAGCAGCAGAATCCAGAAGTGGCCAAACGCATGGTCGAAGTCAGCGACATGGGTGTCGACACCGCGATGCGTTTGCAGGAGCGCATCGATCAGGGCGAGCTGCTGGTCATTGTCGGTGATCGTACCCCGGTGCACAGCAAAGGCCGGGTCGAGTGGGTCGATTTTCTCGGCAGCCCAGCGCCGTTCCCGCAAGGACCATTCATTCTGGCCAGTGTGCTGCAATGTCCGGTTTATCTGTTTTTCTGTTGGCGCGAAGGCGAGGACATCAATGTCTTTGTTGAGCCGTTTGCCGAGCGAATCGGCAGCAATCGCCGCGAGCGCGCGAAAGCCGTCACCGAGGCGATCAAGCGCTATGCTTCAAGGCTCGAACATTACGCGTTGAAAGCGCCATATCAGTGGTTCAATTTTTTTCATTTCTGGGGTCAGGCCGAGCGGCCGTCACCGAAACCATCCTTGCTTGAGCATCATCATGGTCAATAAACAAAGCAGTGTCGTTGTCGGCGAACAAATGCTGACGGTAGAACAAGTGGTCGCTGTTGCGCGTCAACAATCCTCGGCGCAACTGGCCGACAGTGAGGCGTTCAACCAACGGGTCGATAAAGGCGCGGCATTTCTGGCGCGCTATCTGGAAAACGACGGCATCATTTACGGTGTCACGACCGGTTACGGCGACTCCTGCACGGTAACGGTGCCGGAGCAACTGGTGCGCGAACTGCCACTGCATCTGACTCGTTATCATGGCTGTGGTTTGGGAGAATACTTGTCGCCAGAACAAACGCGCGCGGTATTACTGACCCGTTTAAACAGTTTGGCTTACGGCAAAAGCGGCGTGCGTCGTGAACTGCTGCAAGGTATTACCCGCTTGCTGCAAAACAATTGGTTGCCACTGATCCCGGCCGAAGGCAGCGTCGGCGCCAGCGGTGATTTGACACCGCTCTCATACATCGGTGCAGCACTCGTTGGTGAACGTGATTTGCTGGTCGAAGGCACGCAACAAAAAGCGGCCGATGTTTATCGTCGTGCCGGTGTTAAGCCGTTGACGCTGGCACCGAAAGAGGGCCTGGCGATCATGAACGGCACCTCGGTCATGACGGCCTTGGCGTGTTTGGCCTTTTCCCGCGCCGAATACCTGACGCGCTTGTGCAGCCGCATCACCAGCATGGCTTCGCTCGCTATGCTCGGCAATCGTGAGCATTTTGATCCACGCTTGTTTGCCGTCAAACCGCATGCTGGTCAGCAGCAAATTGCGCAATGGATTTGGCAGGATTTGTCGCCGGGCAAAGCCGAAAAAGTCGGCCCGCGCCTGCAGGACCGTTATTCGATTCGCTGCGCGCCGCATGTCATTGGTGTGCTGCGTGATGCGCTCGGTTGGATGCGCCGCGATATCGAAAACGAATTGAACAGCGCCAACGACAACCCGATCATCGATGCCGATGAAGAAGTGGTCTTACACGGCGGTCATTTCTATGGCGGTCATATCGCCTTTGTTATGGACAGCATGAAAAATGCCGTCGCCAATCTTGCCGATTTGATGGATCGGCAAATGGCGCTGCTGGTCGATTCGCGTTTCAATCATGGTCTGGCGCAGAATCTTTCCGGTACATTGGGCGAGCGCGCGGCTATCAATCACGGTTTGAAAGCGGTGCAAATCGGTGTCTCAGCCTGGACTGCTGAAGCGCTGAAACTGACGATGCCGGCGTCGGTGTTCTCGCGTTCAACCGAATGCCATAACCAGGACAAAGTCAGCATGGGCACGATTGCCGCTCGCGATTGCTTGCGTGTGCTGCAATTGACCGAACAAGTGGCGGCCGGTTTGCTGATGTCGGTGGCGCAGGCGACTGAATTGCGTGGTCGTTCCGGTGAACTTGATTCGGCAACTTACTCGGCTGAACTGCGCGATACCTTGCAGGACATTCGTGCTCACTCGGCGTTCATCGATGAAGACCGCATGCTCGAACACGAATTGCGCGCGCTGACCGAAGCGGTGCAGCAACAACAGGTTCGTGCCTGCCAATGAAAGCCTTTGCGACACACCGCATCGAACTGACGGTGCCGTTTCATGACTGCGATCCGATGAATGTCGTCTGGCACGGCAATTACTTTCGCTACCTGGAATTGGCGCGCTGCGCGCTGCTGCAAACCTTCAATTACGATTACCCCGAAATGGTGGCGTCCGGTTTTGCCTGGCCGATCATCGATGCGCAAATTCGTTATATCGGTTCTGCTCGCTACAATCAGCGTCTGAGCATCACCGCAAAACTGACGGAATGGGAAAACCGTCTGCGTATCGACTACGAAATTACCGACGCAGCAACTGGCAAGCGGATAACGAAAGCGCATACGGTTCAGGTCGCGGTCAGCATGCCGGACGGAGAATTGCAGCTGATTTCGCCGCCGATCTTGAAGGCGCGGCTGGGGCTGTCATGAAAGCATTGTGGTTGACGATAATTCTGTGCGTCGCTAGCGCGTTATCGGCGGCTGAGCCGCAGCGTACGGCGTTCGTACAGAGCAAAGTGATCAAAGGTTTATCACGTCCGCTGCAAAGCCAAGGGCAACTGGTGCTGTTTCCTGAGGTTGGTCTGCTTTATCGTTTGGAAAAGCCGGTGCAAGCTGCTTATCTGATGTCAACGCAAGCACTGGTTATCGAAGAAGCAGGGCAGTTGAAAACGCTGTCCGTCGATGAGGCGCCGTGGCTGCGGGCGATGGCCGAGCTACTACCCAATGTCATCAGCGGCAACGAGCGAAAACTCAGCGAAAGTTTTGTCATCGAAAAGTTGCCAGTGGAAAAAGGTTTTCACTGGCGCTGTGTGCCACGAGACTCGGCGTTTCGTCAGGCTTTGCCGATGATCGAAATACTCGGCGAGAAAGACGTTGAAAAGGTTCGCTATGCTGATCGCAACGGCCAAATCACCGAACTGATGTTGCAGCCATTGCCGGCTTCTGCCATTAGCACCACTGAGCAACGGCTGCTGGATGCTTTGACGCCGTGAAAGCGCGGATAGGCATCTACCTGTTGATGGCCTTACTGAGCCTTTGGCTCGGTTGGCGCTTGCTGCAGGGCCATGCGTTCAACGCGGATTTGTTTTCCTTGTTGCCGGCCAGTATGCGCGACCCGGTTGCGGAACAGGCAATTGATCGGGTGCAAACCGAAGTCGGTCGTCATGTGCTGATCGTGTTGCGTGGCGAGCAGCGGGAAACGGTGCGCACGCAAGCCGGTCAGTTGATCGAGACCTTGCAACAAAGCCAGTTATTCCAACAGATCCGCTGGCGCATCGACGCCGAAGTCAGTAATCAGCTGTTTGCCTCTTTGCGACCCTTTCCGGCAAGTCTTTATACCGAACAGCAACTGTCTTTATTGAGCGGTGAAGATCCGGCCGCATTGCAAGCGCGTCTGGCCCGGCAGCTATTCAGTCCAATGACCGTCAGTATCGCTGACGGCGACGCATTCGGATTTTTGTCGGAAGCGGTCATGGCCCGGCAGTCGCAAAATTGGCGAATCGAGATCGATGATGGTCTGATGCGTCTACCGAATGCCGAAGGCTATGCGCTGTTAATCGATTTATTGGCACCGGAAAACTTTTTCGATTTTGACTGGCAGCGCCAGGCTTACCAATTGCTGCAACAAAGTGAACAACAAATCGAGTCGGCCGGTGTCGAATGGCGTGCCACCGGTACCTTGATGTATGCCGCGCAAGCAAGGATGCAAACCGAGGCCGATATTCGATTGATCTCAACGATCAGTCTGATTGGCGTCACGCTGCTGCTGGCTTTCGGTTTGCGCCGTTTTCAGGACCTGTGCTGGTATCTGTCTGCCGTCGCCAGCAGTCTGTTATCGGCGACCGCAGTAAGCCTGTTGGTGTTTGGCGAGTTGCATTTGATCACGCTGGTGTTCGGCACGGTGCTGATCGGTATTGCCGGTGATTACGCCATTCACTGGTTGTTTCACCGGCAGGTGCCAACGACGGCAAACGAAGATCGGCATTTGCATCAATCGCTGCTGCTGGCCATGCTGACGACGCTGGCGGCGTTCCTGGCGATGCTGCTGACGCCGTTCGCGGCTTTTCAACAGATTGCGGTATTTTGTTCGGCCGGATTATTCGGTGCTTACGCTTTTGTTCGTTGGGGTTTTCCGGCAGCCCATCAGCAACTGCGGCGAGCCGTTGAGCCGCGCTGGTGTAAGTGGCTGATCGCCCGGTCGGCGCAGCAACAACCGCGAATCTCCATCATTCTGCTTATGCTGACGGGCTTGGCCATCGTGACCATACCGGGTTGGCTACGGTTACGCATTGACGACGACGTGCGCAGCCTGCAGCAACGCGACCACCAGTTGTTGCAAGACCAACAACAGATTCAACAATGGCTCGGTCGACACACCGAGCAGCAATTCTTTTTGGTCCAGGCCAGCGATGAACAGGCGCTATTGCAGCAAGAGCTGGCGCTACAGCTACAGCTCGAATCACTGCAACAGCAACAGGCAATAGATGGTTGGCAGGCGCTATCGCAGTGGGTAAAACCCACCGAGCAGCAGCAACAGCGACAGCAGCTTATCGAAGCTGCTGTCGCTGCTGATGGCACGATGACGCAGTCGCTGCAGGCATTGGGTTTGAGCGAGCAAGAAAGCCGGCAACTGATCGCAACAATGCCATCATTGAAGTTGCTTTCCGTAGATGAATTTTTGGCGACGCCGATCGGTCAAGGTATGCAGATGCAATGGCTCGGTGAAAATGAAGGCAGTGTCGCCAGCATTGTCACCTTGAGCGGTATACACGATCGTGATGCGGTGGCGGCACTGCAGCTCGACGGTGTGCAGTTTATCGACAAAGCCAGCCGTATCTCGGAACGATTCGCCGAATTTCGCAAGACCGCGACGCTCTATGTCGTGCTGGCGTTGGCGCTGGTTATTTTGTTGTTGATTTGGCAGCGCGGTTTACGCACTGCGTTGCAACTCTGGTTGCCGAGTGTGGCAGCGCTGGCCTGTGCCGTGGCGGCATTGGGTTATCTGCAATTGCCATTCAATCTGTTTGCCAGTGTCGGTTTGTTGCTGGTGCTCGGCATCGGTTTTGATTTCGCGTTGTTTTTATCGGAAACGCCGGCCAGTGTTTATCGTTTGCGCGCCGTGGCCTATTCGGCGATTACCAACATCCTGAGTTTTGGTTTGCTCAGCTTCAGCGGCCTGCCGGCCGTGAATGTATTTGGCATCACGGTCTTCGTCGGGGTCAGCGCTGCGCTGTTGTTTGCGCCGAGTGTGTGGTGGTGGAAAAAAGTATGAGAGGACTCATTCTGGTTTTGGCACTGATGCTCAGTGCCTGCGCATCCAAACCCTGTGTCCGCACGGCTGACGGCCCGTGGTGCGCGGCGAAGCTGCCGCCCGAGCCACCGTTTCGTGAACAGGAACAATCGCTGATCATGGCACGTGAGGGTGTGCGTCAGCAGGCGATAGCGACGGTATTATGGACGCCGGAGTTCGTTGAACAGACGTTGCTGACACCATTTGGCGAAAGTTTATATCGCTTGCGCTTTCAAGGCGAAACGCTTGAGTTCGAACGCGGTGCACTGCCATTTGCGTTTGCACCGGAATATGCGTTGCTGGATATGCAATTGATGATTTGGCCGGTGGCGCTGCTACGCACTACACTGCCGAGTGGGTGGCGTCTGGAAACCGATGCCAGCGATGGCCGGATGTTGTTTGACGATCAGCAGTTGGTCGCCGAGGTCAAGGTAGGCGCGGATGGTCAGCGCCATTTGATCCATCATCAACGCCGTTATGAGTTATGGGTCACGCCGTTGGCGACCCTTCCTTAAGTTTGAAAATGATCATGAGCACCGCTGTTTACCTTTCCGAGCCGGGTATCGTTTCACCATTGGGTGCGACGCTTACCGCCAATGCCGAGGCGCTGTTTGCCGGCAAACGACAGCTGATGCTCGACCAGGATTTGTATCCGGGACGCCGTGTTCGTGTCGGTCGCGCCAGCGCTGAATTGTTGCCGGTGCCGGAAAGTTTGCGCGAGTTTGATTGCCGCAATAATCAGTTGTTGTTGACGGCATTGCAGTCGTTACTGCCGGTTATTTCGGAACTGAAAACCAACACAGCGTCAGCACGCATCGGTGTGGTCATTGGCTCATCGACGTCCGGAATTTCCGCCGGCGAGCAGGCCATCGCCCAGCAACTGCAAAACGGTGAGCGGCCGAAAGCGTTCAATTATCGGCAACAGGAAATTGGCACGCCTGCGCTTTTTGTTGCGCGTTATCTTGAGCTGAACGGACCGGCCTTGACGATATCCACGGCCTGCACGTCCAGCACGCAAGCATTTATCTCGGCCCGCGCATTGATCGAAGCCGATCTCTGTGATGCCGTTGTGGTTGGCGGTGCCGACTCTCTGTGTCAGTTGACGATACAGGGCTTCTCGGCACTGGAATCGTATTCGGAAAATTTCTGTCAGCCGTTTGCACAATCGCGTGATGGCATCAATATCGGCGAAGGCGCGATCGTTTTCATTCTCGGTAAATCACCAACGCCATACCGTTTGCTCGGTGCGGGCGCCAGCAGCGATGCCCATCATATTTCCGCACCGCATCCGGAAGGCGTGGGTGCCGAACAGGCTATACACGCGGCACTTGCCGATGCAGGCTTGTCGGCTGAGGCCATCGATTACGTTAATTTGCACGGTACCGCGACGCCGAAGAACGATGAAATGGAAGCGGCGGTCATGCACCGGGTATTTGGCGGTGAGCTGCCGTGCAGCAGCACCAAGTCGCTGACCGGGCATATGCTCGGTGCGGCTGGCGCGATGGAAGTCGCAGCCTGCCTGCTGGCGCTGAAGCAGCAACAACTGCCGGTACAAACAGCGCCGATGCCGTATGATCCGGTTTTGCCAGCGCTGAATCTGGTGACGGTGCCGTCGCAAGCTACGCTGAACACTGTCATGAGCACCAACTATGCCTTTGGCGGCAGTAATGTCGCGCTGATCCTGCAGCGCGCCTGATTGAATAACGAGCATGAGTGAAAAGAAATTCTGGCCCATTGAGGATTTGATCCCGCATCGCGGTGAGATGATTCTGATTGATGCGCTGATCGATTACACCGACAACAGTGTCGATGTTGCCTGCACGCCAAAAGCTGGCGGTTTGTTTATCGACGAACAACAGCAGATGCCGGGCTGGGTTGGTATTGAACTGATGGCCCAGGCGATTGCCTCGTTCGCCGGTGTTAGTGCCCGTTTGCGTGGCGAAGAGCCGAAAGTTGGTTTTCTGCTAGGCACTCGTGCCTATACGGCGCATGTTGACCATTTTCCCGTTGGCCAATCCTTCACGATTCGGGCAACGCAGTTGTACCTGGATGAAGGTGGCCTGGGCTCGTTCGACTGTCGTATTTTTATCGGTGAACAGATTCTCGCTGAAGCGGCCGTCAATGTTTTCGAGCCAAAAGATTTTTACGGTTATTTGAAAGGAGTGCAGCAATGAGCGGACGCCGTATTCTGGTCACCGGTTCCAGTCGGGGAATTGGTTTGGCGATTGCTGAAGCGCTGGCGCAGGATGGTTTTCATGTCGTCGTCCACGGTCGCCGCGATGCCACCCAATTGCAGGAAATTGCCGAGCGATTGAGTAGCACCGGCGGCAGCGCTTCCTGGCTGCAGTTTGATATTGCTGATCGCGAAGCCGCGAAAGCGGCGCTGGAAAATGAAATCGAAGCCAACGGTGCTTTTTATGGTGTTGTCGCCAACGCTGGCATCGCTCGTGACAACGCCTTTCCGGCGTTGACTTCGGAAGAATGGGATGGCGTAATCCATACCAATCTCGACAGTTTCTATAACGTCATTCATCCGCTGGTGATGCCGATGGTGCGCGCACGCAAGGGCGGCCGCATCGTTACCTTGTCATCGGTTTCCGGTATCGCCGGCAATCGTGGCCAGGTCAATTACAGTGCTGCCAAAGCGGGCATTATCGGAGCAACCAAAGCGCTGGCGATTGAACTGGCTTCGCGCAACATCACGGTCAATTGTGTTGCACCAGGTTTGATCGAAACCGATATGATCGATCAAGAGCTTCTCGACGAAGCCATGAAAATGATTCCGGCCAAGCGCGTCGGCAAACCACAGGAAGTCGCGGCATTGGTGCGTTTCTTATGCTCGGATGCGGCCGGGTACATCACCCGTCAGGTTATCTCGATCAACGGTGGCATGGTCTGAAATGAAAACCCATCGCGTCGTCGTTACCGGCATGGCCGGTATCACCAGTCTCGGTAGCGACTGGCAAAGCATTGCTGACCATATTCAGCAAAAGCGCAGCGGCATTCGCTATATGCCGGATTGGGAACGCTTTGATGGGTTGAATACTCGCCTCGGTGGTCCGGTCGCTGATTTTGTTTTGCCCTCGCATTATTCCCGCAAGAAAACGCGCAGCATGGGCCGGGTCAGTCAGTTGGCCACGGTGGCCACCGAAAACGCGCTGCGTGATGCGGGTTTGCTCGACGACGAATCGATCAAAGACGGACGCATGGGCATTTCCTATGGTGCTTCGGCTGGCAGCATGGAGCCGATCAAACATTTCGGTAATATGCTCAATACCGGTTCTTTGGCCGGCATTACCTCAGCCAGCTATGTGCAAATGATGGCGCATACGGCGCCGGTCAATCTCGCCGTTTTTTTTGAATTGAAAGGCCGGGTGATCACCACCAGCTCGGCCTGCACTTCCGGTTCACAAGGCATCGGTTATGCCTATGAGGCGATCAAATACGGCAAGCAAGTCATGATGGTCGCCGGTGGTGCCGAGGAGCAAACCGGTGCTGAAGCCGTCGTGTTCGACACGCTGTTCGCGACCAGCACAAAAAACGACGCGCCAAGCACAACACCGAGACCGTTTGATCGTGACCGTGATGGCCTCGTTTGCGGCGAAGGCGCAGGCACCCTGATTCTGGAATCGCTGGAACATGCGCAGGCGCGCGGCGCAAAAATCTACGCGGAAATCGTTGGTTATGGCACCAATTCTGATGGCGCTCATATCACCCAGCCAGAGTCGGCGACGATGGCGGTAGCAATGCAACTGGCGCTGGCCGATGCTGGCTTGTCGCCGGAGCAGATTGGCTATGTCAATGCTCATGGCACCGCTACCGATCGCGGTGATATTGCTGAGTCGCAGGCAACGCAGAAAATTTTCGGCGAGCGCATGCCGATCTCATCGCTGAAAAGTTATTTCGGCCATACTCTTGGTGCTTGCGGTGCCATCGAAGCCTGGCTCAGCATCGAGATGATGAACCGGAACTGGTTTGCGCCAACCTTGAATCTGCACAACGTTGATCCGCAATGTGGTGTGCTTGATTACCTGATGGATGCGCCGCGACAACTCAATGTTGAGTTTGTCATGAGCAACAACTTTGCGTTTGGTGGAATCAACACCTCATTGATCTTTAAACGGTGGGGTTAGAAAAGATGAAATTGGTTTCGGCTTCTGACATCCACGCAATCCTTTTAAGTTGGATTTCCGGAGAGATAAGCGAAACGGACGTGAAGTCTTGGGCAGAAGCTCGATTTTGTACAAGCCAATTTGAAGTCGAGTCCGAAGCTGCAAATGAAGTGCTAGGTCGCCTTGATAGACTGGATATAGATCTCACGACAAAAGGAGACGCGGCGAAATTGATTGAGGCGTTGACTGCATCCAACTTTCGGGCGCTGCTAACCTCCTTAGATTCGTCGGTCGATATTCAACAGCGAAAAGTTCAACTGAAAGAGCATCCATTTTATTCACGATTCTGTGTCTAACTTCAATGCAGTGGATGGTTGAACTAGTAATTTTGGACGTTCAATTCGTGGGTCTTTTTCTCACCAGATCCACGCAGCAGCAACACCTAGCGCAATATTCTGTTCGTCGCGCACCAGTGGCGAGTCAGCAAATTCCGCATCGCTGATATCGAAATAACGTAGAAACACTGCAGTCCACAACTGCCCTTGCCGGCGTGTGATACCAGCGCTGTAGCGCCAACCGCCGTAACCAGCATTGGCTTCGTATGCCGCTCGCGTGGTCGTGACAAATTCCGGTGCAACACCATAAAAATAATTGTGTTGACGCTCGTCGCCCCAAACCAGAGCCAGCGAATGTTCAAATGACCAATACGTTTCTTGCTGCTGCCAATCATGGCGATTAAAGAGCTGCCATTGTGCTGCCCAGCCGGCGTTCTGGTAATCGGTGAAATCGCTGGCGATGGCTTTACGAATCGCGATATCGGTGCGCCAGTAAGAGTCTGCTTTTTCAGCAAAGCGGAACTGCAACCACGGGCCGACTTCCAACGTCGGCATCAAATCTGGCATGCCTTCGCGAGCGTTGTTATCTTCGCTGTTGACCGGTAGGCTGCCGGAGAAATTCAGGTCCAGGCGCCAGCGTTTGTTTTCCAATAACTCGCGGTTGATCAATTGCCGGTCAATACGCCAATCCTTGCCGATATAACGCACATAAGGAAATGGCCAAGCGGTTTCCCGGGTCTGATCGGAACCGATGTAGTCCGGTAGGTGCAGAACCGTTGCGCCGAGACCAAGCTCCAACTTCCCTTGCTCCAGCTCATCGCTGGCAATAACAATCGCATTGTTGGCAGCAAGTAAAACGATCAGCGCGAGCGATTTTTTCATTGTTGATGTTCGTCTAATTTTTTAACGCGATAGGCTATTGTCGATTTTTCCGCCGCGCTTCTCAAGCCAGTTAGCGCGGAATGAGCATTAGCCTTCAGCACTTTTCGTCGTTGTTGACGTTCAGTTCGATAGCTTGGCGAGTATGTCTTGTTGATTCATCTGTCGCTGCACTTGCGCAACCAGCGCGGCCGGATTTTGGCCTTCGCTCAGCGGCTTGGCATGTTGCGACATATTTAATGTTATCGATTGCCCGACATGATTGCTGATAATTTTTTCCAGCGTCGCGATGTCTTTGACGGCATCCTGCGTTAGTTGAATGACATGGACATCATCTGGAGAGGCATGATCGTTGCTGGACGTCAGAATGCTCTTTTGCCCTTTCGGTAAATAGATTGTGCCATTGGTGATGTCGACAGCGAACGCGATGACGCCGGGGACGACGAACAGCAGTAAACTCAAGCTGTCCATGACGATCACCGCCGGGTCCAGTTCGCCACCGGTTTGGCCTCGACGTTCCGGATACAAGACATAACCACAACCGGTGGTTTGCAACAAAAACGTCGTCAGCGCGGTGACGCAGGCGAAACGGGAAAAGGTTTGCATGATTGGCTCTTCGTTAGCTTGTGCATCGAAAAATTATAGCGGCGCGCCGTTTGGCGTCCGCCCCTGAATGATTGAATCTGGTACTGGTTCACAAAGAGGGTAACGACCAATATCTGCTGCGTTATACTGCGCCAGCCTTCATTCGGTTTACTTCTATTGATGAACAAACGCAGCGAATTCCCCATTGTGATCGCCGGCGGCGGTCTTGTCGGTTTGGCGACGGCCTGCCTGTTGGCTGAGGCCGATATGGCGGTAACGGTGCTGGAAGGCAAACCGTCGGCCAATCACTGGCAGGCCGAGCATACCGATTTGCGCGTTGTGGCGTTGACTCGCGCCAGCCAGTTGCTGTTGGAGCGAATTGGCGCTTGGCGCGGTGTCATCAGCCGTCGCTTGTCGCCGTACCGGGCGATGCAGGTGTGGGATGGCGAGGGCAGCGGTGAAATTCGTTTTACCGCCAATGAAGTCGGCGAACCGGACCTCGGTCATATCATTGAATTGTCCGCCATCGAAACGGCGTTATTGGAGCAACTGAAACATCATCGCCACGCCAGCATTCGCTACGGCGTATCGGTGCAGGATTTTCGCGTCGGCGATCAGCGGGTGCATCTGACACTTTCTGATCAAAGCTTTCTGCCGGCCAGCTTGTTGATAGCCGCCGATGGCGCTGAATCCGGTTTGCGCGAAAAAGCTGGCATTGCTCACGCTCGTGAGGCGTATCAGCATACGGCGTTGATTGCCCAGATCCACTGCGAACAGCCGCATCAGCAAACTGCTTGGCAGCGCTTTACCCGCAGCGGCCCACTGGCCTTGCTGCCACTTTCCGATAGCCATCAATGCTCGATTGTCTGGTCGGTGCCGGCGGATGAAGCCGAGCGCTATCTGGCGCTCGATGATGCCGCATTTGGCGGCGTGCTGAGCGCCGCGTTTGAGCATCGCTTGGGGCGTTTGATGCCGATGAGCGCGCGTCATGCCTTTCCATTGATTGAACGCCAGGCCGAGCGCTATATCGGCGAGCGCTTGGCGCTACTTGGTGATGCCGCGCATACGATGCACCCGTTGGCCGGTCAGGGCCTGAACCTCGGTCTGCAGGATGTCGAATGCCTCGCTGATCAACTGATTCGCGCCGCCAAAGCTGGTGTTGATCCGGGCCAGCCGGGTTTGCTGCGCCGCTATGAACGGATTCGCCGCTCGGAAGCGACGCTGATGCTGACGGTCGTCAAAGGCTTCAAGCAGCTATTTACCAACCATCCGATGCCACTGGTTTTGGCCCGTAACGCGGGCATGTCTCTGCTCAATGGCCATGGCTTTGCCAAGGCGCAAATCATCCGGGCGGCGATGGGGCTGGGTTCCTGAACTAACCGGATTTTCTCGGCTATAGTGTGAAAACGCTAGGATCTTATTGTCCTGAAGTCGAGCGCTTGATTTGAGTGAACCCGGTTCTATGACGGCATCGAATGCTGCCAGCGCGAGCACTGATCGCCGCAGCCGGCCATCGCCAGCCATCCATTCTGATAACTACCGCATTTACCTGGTTGTGCGGCAAGGGGCCGGCATTGGCTTTCTCGCCCACTTGGCCTTTATCCCGTTGTTTAGTTTGTTAAAAATTTATCCCCTGGCCTTGTTTAACGTACTCAGCGTCTTGGCCTGGGGCTACGCCTATTGGGTCAACAACAACGCCCGCCATGGCCTTGCCATCCATGTCATCGGCATCGAGGTGGTGCTGCATGCGGCATTGGCGACCTGGTTGCTGGGCTGGGATGCGGGGTTCGGGCATTACCTGGTCACGCTGATCGTTTTCGCGATGTTTAACCATCAAATAGCCAATCGATGGGTGGTCGCTGAAGCATTATTCATCGTGTTTCTCTATGCCGGCATGTTCGCGCTGACCCATGGCAAGGCGATCTATTCGATGTCGCAGGCGACCATTCAAAGCCTCAACATGATCAATGCCGTGATTTCGTTCTCGACTCTGGCGCTGATCAGCTACTTCTTCCGTGAAGGCTCAATCTACAACGAACGCTCGATGGAGCGTCTGGCCAATACCGACCCGCTCACCCAACTACCCAATCGCCGATATCTTTGGAAGCAACTGGAGGCCGAGGTTCTGCGCACCACCGACGGTGGCGCACCGTTTGCGCTGGTGCTGGCCGATTTGGACGGATTCAAGCGCATCAATGACCAATACGGCCATGAAGTTGGTGACCAAGTGCTGACCGAGGTGGCGCGGCGGATGCGCTCCTGTTTGCGGGAGAATGATGTGGTTGGTCGCTGGGGTGGCGAGGAATTTCTGATTTTGATGCCGCAAATGTCAGCAAATGACGCGTTTCAGGCGGCCGAGCGAGTCCGGCGAGCGGTAGCGGAAAGCCCGATGGAAACCAGTGTCGGTGCGTTGTCGTTGACCATTTCGCTGGGCGTTGCCCACCATCGTCCAGGCATCGATCTGGGGGAAACCATCCATCGTGCTGACACGGCCATGTATCGCGCCAAAATGGGAGGTCGCAATCGGGTTGAACCGGAGCAGTGAGGCGACCACGCGGCATCAACCGGCCCTTGTACAATCTGAACGTGATCATCGATGTTTTGACGATGCCAGGCCGGGACCGGATCGGTATAATTCGCGCCTCCAAGAATCCCCCCAGGAATGCTCGCCATGGGCCAACGCACGCCGTTCTACGATATCCACGTCGCCGCAGGCGGCAAAATCGTCGATTTTGGTGGCTGGGATATGCCGCTGCACTACGGCTCTCAGCTCGAAGAGCACCATATCGTCCGTCAGGACGCCGGCATGTTCGATGTCTCGCACATGACCATCCTCGATGTCCGCGGGCCGGACGCCAAAGACTACTTGCGCCACCTGCTGGCCAATGACGTTGCCAAGCTGAAGGAGCCGGGCAAGGCGCTGTACAGCGGCATGCTCAATGAGCTCGGCGGCGTCGTCGACGACCTGATCGTCTACTATCGTAACGACGAGTATTACCGCGTCGTCGTCAACGCCTCGACCCGCGACAAAGACATCGCCTGGATGGAAAACCAGGCCCAGGGCTTTGCCGTATCGATTGAACACAATCGTGGCCTGGCCATGCTGGCCATTCAGGGCCCGAATGCCCGCAACAAGGTGCACCAGGTCAAGCCGCAGTTCGCTGCCGAAGCGGAAAAACTCGGCGTGTTCTATGGTGTAGAACTCGACGGCTGGTTTATCGCCCGCACCGGTTACACCGGTGAAGATGGCTATGAAATCATGATCCCGCTGCATGAAATCAAAAGCTTCTGGGATGGTTTGATCGCCGCCGGCGTGCGCCCCTGCGGCCTCGGTGCCCGCGACACGCTGCGTCTGGAAGCCGGCATGAATTTGTACGGCAGTGATATGGACGAATCGATAAGCCCCTTGGAAGCGAACATGGGCTGGACCATTGCCTGGGAACCGGCCGACCGCGATTTCGTTGGACGCAAGGCACTGGAAGTGGAAAAAGCCGAAGGCCCGAAACGCAAGCTGGTTGGCCTGGTGTTCACCGACAAAGGCATTCCACGTGCGCACATGAAAGTCGTCGTGCCCGGTGTCGGCGAAGGCGAAATCACCAGCGGCACCTTCTCGCCAACACTGCAACAAGGTATCGCCATGGCCCGCGTGCCGTGCGCGGTCGGCAGCGAAGTGCAGGTCGAGGTTCGTGGTAAATTATTGCCCGCCAAAGTGGTCAAAGTCGGTTTTGTCCGTAACGGCAAATCAGTGCTATAAAAGCGCACGTTTGCAGTGCAAAAACAGTAGAGGAAACGAGCATGTCAAATTACCCGAGCGAACTGCGCTACGCCAAATCCCACGAATGGTTGCGTGATGACGGCAATGGTCTGTACACCGTCGGCATCACCGAGCATGCCCAGGAACTGCTGGGTGATTTGGTTTACGTCGAGCTGCCGGAAGTCGGTGCCGAATTGAATGCCGGTGATAGCGCCGGTGTTGTTGAATCCGTGAAAGCCGCCTCCGATATTTATGCGCCGGTTTCCGGTGAAGTCGTTGCCGTCAACGAAACCCTGGCCGATGCGCCGGAGAAAGTGAACAAAGAGCCGTTCAAAGGTGGTTGGTTGTTCAAGATCAAAATCTCTGAAGAAGCCGAACTCGACGATCTGCTTGATGCCGACGGTTACGCCGAGCACGTTGATTCAGGTGAGTAAGGTTTGCCGCGATTGATTTAAAAAGCATGGAACGCTCCCAGAACCTTGGGAGCGTTTTGCTTTACCGATGTAGCGAAATTTGTCTGAGCTGTTTTCGAAAACGAAAACCATCCCTGATCCCAAGCTTCTCCCCGTGAAGGGAGAAGACGTTCCCCTCCCCCCTCGTGGAGGAGGGGTTAGGGGAGAGGGGGCCGCTGAACAAGCGTTGCATCGAAGCAATACCGATACGAACCCCGTATCAACAAAAGTCCCCCGTTGTTTTTGCCGTAAAGGTTAATGAAATGAGCCAGCCCAGTTTGACCCAGTTGGAAAAGCACGACGGTTTTGTCGCCCGTCATATCGGCCCGAGTGATCAAGAAATCTCCGCGATGTTGCAATCGCTCGGCGTTTCGACGCTGGAAGAGTTGACCACGCAAATCGTGCCGGAATCGATTCGCCTGCGTGAAGACTTGGCGCTGAAACCGGCGATGAGCGAACACGAAACGCTGCAATACCTGAAAAAACTGGCCGGCAAAAACAAAATCTACAAGAGCTTTATCGGTACCGGTTACTACGACACGATTACGCCGCCGGTGATTCTGCGCAACGTGCTGGAAAATCCTGGCTGGTACACCGCTTACACGCCATACCAACCGGAAATCGCGCAAGGCCGTTTGGAAACGCTGTTGAACTATCAACAGATGGTCGTGGATTTGACCGGTTTGGCCATTGCCAATGCCTCATTGCTTGACGAAGCGACCGCCGCCGCCGAAGCGATGGCCTTGGCCCGCCGCGGTTCAAAAAGCAAAAGCAATCTGTTCTTTATCGACGAAGACACCCATCCGCAAACGATCGACGTCACGCGCACCCGTGCCGACGCCTATGGTTTCGAAACGGTTGTTGGTCCAGTTACCGATGCATTGAAGCATGACTATTTCGGCGTACTGTTGTCGTACCCGTCTTCCAGTGGCCAGGTCAATGACTTGAGCGGTTTGATCGCCGCGCTACAAGAACGCAAAACGCTGGTGACGCTGGCGACCGATTTGCTGGCGCTGTGCGTACTGAAATCGCCGGGTGAGCTTGGCGCTGATATTGCCATCGGTTCCGCGCAGCGCTTCGGTGTGCCATTTGGTTTCGGCGGCCCGCACGCGGCATTCCTGGCCGCCAAAGACGAATTCAAACGCTCAATGCCGGGCCGCATCATCGGCGTCTCGGTCGACAAGCGTGGCAATAAAGCGCTGCGCATGGCGATGCAAACCCGCGAGCAACATATCCGTCGCGAAAAAGCCAACTCCAACATCTGTACCGCTCAAGTTTTGCTGTCGAACATGGCGGCGCTGTATGCGATGTATCACGGCCCGCAAGGCTTGAAAGATATTGCCACCCGTGTGCACCGTTTGATGGCGATTTTTGTTGCCGGCATGCGCGCCAAAGGCGCTCAAGTCGATACCAAAGCCTTCTTCGATACCGTCACCATTGATGTTGGTGCCGTACGCGAGCAAGTGTACATGCGTGCGCTATCGAACAAGATGAATCTGCGTCTGATTGGCGACAGCAAACTGTGCATTGCGTTTGATGAGAAAACCACGCGCGACGACGTCAAAGTACTGTGGGAAGTGTTCCTGCAAGACGAAGCCGAAGGCCTCAGCATTGAACAACTTGATGCGCTGTATGCCGCTGAAGATCTGCAAGACGTGCCAGACCAACTGCAACGCACCAGCGAATACCTGAGCCATCCGGTGTTCAACAAATACCACAGCGAAACCGACATGCTGCGCTATTTGAAAATGCTCGAGAACAAAGACTTCTCGTTGACCCACGGCATGATCCCGCTCGGTTCCTGCACGATGAAGCTGAACGCGACGACCGAAATGATGCCGGTGACCTGGCCGGAATTCGGCAACATCCATCCGTTTGCACCGCTGGTGCAAGCACAGGGTTACCTGGACATGATCCACGAGCTGGAACACCAGCTGAAAGCGATCACCGGTTTCGATGCCATCAGCATTCAGCCGAACTCAGGCGCCCAAGGTGAATACGCGGGCTTGCTGACCATTCGCAAATACCACGAATCGCGCGGCGAAGGTCATCGCACCATTTGCTTGATCCCGCAATCGGCGCACGGCACCAACCCGGCCTCGGCGCAAATGGCCAACTACCGCGTCGTCGTTACCGCCTGCGATAAAGAAGGCAATATCGATTTCGCTGATCTGGAAGCGAAAGTCAAAGAGCACGCCGATAACCTCGCTTGCTTGATGATGACCTATCCGTCGACGCACGGCGTTTACGAAGAAGGCGCGAAGAAAATTTGCGACTTGATCCACGCGCACGGTGGTCAGGTGTACATGGATGGTGCCAACCTGAACGCACAAGTCGGTTTGACGATGCCGGCGCGCATCGGTGCTGACGTATCGCACATGAACCTGCACAAAACTTTCTGTATTCCACACGGCGGCGGTGGCCCTGGCATGGGCCCGATCGGTGTTCGCGCCCATTTGGCGCCGTTCCTGCCGAACCACGCGGTCGTGCACTTGGAAGGTCCAAATCCGGGTAACGGCGCTGTCAGTGCCGCGCCTTGGGGCAGCGCTTCGATTCTGCCGATTTCCTGGTCGTATATCGCGATGATGGGCGGCGAAGGTTTGCGCCGCGCTACGCAAGTCGCGATCCTGAACGCCAACTACATGATGAAGCGCTTAAGCGAACATTACCCGGTGCTGTACACCGGCCGTAACGATCGCGTTGCGCACGAATGCATCATCGATATTCGCCCGATCAAGGAAGCCAGCGGCATCTCTGAAGAAGACATCGCCAAGCGTTTGATGGACTACGGCTTCCACGCGCCAACGATGAGCTTCCCGGTTGCCGGCACACTGATGATCGAGCCGACCGAAAGCGAATCGAAAGAAGAACTCGATCGTTTCTGCGACGCGATGATTGCGATCAAAAAAGAAATCGACAACGTGCAAAGCGGCAAATGGCCATTGGACAACAACCCGCTGGTCAACGCCCCGCACACACTGGCCGATATCACCGAAATGGACTGGAATCGTCCGTACTCACGTGAAGAAGCGGTGTTCCCAATGCCGGGTCAAAAAGCCAATAAATTCTGGCCGGCTGTCAACCGTATCGACAACGTCTACGGCGACCGCAACTTGTTCTGCGTCTGCCCACCGATGGAAGATTACGCAGCTTGATGCTGAAGTGAAGTAAATAAAAACGCCGCTTATTAGCGGCGTTTTTATTTACGGTGGCTGCATTGATCTAGCACATGTTGGACTATCCACTTTTAGTGGCGTCGTCTAGTGCTGTGTTGCAAAGATCTTTTAGAAACGCCGTAGGAAAGCGTATGTTTATACGCCCTTGCTCACTCGAAATTATTTGCTGGCTTTCGTGTTTTGGAACAATCCAGACAATATTTTCTAAAAAATAATCGCCTTTAATTGCATTAATAAATACAAAGTACAGTCGATAACTCAAATCTCGATTATGAAAGGCTTCCCAAACATTATTAAGAGCATCTAGTTCAATTTTTTCCTGAGCTATCCCAGGAGTGCTTATTAAGTGTAAGTTTGTATAGTTCTTTGCTCTGTCCAATACTGCAACCAAAGAGTTTGATTCCTGGGAAAAGTAACTAAGAATTTTATTGTCTAATTCTATGGACAATATATCTCCGGTTAGACTTAGATGAACATGAACTTTACAAAATATAAGCTCTGAAAGGTATTGAAACTTCTGGCTTTCGTAAATTATGCATTCATATGCAAACCCAAATGTTTCTGCGCTTTCTCTCTCTGGAGTTGAGAACTGAACATCTTTGGTGAGTTGGGCGAGTAGAGCTCCTAAAAAGAAGTCCTTGTCGGATGCACTTTTTATTTCGGATGGCTTAACTATGGGACCGTTTTGATTTTTGTGTAACTGGCTTCATCATATCCTCAATAGGAGAGCATTATGAAGCCAGAAAAACCTGTCAGCACCCATACCACACTTGATGAATTATTAGACAGTTGCAAATCAACCGAAGACTTCCAGGCACTAACCAAAGTGTTGTTCAAGCAGGTCGCGGAGCGGGCGCTGAAGGCCGAAATGGAACAGCATCTGGGTTATGACAAACACGCCGTCAAAGGTCGCAACTCCGGTAATTCACGTAACGGCCGATCGACCAAGCAAGTGCAAACCGAGCATGGCCCACTGGATATCGAAGTCCCACGTGACCGGAATGCCGAGTTTGAACCTCGGTTTATCGGCAAGCATCAACGACGCGTTGGCAGCATAACGGACGCCATCGTGCGACTCTACTCTTACGGCATGAGTCAGCGTGACATTCACGACTACCTGCAAGAAACCTACGGCAACGCGGTGTCACCGGCGCTGATAAGCCAGGTGACCGAACAGGTTATGGATGAAGTACAACAATGGCAGAAGCGACCACTCGATTCGACTTATGCGATTGTCTATCTCGATGCCTTGGTGACGAAGTCGCGGCAGGATGGCATGGTCGGCAATCGCTCCGTGTATGTAGCGCTGGGCATCAACATGCGCGGTGAGAAAGAGATTTTAGGGTTATGGTTGGCCAGCAGTGAAGGCGCCAAGTTCTGGTTAAGCGTTATCAATGAACTGAAAAATCGCGGCGTCAATGACGTATTGATTGCTGTGTCGATGGCCTTAAAGGCTTCTCGGAAGCGATTAATGCGGTCTACCCGCAGACCCATGTGCAGCAATGCATCGTCCATCAAGTGCGTCACTCGCTGCACTTCGTCCCTTGGAAAGAGCGTAAGGCCGTGGCGGCCGATTTACGGTTGATTTATCGAGCGGCAACGGAAAGCGAAGCACAGCGGGCGCTGGCTGAATTTGAACAGAACTGGGGCGGGAAGTATCCGCATATTGGGCCGAGCTGGCGTAACAACTGGACACGGTTGACGGTGTTCTTTGATTATCCCCGGAGATACGGAAAATCATCTACACGACCAACGCGATTGAATCACTCAACGCCAGCTTGCAGAAAGTGTTGAAGCCCAAGAAAGCCTTCCCGAATGACGAGGCAATCTTGAAGGTGTTGTACTTAACCTTGCATCGGATCGCGGAAAAGTGGACGATGCCGGTACACGATTGGAAAGCCGCACTGAATCAGTTGTTGATCGTGTTCGGCGAAGACCGCGTGAAGGTGTAAATCCGCCAGTTACACAAAATTCTGGACAGTCTCTTAACTATTGGGCCCTTTTCCCCCAGTACTCTCTGGCACTCTAGCCTTCCTGTTCCTTGGTATTGGGGTTCAGAGAAATTGATTTTGTGCGGAATTTTGCAAGACCATCGAAACGCTCTTGGCTTATCCGTAACAAGCCAGCCAATAATTGATAGTTGGATCGAAGTGTCTTCTGGCTCGGGTATGTTGGCAAGAATGTTTTCTAAATTCGCTTTGCTCAACTCTACGTGAGCGTTGTCTTTCAAGTATCGAAGGGCAATCTCCGCATATCTTAGCGAGCCGGTCCAAGCTACCGCCAAATTTTGGTTAATAATACAAACCTTTTTTCTAAGTCCTGCAACGCTACCGTCATCCCATGAAAGTAGAAAATCTCCAATTAAAGCTGGCGTGTCATGCAAACGAAATGCTGCGACAAGAGTCATTGAGTCTTTGGAAGCTTGTCATTGCCAAAGATAAGCATATTGCTTAATCCGCCGCATCCGGCAACGTCTTCGTCAACTGCCGATACATCTCCCGTCCTGCACGAATCAGCGCATCCACGGTTGGCGCTTCTGAAGCGACATGCCCGGCACCACGAATAATCTGTAATTCGCTACCCGGCCAACGCTTTTGCAATTCCCATGCTGCTGCAAGGGGGCTGACGATATCGTAACGGCCGTGCACCAGAATGCCGGGGATATCGCCGAGTTTTTCGGCGTTATCGAGCACTTCGTTGGGTTTCAGAAAATACTGATGCGTCACGTAATGATTGGCGATGCGGGCAACAGATAAAGCCCGGTGCGGGTCCATGTATTGCTCACGCATATGGTTGTTGTCGTTCAGTGAACGCATGCGAGCGGCAAATTGGCCCCAGGCACGGGCAGCGGCGAGCCGGGCGATTTCATCCTGACCTTGCAGGCGGCGATGGTAGGCGGCGATCACATCGTGGCGTTCATCTTCCGGAATATGGCGGGCAAATTCGGCATAGGCATCCGGGAAAATCTGTGCGGCGCCGCCACCGAAATACCAGTCGATATCGCATTGCCGGGCAAGGTAAACGCCGCGGGTGATGATGCCGGCGACCCGGTCCGGGTGACGCTGGGCGTAGAGCAGGGCCTGGGTGCTGCCGAATGAGCCGCCGAACAACACCATGTTTTCCAGTTTCAGGTGTTCGCGCAGCGCTTCGATATCGTTCAGCAAATCGGCCGTGGTGTTATTGGTGACCGAGGCATGTGGCGTCGAGCGGCCGGAGCCGCGCTGATCGAACAGGATGATGCGATAGTGACGTGGATCGAAGAAGCGGCGTTGCATCGGCTGACAGCCAGCGCCGGGACCGCCATGCAGTACGATGACCGGCAAGCCATGCGGATCGCCGCTTTGTTCGTAGAACAGGGTATGCCCATCACTGACCGGCAATCGTCCCTCATGATAAGGGCGGATTTCCGGGAACAGACTCAGCATGGTGCATCCTCCTGGCCAGAATGTGGGTTGTGCCACATCGCTGGTGTCTAAGCCTAGACAGAACTGGTGCGCGAATACGCGTAGATTAGCACATGCCAATCCCTGACTGCCCCTTTAGGGGCTTTTCTCGCCAGCCGTTTGCGCTGGCGTTTTTTCGCCTGTCGTTTCCTTCACTTCGCGAACGATGACGGTGCCTTTTGGCAGCGCTTTCGGCGTGATGCCCTTGGCCTGCTGGGCGGTCTGGTAAGCCTCCTGTACGCATTCTTCACCGCCGCCGGAGGCCTTGCACATTTCGTAGGCCTGATTGAGCTCTTCGAGCATCGTTGTTTGCGGCGGCGGCGGCGTGTAACCGAACAGCGCGCCGAGGATATTGACCGGGGTTTTTATCGCTTGTTTGGCGGTACATCCAGACAGCAAAACGGCGCTCAACATCAGCGCCGTCAGAGAGAATATTGAAGGCATTTATTCCTGCTTTTTTACCGTGACCGTCGGGTCATCCTTATCTTCGCGGATTATGACCACACCTTCCGGTAAAGGTTTCTCGGGCATGCCTTTGACCTTGCGCACCATCGCGTACGCTTCCTGCGCGCATTCATCGCCACCACCGGCGGCTTTGCAGCGATCATATTCCTTGGTCAGTTCCTGCAAAACCGTGGTTTGTTCCGGCGGCGGCATCGCGCCAAACAACATGCCGAGCACGTTGACGGTATTTTTCGCCCCTTCCTTGACGGTGCACGCCGTCAAACACAGTGCGCAGATCAGCAGTAGTTGGCGCATCGCGATTCCTTGTGGATTATTTAACGGTAATAGTAATTGGTTTTGAGTAAACCGGTGGTTGATGCGGGCGATGCAGATGATCGCCAAGCAGCAATTGCAGCGTGTGTTTGCCCGGCGACAACTGCAGCGTTACTTCGGTTTGGCCGCCACCAAAATGGCGGACATTGTCATTGGCGGGTAATGGCTGGCTCATGTCTTGCGGCAGCGGCGTGTTGATCAGTAAATGGTGGTGGCCGGTTTTCGCCGCTTCGATGCCGGCCGGCGCTACGCCCATGCCATGCAAGCCGAAACGCACCGTCACTGGATTGCTGACCGTGGCGCCGTCTTTCAGGTCGATGAAATAGAGCTTGGCCTCTTCCGGCGCCGTGGTGCGCGGCAGATCGGCGGCATGTAGCGGCGCGGCAATGGTGGTCAGCATCAGGGCTGCGAACAGTGGGCGGAATTTCATCATGGGCCTCCTGGCGGTGAGAAGTTTCAGAGAAAGGAACGGTACTGCTGTTCTGGTAGGGGAACATTAAAGCGCAGTTTGCTGAAGATTGCTTGTGAACTTGGTCCGATATGGGGCCTTTGAGGCGCCAGAGCGGGATCTCATTATCCTCATGTTTGTGCCGAATGAAATCAGCTTGTGCTCCCCCTCCTTAGCGAGGAGAGGCTAGGGGGGTATAGCGTTAACGTGCGATGTTTCGATGGGGATTCAGTGTTCGGGGGACCAGCCCCTGACCCCCTCCTGGGGCAGGAGGGGGAACGAGCGACTTTCCGTGTCTCGCCTCAATCGATAGCCACAGATTCTTTCCCAATTTGCCGACGATAAAAAAGGCGCTGTTAAGCGCCTTTTTTATCAATGCTGAAAACTTAGTCTTTCGCTGCGCGATCGGCACGCTTGCGTTCGTGTTCTTGCAGAAACTTCTTACGCACACGAATCGCTTTCGGCGTCACTTCAACCAACTCATCGTCCTCGATAAATTCCAGCGCTTGCTCCAGCGAGAATTTGATCGGCGGGGTCAGAATCAGCTTTTCGTCGGCGCCGGCCGAGCGAATGTTGGTCAGCTGTTTGCCCTTCATCGGGTTGACGACGAGGTCGGAATCACGTGAATGAATGCCGATAACCATGCCTTCATAGACTTCGGTGCCGTGCTCGATAAACAGGCGACCGCGCTCCTGCAGGTTGAACAGCGAGTAGGCGACAGCTTTACCCATTTCGTTGGCGATCATGACGCCGTTGACACGGGCAGCAATAGCGCCGGCAGCAGCCGGACCGTAGTGGCTGAATGAGTGGTAAATCAAACCGGTACCGCGAGTCGCGGTCATGAATTCGGTTTGGAAACCAATCAGACCACGCGCCGGAATGACGTAATCCAGACGCACGCGACCTTTACCATCCGGCACCATGTTTTCCAACTGGCCAGAACGGGTGCCGAGCTTTTCCATGACGCCGCCCTGATGCTCTTCTTCGACGTCGACGGTCAGGGTTTCGTAAGGTTCCTGGCGAACGCCATCGACCATTTTGAAAATCACTTCCGGACGCGACACGCCGAGCTCATAGCCTTCGCGACGCATGGTTTCAATCAGGATACCGAGGTGCAATTCACCGCGACCGGAGACGCGGAACTTATCCGGGTCATCGGTTTCTTCAACACGCAGTGCGACGTTGTGCACCAGCTCGCGTTGCAGACGATCACCAATCTGGCGCGAGGTGACGAACTTGCCATCTCGACCGGCGAATGGTGAGGTGTTGACCTGGAAGGTCATCGTCACGGTCGGCTCATCGACCGCCAGCGGTGGTAGAATTTCGACCGCGTCTTGGGCGCAAATGGTGTCGGAAATTTGTGGTGTTTCGATACCGGTGATGGCAACGATGTCGCCAGCGCGCGCTTCTTCCACTTCGGTGCGCTCCAGGCCCATATAGCCGAGCACTTGGCCGATTTTGGCGTTATAGGTTTTGCCATCACGGTTGATGACGGTGACCGGCATGTTGCGGCGAACTTTACCGCGGGTGATTTTGCCGACGGCAATCGCGCCTACATAGGAAGAGTAATCAAGCTGGGAAACTTGCATCTGCAGCGGGCCGTCAATATTGACGTCTGGCGGTGATACATGACGCAGGATGGTTTCGAACAGCGGCGTCATGTCGCCTTCGCGCACTTCCGCCTCTAAACCGGCGTAACCGCCCAAGGCCGAGGCGTAAACGACCGGGAAATCGAGTTGCTCGTCGGTGGCGCCGAGGCGGTCGAACAGATCAAATACCTGATCGATAACCCAGTGTGGGCGGGCACCTGGACGGTCGACTTTATTGACGACAACGATCGGCTTCAAGCCATGGCTGAAGGCTTTCTGGGTAACGAAACGGGTTTGTGGCATTGGGCCGTCGACGGCATCGACCAGCAGCAATACCGAATCGACCATCGACAGAATGCGCTCGACCTCACCGCCGAAATCGGCGTGTCCGGGGGTGTCGACGATGTTGATGCGGTAGTCTTTCCAGCGAATCGCGGTGTTCTTGGCCAGAATGGTAATACCGCGTTCTTTCTCCAGCGCATTGGAATCCATTACCCGTTCCTGTGGCTGGGCGCGGTCGCCGAGCGTGCCGGATTGTTGCAGGAGTTTGTCGACCAGGGTGGTTTTGCCATGGTCAACGTGGGCGATAATGGCGATGTTGCGGAGATTCTCGATCACGGTAAAAGGACTGCCAGGTTCAAAAGGGCCGGTATTCTACTCTTGTCGGAACGGCGGCGTCTGACATTTCGCATAAAAAATCAGCAGTTTTCCGAGAAATGAGGCTTGCTTTTCCCCGTTCTGGGTGCGTTCGTGCCGGAAATGCCGCCTCGCCGTTCGTCGACTGGACGCTGGCGCAGGCAATCGGGATACTGCCGGCAAGCACTTCGAACCTAGTCACTGCCCGCAATGCGAATGATGAAAGCACACGGAAAATCCGTTCGGCATTGGTTGTTGCTGTTATCAGTATTGCTGTTCACCGCTTGTCGAGAACCACCCGAACCGGTGGCCACACCGGCGCTGGAAGCCAATGTCGCGGCGGCCCCGACGGTCGGTGTGCCGCTTATCCCGCGTGCCGATTTGTTCGGCAACCCGGAAAAAGCGGCAGCCGATATTTCACCAGATGGCAACTGGCTGAGCTGGCTGGCGCCGCATCAGGGCGCGCTGAATATCTGGGTGGCGCCAATCGCTGATTTAAGTCTGGCCGAGCCGGTCACCGATGCCGGTGCTCATGGTGTCGATAGTTATGAATGGGCCGGCAACAGCAGCCATATCGTTTACTACCAGGATCGTAATGGCGTTGAGGATTTTCATTTATACAGTGTCAATGTGGTGACCAAAAAAGTCATCGACTTAACGCCGCAAGCAAACATCAGTGCATTCATTCAACACAACAGCCCGCAGTTTCCAGACCATCTGGTCATCGCCATCAATGATCGTGGCGATCGCTCTTTGCACGATTTGTATCTGGTGTCGGTACACGATGGCAGTCGGCAATTGCTGTATCAGAACGAACGATTCGCGCAACTGTACCTTGATGACAATTACCAACTGCATTTCGCCAGCGAAAATGAGGCCGATGGCGGATTTCGTATTTATCAGTTGAACGCCGACAAACAATGGCAACCGTTCAGCCATATTCCGATGCAAGACGCGTTGACCACCTGGATCCTGCGCATTGAGGATGGCGGCAAAGGCCTGCTCTGGGTGGATAGCCGCAATCGCGACAAGGCGGCGGTTTATCGGCAAGACGCCAAAACGGCGGAAATGAAACTGATTTTTGAAAGTGGCCGGGCCGATGTCGAATACATCGACTTGCATCCCATCACTCACGAGGTGCGCGCCGTTTCGGTCAATTATTTGCGCCGGCAATGGCATCTGCTTGACGAAAGTTTTCGCGCCGACTTCGACTACCTGTCGCGATTGCATGAAGGTGAGCTGCAATTGCTGAATACCAGTCGCGACGACAAGCGCTGGTTAGTCGCTTATCAGGATGACAATCATCCGTCGCGAACGTTTTTGTATGACCGCATCGGCAAGCTGGCGACGCGCTTGTTTATCACTCGTCCGGTGTTGGACGGCTTGCCACTGGCCAGCATGCAGGCACTGGAAATTGGCGCCCGCGACGGCATGACTTTGATCAGTTATTTGTCGCTGCCATTCGATGCCGATCCGGACAACGATGGCAAGCCAACCACGCCATTACCGATGGTGCTCATTGTTCACGGCGGCCCTTGGGATCGTGATTATTGGGGATTCAATCAAGAACATCAGTGGTTGGCTAATCGCGGCTACGCTGTGCTCAGCGTCAACTTTCGCGGCTCGACTGGTTTTGGCAAACAATTTGTCAATGCCGGCAATCAGGAATGGGGCGGAAAAATGCAAACGGATTTGCTTGATGCCGTGCAATGGGCAATCAAGAACGGCATAGCCGATGAGAGCAAAATCGCTATTTACGGCGGCAGTTATGGTGGCTATGCCACGTTGGTCGGTTTGACGCAAACACCCAATACCTTTGCTTGCGGTGTTGATATTGTTGGCCCTTCCGATCTGCAAACGATGATTCAGTATTTTCCGGCCTACTGGAAAAGCTTTCAGGAGCAATGGCTGCATCGGGTAGGCGATCCCTCAACGGAAACGGGTCGTGCGTTGCTGAAATCCCGTTCACCTTTGCATTTTGTTGAGCAAATCAAAAAACCGCTGTTGATCGCGCAAGGCCAGAATGATCCACGAGTCAGCGCTCGCGAGTCTGAGCAAATCGTCAATGCGATGCTGAACCGTAATATGCCAGTGACTTATCTGGTGTTTCCTGACGAAGGGCATGGCTTTTTGCGACCGGAAAATGATCGGGCGTTTTATGCGATCAGCGAGGAGTTTCTGGCCCGCTGTCTCGGTGGTCGCGTGCAAATGCCTGGTGGTGACTTACAAGGCAGCAGCGTGCAGATTCGGGTTGGTGAGCAATGGGTGCCGGCGAGTGCCGAAGCGATGCGGGCGCCAACCGAAGTGTTAAGCAAAACGCCACCGGAACAGGCGGCAGCACATTAGCCGTGCTCAATGCTCAAGCGGCACTGGCTTGCGCCAGTGCCATCGCCACCCGATTGCGGCCTTGTGCTTTCGCTTGATACAAGGCCTGATCGGCTTGCTTCAACAAGGCTTCCAGTTGCAGCGGTGGCTGCGCAGAAGGGCTGATACCAATGCTGACGGTGGCGTGAATTTCTTTGCCTTCATGTTGCAAGCGGGTTTGTTGCCAGTGTTGGCGTATTCGCTCGGCCACGTGCGCCGCTTGTCTGTCGTCCAGATCACATAGCAGCACGGCAAATTCTTCGCCACCAATTCGACAGACAACATCATCGGGGCGCATCATGCTTTTCAGTTGCTTGGCGAACGCTTTCAGCACCAGATCGCCGCACGCATGGCCATGCTGATCGTTGATCTGTTTGAAGTGATCGAGATCGGACATCATCACCGTTGCGCGGCCCGTTGGTGCAAGACGATCCAACTTTCGGTGCGTCTTATCCCAGAAACCTTTGCGGTTCAGCAAACCGGTCAGCGGATCCAACTCAGCCAATTCCTGCAGGCGCCATTCCTGAATGGCATGCAATAAAACCAGCAAGGCAAAACAGCGCAGCATGATCAGCGCCGTGGACGGAATCGAGCCGAGTGCGCTTTGCTGTTCCACCGGTAAATGCGCAAAAGGAAAGCCGCCGAACATCGCCAAACCACGTGCTGCCAACACGATTGCCGACACCAGAAAAATCGCCGCGACGAATTGACGGGTAAAGTTTGGAATCGGTGCTGCTGCTGCTTTCACCACTTGATAGGAAAGGCCGCAGGCGGCTGCAGAAAGCAACAAGCTGGCGGCAACCTGCTGCGGATAGGAAAACCACGCAACAACAAGCCAAACGGCAGCGAACAACAACAGTGTGCCGTTTGCCGACCAACGAGGGCGATGGCCGAGAAAGCGCATTAACCCGACCCAAATCGCCAGATTGCCGCTCAGATACAGCACGCCGGCCAGCCAGTAGTTTTCGCTAGGGTCAGATTCGCTGTGCCACCAGCGCACCAGATAACCGCTGGCCAAGGCCAAACAACCGATGAGCCAAAAGCCGATACCCGGTCGTTTTGGGTATTGGAGACGAATAACGGCAAACACGACCGAGGCGGCCAACAGCAGCGTCAGAACAAAAAGATTGAGTGTTGGAAAATGCAGGCTCATTACTGATGCCCCCAGTTATCCTGCGCGCCGCCGGTCTCAGCGTGTTAAAACTATAGCCCAATAAAGCCGAAGGACATCGTTGTCGCTGGAGCTCATTGGTTAAAATCTCTACAATGCGCGCCCCCGTGTTGGGCGCGGGGCAGATTGATATGAATGAATGGGTACAAGTGTGACAAAACGCAAAGCGGTAGCGCTGATTTCTGGCGGTCTCGATTCGATGCTGGCAGCGAAAGTGATCATGGAGCAGGGTGTCCATGTTGAAGGCATCAATTTCTTCACCGGCTTTTGTGTTGAAGGTCATACCCATGCCATTCGTAAGCACGATCAGAAAAAGCAAAAACGCAACAACGCGCTGTGGGTTGCCGAGCAGTTAGGTATTCCGCTGCATATCATCGACATCGTCGATGAGTACAAAGATGTGTTGCTGAACCCGAAGCATGGTTACGGCCAGCATTTGAATCCTTGCCTCGACTGCAAAATTTTCATGGTGCGCAAAGCGCAGGAATGGTGCACCGAAAACGGTTTTGATTTCATCATTACCGGCGAAGTGATCGGGCAACGGCCGAAATCACAACGCGCGGCGACGATGCCGATTATCGCGCGTGAGTCGACCGCCGAAGATCGCTTGTTGCGGCCACTGTGCGCCCATCACCTGATGCCAAGCTTGCCGGAGCGCGAAGGCTGGGTGGATCGCAACAAGCTTTACGGCATCACAGGACGATCCCGCAAACCGCAGGTGGAGTTGGCGCAACAATTTGGTTTCGAGGAATGGGCACAACCGGCTGGCGGCTGCTGCTTCCTAACCAACGAGCAGTACGCCAGCAAACTCACCGATTTGTGGCAAAGCCGGGGCCACCGCGACTACGAACTCGACGACATCATCATGCTGAAAGTCGGCCGTCATTTGCGTCCGCGTCCGCATTTCAAATTGATCATCGCGCGCGAAGAAGGCGAAGCAAATTTCCTGGAAGGCTATCGCAATCAATTTGCCTCACTGCAACCGCAATCGCATATGGGCGCACTGGCATTGATCGACGGCGTTCTGAAAGACGACAGCGATATCGAACTTGCTGCGCGCATTGCCGGACGTTATTCCCAAGGTCGCGATGGCGATTCGGTCACTTACGAATTCACCCGCCCTGGTCAACCGACCAAACTGGTCAGCGCCAAACCGATCAGTGAAAAAGAAATCGAAGCGACTTGGTATGTCTGAACCCATCATTGTCGATGCCCGTCGCTTGTTATGTCCGCTACCGGTCATTCGTTTGCAGCAGGCGGTAAAGAAAGCGCCGAAAGGTTCGCTGATTCGCGTGCTGGCGACCGACCCCGGTGTGCAGAACGATATTCCGGCTTGGTGCCGGGTGCATCAGTTGCAGGTGGTGCGCTTGGAACAAATTGATCGGGAGTGGGTAGTGGAAGTGCAAGCCTGAGAAGGCGTTAGGATGTTGCGCTTTCAGTATGGCGATACCGCTAGAAAGCGCTCGGATTCAAAGAAGTTTCGATTCATCGCGATTTGCCGATTGAATTGCTGCACCAATTCCGCGGGCACCGAGCGTTTGCTGAACATCAGATGCGACGACTCGCTATTGATCACGAAATCCAACGGCCTCGGCATCGGAAAACCGCTACCGCGCACGACATACGGTAAAATTAATTCATCGGCCATAAACCATTCGCCGCGTGGTGGCGATGCGTACAGTTGTCGCAATCCCTGATTGATACTGTGATAGGGCTGCAGGCGATGCTGTTCAATAAGCAGCGGTATCGCCTGTTGCCATTTATTGCCGAACCAACCGCCGGCAGGGGCAATAATTGTGTGCTCAGTATTAAACAGTGTGGCCCAATCGAGTTGTTTCCATGGTGAATCCGGACGGACATAAATTCGATAGGTTTCGGCCCGATAGGCGTCTGAGAAATAGGCAAAAGCTAGTCTGTCTTCGCGCACCGATGCCAAGGTCAGAACGTCGATCTCGCCTTCGGCGAGCATGCGCTGGCGCCGCGCGAAACTGACCGGTGCCGGTACCACAGAAATTTCGCAACCAAGCCGCTTGGCGGTGTATTGTAGAAAACGGAAGTCTGGTGTTTGGGCTTCTTGCAGGCGGAAGCTTGGTTCGGCGACGGGAAACGCAGTACGCAGTGGCCGAGCGCAAGACGATTGAGCCTCGACGACAGGCAAGAACAGCATGCATAGCACGGCAACTACAGCATGACGCATCGGGTCAGGTGTCCAAGTAAAATCCTTTTCCGTATTCAAGTATACGCGCAGTTACTTATTTTACCCTGGCGCCATATTGGACACGATCATTGGCGCGCACAATTGGTCTCCTGACTGGTGCGATGATGCTATTCAATTAATCGCTGGCCGTCGTTCAGACAACGCTTTGAAAAAGTCGGGGTGCGCTTTCAGCGCAGCGTTGAAGCGCGCCACGGTTTCCGGCGCTACTGATTTCCGGCTGAACATGAAATGCACCGGCTCGACCTTGAAGGGCGTGCCAAGCAAGCGTGGTGGTGGTCGTCTGTGCTGTTCCGAGGCCAGTAGAATCAAATCGACATCGCCCATCATGACTACGCCGCGTGGCGGTGTGGCGTGTAGTAGCTGCAGGCCATGTTGAAAGTCGCTGTAGCGTGTCAGCCGGTGTTTTCTTTTGATCGTTCTCGATACTTTCACCCACTCATCACCGAACCAGCCCTCCGGGGCCAGCACATCGCCGTCAACATTCGGTAGGTCAAACAGCGTCAGGCTGGCCAATGTGCTATCGGCGCGGGCGAAAAGGCCGATGCGTTCCATCCGATAAGGGTCGGAAAAATGAGCATAACGAACCCGTTTGGGGCGCAGCGACGCCAACGACAGTACATCCACCTCGCCTTGTTCGAGCAACATGAGTCGTCGGGAATGACGGGTGAGTTCGGGTAGGCGTTCAATCGTGCAGCCGGCGGTGCGGGCGACGATAACCATGAAGCGAAAATCCGGCGACGCGGTTTCGTCGTGGTCCGGTGCCCGCAATGGGCGTTCGCAGCACAAGGCTGTGCCGGTCAACCACACCAGCAGCCAAGCCCAGCGGCCAAACCGTCGATGCGCTCGGGAAGGGGTGGCGCATCGGCGGCGATATCGAATCGTCCATCGCAGCATGCTCAAAATATAGTTGCTGCGAAGAATTTCGATGGCGCCACTCAACCGCACCAAAATGGCGATAAAATGCGTGCCGCGGTATCAAAAAGGTGCAACCGCCTGAGCCGGGCGAGATTCTGCAATCGATTCGGCGCGGCCCTGTTCCGAATTGGCGCATGGCACGGGCTTTGCTTTTATCTGGCCAAATCGGATCGGCCTCCGGCTGCCCGCATCGCCATCACCCGCTTTAAAGGAGCGTTTTACATGTCCATCAGCAATGTTCTGAAACTGATTGAAGAAAACGACGTCAAGTTCGTTGACCTGCGTTTCACCGATACCAAAGGTAAAGAGCAGCACGTGTCGATTCCGGCCCGTTTGGCCGATGAGTCGCTGTTCCAGGACGGCAAAATGTTTGATGGCAGCTCGATCCACGGCTGGAAAGGCATCAATGAGTCGGACATGATCCTGATGCCGGACGCCGACACTGCCGTGCTCGACCCATTCACTGATGACGCCACGCTGATCGTTCGTTGCGACATTCTCGATCCGGCTACGATGCAAGGCTACGACCGCGATCCGCGTTCGATTGCCAAGCGCGCCGAGGAATACCTGAAATCCACCGGCATCGCTGATGTTTGCTACTTCGGCCCAGAGCCAGAATTCTTCATGTTCGATGACGTCAAGTTCTACAACCGCATGAACGGCTGCGGTTACGAACTCGATTCGCAAGAAGGCGCCTGGAACACCAACCGCAGCTACGAAGGCGGCAACATGGGCCACCGCCCGATGATCAAAGGCGGTTACTTCCCGGTCGCGCCAGTTGACTCCTCGCAGGACATCCGCTCGCAAATGTCACTGGTCTGCGAGCAAATGGGCCTGGAAATCGAAGCCCACCACCACGAAGTGGCGACCGGTGGCCAGAACGAATTGGCGGCCAAGTTCAACACGCTGGTGAAGAAAGCTGACGAACTGCAGATCATGAAGTACGTCATTCATAACGTCGCTCATGCCTACGGCAAAACCGCGACGTTCATGCCAAAGCCAATGGTCGGTGACAACGGCTCCGGCATGCACTGCCACCAGTCGCTGGCCAAGAACGGTCAGAATATTTTCGCTGGCAACAAATACGCTGGTCTGTCGGAAGAAGCGCTGTACTACATCGGCGGTATCATCAAGCACGCTCGCGCGCTGAACGCCATCACCAACGCTTCGACCAACAGCTACAAGCGTCTGGTGCCAGGTTTCGAAGCGCCGGTCATGCTGGCTTACTCGGCCCGTAACCGCTCCGCCTCGATTCGTATTCCGTACGTCGCCAGCGCCAAAGGCCGCCGTATCGAGTGCCGTTTCCCGGACCCGACGGCCAACCCTTACCTAGCGTTCGCCGCGATGATGATGGCCGGCTTGGACGGCATCCAGAACAAGATCCACCCTGGCGATGCTGCCGACAAGGATCTCTACGATCTGCCGCCAGAAGAAGCCAAAGCCATTCCTACCGTCGCCCACAGCCTGGAAATGGCCCTGGACGCACTGGAAGCCGATCACGAGTTCCTGACCCGTGGTGGTGTATTCAGCAAAGACTTCCTGGACAGCTACATCGCCATCAAGCGTGCCGAAGCCAAGCGTGTATCGATGGCCGTGCACCCGCTGGAAATGGAACTGTACTACAGCGTGTAAGCGTCAAAGCGTGATCAAAAAAGCCGCCTTCGGGCGGTTTTTTGTTTGTTGCTGTCATGCGAATAACCGTGGCGAAAACGGCTTTAATGGCTGGAGCTGGCGAGCAAATGCGGCCGTTTGCGACCCATTCGTCGAATCTGGTGCACGAAACTTAAACGCGCAGGGGCAAGTCTATTACTATGCTTGTCCAATAATCGGGTTCTATTTATGTAGCCCGCAAAGAGGGAGACGATTCATGCGCCATCTGCTTTGGTTGAGCCTGTTGCTGTTGCCGCTCAGCGGCTACGCCGCCGAGGCCTACAAATGCAAAGGCCCGAACGGCGAAACGATTTTTTCCGATACCCCCTGCGGTGACGGAAAAGCCATTGAATTGAAAGAAGTGCCGACCTTTGAGCAGGCACCGATACCGGACCTGCCGCCATTGCCCACCAAGAAGAAAGCGGCCGACCAAGGTTATCAGCTGACGTTTGCCAAGCCTGAGCCGGACGCTGTGCTACGCGACAATCTCGGTCGGGTCGAGGTGGCGCTGAACCTGAAACCGGGCCTTGGCCCGGATGATTTCGTGTTGCTGAAGCTTGATGGCGACCCGGTCGGTGAAAAAGGCCGCAAAACCACTTGGTCGCTGGAAGGGGTGGAACGCGGTATGCATACCTTAACGGCTGAAATCCTGAGCCAGGATGGCAAGGTGCTGATATCGGCCTCTACCTCGTTCATGTTGCACCAGGCATCGGCCAATATCGGTGCCCGGTTACGGCAAGAACCGAAGCCCGGCCAGCCACTGCTGTCACTTGATGATCCGGAAACCCTCAATGTCGGCCGTGAGCCTGGCCATGAATGGGCAAAGCCCGCCGACAAAGACAAGAAGCCGGCACCGACTCGTACGGCAGGGCCGCGCAAGTAATTGTCGATTGCACCAATTTGGTTCAGGCTTTAGCATAAGCATCACCAAAACGGACGCCGCCTGCGGGCGGCGTTGTTGATCGCCGATTCGTCCGGCGCAGCACCAATGAGGCGGCATGAATACCGAAAGCCTGTTTGATTCGCTGACCATTGCCGTCATAGCGCTGGACGCCGGCGGTCGCATTCAGGCCGTCAACATGGCTGCCGAGAATCTGCTCGGCCACAGCCGCAAGCGGCTGTTGAACAGCCCGCTGGCCCGCTGGCTGCCGACTCATCATCCCTTGCTGGAAATGCAGGCGCGTTGCATCGAACAGCAGCGTATCTGCCATGCCCAGCGCCTGCCGTGGCCGCTGCCATTTACCGCCGTGCAACGCATCGACGCCAGTTTGAGCCCGCTGCCGAACGGCTGCCTGCTGGAGCTGAAACCGCTGGAAGAAAGCCAGCGTTTGCAGGAGGAGTCCGAGCGGTTTCGCCAGCAGCAGGACCTGCATCACTTGCTGCGTTCGCTGGCCCATGAAATCAAGAATCCGTTGGCCGGCGTTCGCGGCGCGGCGCAGTTGCTGGCCCGGGAACTGGCCGACGACGGCCAGCGCGAATTCACTGATTTGATTCAGCGCGAAGCCGATCGGTTGCGCGAACTGGTTGATCGCCTGCTGCTGCCGGGTCACAGCCAAAAGCAGCGCGAGATCAATGTCCATTCTGTGTTGGAACAGGTTTTGCAGACACAAGCGATGACACGAGCCCGTGGTATCGACATCGTTCGCGATTACGACCCGAGCTTGCCCGATATTCCAGCCAACCCGGATGCCTTGCATCAGGTGTTCTTCAATCTGATTCAAAACGCCATGGAAGCAATGGGCGAGCAGGGCACGCTGATCTTGCGCAGCCGGGTTGAACACGGCGCGACGATTGGCGGCAAACGTCACAAGCGGGTGCTGCGCTTGGACATCATCGACACCGGCCCTGGCATTGAGCCGGAACTGATTGATCGGGTGTTTCTGCCGCTGGTATCCGGCAAGGCCAATGGCACTGGTTTGGGGCTGTCGATTGCCCAGACGCTGGTGCTGCAACACGATGGTCTGCTGGAGTGTCAAAGTGAGCCTGGCCACACGCGTTTTTCCGTGTGGCTGCCGTGGACCACCGAGCATAAGTGATGACACATGACTGACAAACACAATGTACTGGTGCTGGACGATGACAACAGCATTCGCTGGGTGCTCGACCGCGCGCTGCGCTCGGCCGGTTACCAAACGCATTTATGTGCCGACGTGCCAAACGCTCGCAATGCACTGAAGAAAAAGCAATTCGATCTGGTGCTCAGCGATATTCGGATGCCGACCGGCGATGGCGTCAGCTTTCTGAAAGAAATCAAATCCGAACATCCGGAATTGCCGGTGGTGTTGATCACCGCCCATGCCGATTTGTCGAGTGCCGTGCAGTCCTTTGATCACGGCGCGTTCGAGTTTGTCGCCAAGCCTTTTGATGTTGATGATCTGATGCAAATCGTCAATCGCGCGCTGGAATCGCAGCAGTTCGACAAGGCGCCGCCAATTGAGTCCTCGCAAGGCCAATTGATTGGCCGCTCACCGGCGATGCAAACGGTTTTCCGGGCCATAGGTCGTTTGGCGAAATCGAAATTCACTGTGCTGCTGATTGGCGAATCGGGCACCGGCAAAGAACGGGTTGCTCGCGCTTTGCATGAGCACAGCACACGCGCTGACGAGCCGTTTGTCGCGATCAACATGGCGGCGATTCCGCAGGAATTAATCGAGGCGGAATTGTTCGGCTATGAAAAAGGCGCGTTCACCGGTGCTGCTGCTCGCACGACGGGACGTTTTGAACAGGCCGATGGCGGTACGCTGTTTCTCGATGAAATTGGCGATATGCCACTGACTGCGCAGACCCGTTTGTTGCGCGTGTTATCGGATGGCGGTTATTACCGGGTCGGCGGCAAGGAATTATTGAAAGCTGATGTGCGCGTTATCGCCGCCACCCACCAGAATCTGCAGACGCTGGTACAGAGCGGCAAATTCCGTGAGGATTTGTATCACCGCCTGAATGTAGTGCGCATTGAACTGCCGGCAATGCGCGAACGCATTGAAGATCTGGAGTTGCTGGCCGATCAATTTTTATCGCAGGCCGCGCAAGAGGCAGGCGTCAATCGCAAACGCTTCAGCGAGCCCGTGCTGAAATATCTGCAGCAACTCGATTGGCCCGGTAACGTCCGGCAATTGGAAAATGCCTGCCGTTATCTGACCGTGATGGCACCGACCGATGTCATCCAGCTGACTGATTTGCCGGAGGATTTAAGCTCTGCTCAAAGTCTGGAAACGGAAAAGCCCGGTGCCGATTGGCGCACATTACTGCAAGCCGAAGTGCGGCGAGCGGCGCTGAAAAACGATGCCGAAAAAGTGCAGGCTTTGGCGGCCGAAAGCGAGAAACTGCTGGTTGATACCATCCTGGATGTCGTTGACGGTCACCGCCAGGAAACCGCCCGTCTGCTTGGTTGGGGGCGCAACACCCTGACCCGCTACTTGAAAAAAGTGGACGACGAGTAAGCGCAAACAAACAAATCTTCAACCACTGCATTAAAATGACGGGTCTTGAGCCCGCCATTTTGTCTGTCATGATCGACATCGTTTTGTTCCAACCGGAAATACCGCCGAACACCGGCAATGTCATCCGGCTTTGTGCCAATACCGGTTTTTCCTTGCACCTGATTGAACCGCTCGGCTTTGCACTCGAAGACAAGAAAATGCGCCGGGCCGGGCTCGATTATCACGAGTGGGCCAACGTCAAGGTGCATGCAAATTTCGCTGCCTACTGTGAAAGCGAAAAGCCGCAAAGGATTTTCGCCATTGAGACCAACGGCAGCGTGCGTTACGACAGGGTCGATTATCAGGCTGGTGATGCGCTGCTGTTCGGGCAGGAAACCAAAGGTATTCCAGAAGCGGTGATGCAGCAGATCCCGCGCGAACATTGGTTGCGTTTGCCGATGCGCCCAGGTCAACGAAGTTTGAATTTATCGAATGCGGTAGCCGTCACCGTTTTCGAAGCATGGCGACATCTGGATTTTCGTGGAGGAGTTTGAGCATGAGCAGTATCTGGTCCGTTAAACCGACGTTGGCACAAATTCACGAGCGCAATAACGGCACAATGGTCAGCCATTTGGGCATTGAGTTCACCGAAGTCGGCGACGATTTTCTCGGCGCGAAAATGCCGGTTGATGAGCGCACCAAACAGCCTGCCGGTATCCTCCATGGCGGCGCCAATGTCGTCCTGAGCGAAACCATCGGCAGCGTCGCCGCTAATTGGATCGTGTTCCCGCAGGGCAAAATGGCTGTTGGTTTGGAAGTCAACGCCAATCACCTACGCCCGGTCAGCAAAGGTTATGTCTATGGTGTTGCCAAGGCGGTGCATCTTGGCAAAAGCACCCAAGTCTGGGAAATCCGTATCAGTGATGACGAGGGCAAGCTGAGCTGTATTTCGCGGCTGACGATGGCAATCGTCGCCAAGCCATAAACTCAGTCGCAGAATTACCCCGTGGCGGTTTGCTCCATGCCGTACCCATGCTAGGCTGCTGAGCCGCAGGAAGGGGTCTTACAGGGAGCAAGGCGCATGGAGCAGCCGTCACCACCACGACCATGGCATCACGCCGCGATCTTGTTGTGGATGCTGGG
The DNA here is from genome assembly GCF_009756665.1 of Permianibacter aggregans. Lineage (GTDB taxonomy): Bacteria > Pseudomonadota > Gammaproteobacteria > Enterobacterales > Permianibacteraceae > Permianibacter > Permianibacter aggregans. The sequence goes on from NZ_CP037953.1 coordinate 2,697,793, forward strand.
ATTTCTTGTTGTTATTGAGTTGGCGCTGGAATGGCGTGCACACCAGCGCGGTTACGATACCTTGCTGTTCAGTAAGGAACGCGCATCAGACGCTATCTCAACTTCTCCGTTTCGCAATCCTCCGATAGCTCCAGAACGCACCAGCAATTTACCGTTGATCTGGCTGATGGGCGCCTCCCATGCCGAAGACAGCTACCTGCCGGTCGATACCATTTTTCCCAATTTGATTTGTCGTCAACCGGCGCTGCGTTGCGTACTGATCAATGCCAGTTCCGCCGGTGCCGATATCGATGAAAATCTCAGCGTTTTTCAACAATACGCCAGCGAATGGCAGCCGGATTACGTGCTGCTATATCAGGGCAGCATTGAAATTCAATTGCTGAGCAAACTGGCATTCGGCACACCGGAGGCGGTGGCGAATGCCGACACACCGTCGCTCTATCAGCAAGCGCTGAATCATGTGCGCAGCACTGTTGAAGCCACCACGGTGTTTTCCCATTTGACGCAGGAATTGCGTACTCGCTTGATGGCCGCCAAACCCTTGCACGATGCGATACCGGAGCCAGTGTGGCAAATCTTCCGCCAGCGCTTGCAACGGGTGATTGATGCATCTCGCGAGCAAGGCGCTGAACCGGTATTGCTGACATTTGCCGCGCGTTATCGTGCTGATCAACGCGAACAATTCAGTGATGAACTGTTTCGCTCGCAACTGCGTTACAACCCCTACCTGTCACGACAAGGTTGGCTGCAAAGCATTGAAAGGTTGAATCAGGAAATTTCCACGCTCGCCGAGCAACAGGGCTTGCAACTGATCGAATTGGCCGACAGCACCTCCGGGCAAGCGTCTTTTTTTCGCGATTTCTCCCACTTCACACGTGAGGGGCATCAGCATGTGGCGGAACAAATCGCAGAACGCCTGAAGCTGAAAAGTCCGCAGTTGACGGAGGTGTCGCGATGATTTTCAACTCGCTTGAATTCGTGCTGTTCTTCCCACTGGTATTGCTGCTGTTCAGTGCCGTCTACCAGCGTGAACGCACGCGTGATCTATTGCTGCTGGTCATCAGCTATCTGTTTTATATGGCCTGGTATTGGGAGTATGCCGGGCTGATTGCCTTTTCCACGTTCGTCGATTACTTCGTCGCCCGACGCATCGGCGCCAGTGAAGACCCGCGTCAGCGCAAGTTCTGGCTGATCGTCAGCTTGTTCGTCAATCTTGGCGTGCTGGCAGTGTTCAAGTACTTCAATTTCTTTGCGGAAGTGTCGGTCAACCTGATCGATGTCTTCGGCTGGCAGTTGAATCTTCCGCGCAGTGAGCTGTTGTTGCCGGTGGGTATTTCGTTTTATACCTTCCAGAGCCTGTCGTATACGATTGATGTCTACCGTCGGCAAATCCCCGTTGAACACAATTTTTCCAAGTTCGCTTTATATGTATCGTTTTTTCCGCAGTTGGTGGCTGGTCCGATTGTGCGTGCTGCCGATTTCCTGCCGCAATTGCGGCGACCTTTGCAAGTCACCCGTGCACAGTTTGATGGTGGCTTGGCGCTGATGTTTATCGGCCTGTTCAAGAAGGTGATCATCGCTGATACGCTCGGCGTGTTGGCCGTCGACGCCGTGTTTGCCAATCCCTCGCAGTACTCGTCGGTCGATTTGCTGCTCGGCATTTATGCCTACGCTTTCCAGATCTACGGTGATTTTTCCGGCTATTCCGATATGGCGATCGGTGCTGCGGCGATGCTCGGGTTTACCCTGCCGCTGAATTTCAATCGCCCTTATCTAGCGCAAAATATTCGCGACTTCTGGACCCGCTGGCACATTTCCTTGTCGAGTTGGTTGAAGGACTATTTGTATATCAGCCTCGGCGGCAATCGCGGCGGCAAATGGCTGACGATGCGCAATTTGATGATCACCATGTTGCTCGGTGGTCTATGGCATGGCGCAGCGCTGAATTTCATTTTATGGGGTGGTTATCACGGCGTGCTATTGGCCTTTTCGCGCCAGCAAGATCGCCATGCCGAAGTTGGTTCTTTTTGGCGAACCTGGCGCAATCGGATTATCACGTTTCATCTGGTTTGCTTCGGCTGGCTGATGTTCCGCATTTCCGACTGGTCACATTTTGTCGATTACCTGCAAGGGTTGGCAGCGTTGACGGGTGGCTCACAGTTGCATCATTACGTGCCGCTGGTCATTTTGCTGGCGGCGGTTATGCACGTGTTGCCGAAGGCGCGTATTGATGCCGACATACTGACGCGTTTGCCGCGTTGGACTCAGGCCGGTGTCTATAGCCTGTTGCTGTTGTTGGCCGTTGGTTTCACGTTGGATGCACCCGCATTCATTTACTTCCAGTTCTAGAAGCCATCTCAAAAGCAAAAGCCTGCAGAAGCAGGCTTTTGTTTCAACTCGGTGATTCATTCCTTTTCGAACGTTTCCCGCAGCCATTTATCGAGCATGTATTTTTCGTGATACAGCGGGTCGCTGCGGTGAATTGATGTGCGCATCATGAACGCCATGTCACGCAGTTCAACTTTGTCTTCCTTGATGATGTTGCCGCTGCGGTCCATCAGGGCATAGTCGAACTTCAGGCGTGGCGGGTACAGTTCGCGGATGATACGGATATCGTTCATTTGTGGGCCGCGTGCAGGCTCGTAGTCACCGGCCAAATCGATATCGGTAAAGCTGATCTTCAGCTTCTGACCTTTCTGTAGATACTCGCTCGCTTCCTTGTGCAGAAACTGGCGCAGTTGGATCAGATGAGTGTTTTTCTCGGTCCGGGTACGGAAGGGGTCGTCCTTGATATCGGTGAATTCGGTTGGCTTGACGTACTCGATCATGACCGGTCCTTCAGCTTCTACCGGGTCGGAGGCGAGGGCACTTGGTGCCGCGAGCAGCATGGTCAGGCTGGTTGCCAAGGCGGTGGGCAAGGTGCGGATATTCATGCAGATACCTCCAGTTAATATTCTTTGCGACAGCGTATAGCTTAGAAGGCATGGCTGCCAACAAGTTCGGCTTTCGAGCGTTTGCACTTAAATGCTTTGACAAGATGCAAATGCACGATACAATCAGGGGCGTTGGTAAGTCATCTACCGGGAGACGCTGCATGACCGCTGTTCACATCAACCAACCCGATCCAGGCGCGGTACTGTGCAAAGCGCTACGCCGCACCCAAGAGGCCTTTGAGCTCAGCAACGAGGAGCTTGGCAAGGTCATTGGCAAGGATCGGACGACGATTAGCCGGCTTTACGACAAAGGCTACCTTTCGCCAGACAGCAAGGAAGGCGAGCTGGCTACGCTGCTGATCCGTATCTACCGAGGGCTATACGCCCTGGTTGGCGGTGCCGGCGAGAACATGCAGCACTGGTTGAATACGCCAAACCAGCATCTGCAAGGGCAGCCACGTGAGTTACTGCGCTCGGTTACCGGCCTGGTGGCGGTACTGGGTTATTTGGACGCGATGCGCGGTCGTATCTGACTCACGCTTGCCTGCCGAAAAGGAATTCGTTTTTTGCCAACCCGTGACGAGAATATCTGGCAACGTTGCCGGGGCGCCGATTTTATTGGTCCGATGAAAGTCGAGATGGTGCGCATTGTTGAGGCGCAGGAAGATATCGCGACCTTGTCGCTGGTCGATAACCTCGACGAGCAGCATTTGCTGGAATCGCTGCTGGAAAAAAGCAAACCTGGCCAACTCGAGCCCAACCTCCATTACCTGTTGGCGTCACCTTTCCGCTATCCTCCGCTGCTCTGGGGCAGTCGCTTTGGCCGCGCTCACGAACGGGCCTTGTTTTATGGCTCCACCCGCATGGAAACCGCGCTGGCCGAGTGTGCGTTCTATCGATTGGTCTTTATCGATGGTGTTTCGGTGCCGTTTCCGCAACCGCTGGTTTCCCAACACACGAGTTTCTGGGCGCTAGCCCGGGCCGAACGCGCAGCCGATCTAACCCGCTCACCGTACGACAGCGTCATGGCTGAACTGCGCGCACCTGACCGCTATAGCGCCACCCAGATTCTGGGCAGCGAAATGCGTTCAGCGGGTGTCATGCTGTTCACCTACCGCTCGGCCCGTGATGATGACCCGACCGCCATCAATGCGGCGGCATTCAGTCCGGACGTTTTCAAGCGTGCTCAACCGACTCGTTTTCAGAGCTGGACGTGTTATGCCACCGCCGACGCCGTGCGTTTTATTTCCAGCCCAAACAAAGCCTCGCATGAATTTTCCCGCCATCGCTTTCTGGTCAACGAGCGCTTGCCGATGCCGCCGCCGGCGTAGCGATACTGCAGTGGCGATTTATATTGGCCTCCGTGCAAAGCTGGCCGCGAACCACTAAGCTCAAAGCAGGAACGCAAAGGATCATTGATTGATGAGCAATAAATCGACATTCGTTACCCAGAACGCCGTAATACGTCCGGAAGGACGACTGGAAATTTTGTCCAAACAGGAAGTCGCCAAATTACTCGACACCAGCCAACGCGGCCTGCATACCGCATTTCGTAACTGCACGCTGGCCGTCATGAACAGTGGCAACGAACTCGACAGCGGCAAGGAATTGCTGGAGCGCTACCCGGATTTCGACGTCCAGGTCATTCAGGAAGAACGCGGCATCAAACTGCAACTTTCCAATGCGCCGGCCAGCGCCTTTGTCGATGGCGAAATGATTCGCGGCATTCGCGAACACGTGTTTGCGGTGCTGCGCGATATCATTTTTGTTAATGACGAAATCACCAACAATCCGTTGTTTGATTTGCAAACCACTGCCGGCGTTAGCGACGCGGTGTTTCATATTTTGCGCAATGCCAATATTGTCAGGCCAACCACTGATCCGCGCTTGGTGGTGTGTTGGGGCGGGCACTCAATTTCACGCGAGGAATACGATTACTCAAAATTGGTTGGCTATCAAATGGGCTTGCGCGGTCTCGATATTTGCACTGGTTGTGGTCCGGGTGCGATGAAAGGCCCGATGAAAGGCGCCACCATTGGCCATGCCAAACAGCGGATTAAACACGGCAAATACTTAGGTATTACTGAACCAGGCATTATTGCGGCCGAAGCGCCAAACCCGATCGTCAACGATCTGGTAATCATGCCCGATATTGAAAAGCGTCTGGAAGCTTTTGTCCGCGTTGCCCATGCCATCATCGTGTTCCCCGGCGGCGTCGGCACCGCTGAGGAAATTCTCTACTTGCTCGGCGTACTGCTGCATCCAGACAATCGCGAGATGCCGTTACCATTGATTTTCACCGGTCCACTGACCTCGAAAAGTTATTTTGAGCAAATCGATCAGTTCATTGGCCTGACGCTCGGTGCCGAGGCGCAAAAACGCTATCAGATCATCATTGATGATCCGGTCGCCGTAGCCCAGCAAGCACAAGCGGGTATTGCCAAAGTCAAAACCTTTCGGCGGGGAAATGGCGATGCGTTTTACTTCAATTGGCTGTTGAAAGTCTCCGAAACCTTTCAGCAGCCATTCGAAGTTACCCATGAATCAATGCGCAATCTGAATCTACACAAAGATCAGGATGCGCACGATCTAGCGGCTGGTTTACGGCGAGCTTTTTCCGGCGTGGTTTCCGGCAACGTCAAGGAGCGCGGCATCCGTTTGATTGAAGAACATGGCCCGTTTGAATTGCACGGCGACAAAAAACTGATGCAAGCAATGGATGCTTTGCTGGCCCAGTTTGTCGCCCAAGGCCGTATGCGTTTGCCCGGCAAGAAATATGAGCCGTGTTATCGGATTAGTGCGTGAAGAGCCGCTTAGCTGTCCTTTCTTGGTCATTGAGGAAGAAGGGGCTGATATTCGAGAAATATGAAAGAGATGAGGAAATTCCGTGCTTTCGGACTCCACCCCCATAATCCCCGACGAGTCGCAGTCAGGAAAGCTAGTATTCAGCCGGAATAATCATGGGGTAGTGAAGTGCTTGTAATCCAAATCACCTCCGTCAATAGACGAAACCGAAAATAGAGGAGTTAAGACCATCGGTCGGAAGCCTATTCATTCTTTCAAAAGCCTTAGCCACGACGCGCCACTGTCGACGTGGGGTCCCCATTCTCCCAGAAAATTTAAATTTTCTTCTGCAAATAAAACGCATTTTTTCTATAATTAATTTTCCATTGTACTTTTAGGGTTCAAGTTGTACGTTTTCAATAGCTCCTGCTCCACGACTTCGTCCAAGTATTGATCGACTGCCTCTCTACCAACTTCGGTTTCAAATACAAAGAAAATTTTGTCCGAAGATCGCTTTTCAAGAAAAACGATTTTTTTAGCGTGGATAAATTTTTTGATCTGTTCATAACGTTCAGTTGGAACGGAGATACTTCGGTTTTCTGGAAGATAATTCTCATGATTCTTCTGAAGTATAGCGAGGGCGAATTCGGCATCTGATTGTCTTATATATATAAGGCCATCGGTCGTTTCACGATATGCTATACGTTTCTCTCGAAAGTCACTCAGGGATTTTACACGAGTTTCATCATCATCAAGCTTTATCGGAACATTCAGGTCGTCGCGATCATCATGGCAGGATTGCAGAGAAAGTGTTGCAAGTAGAAGGAGTAATCTCATGGCTGATTTATTTGGGGGGTGAATTGGGTTTCTGATTCGCTTTTCTGCCGTCTCATTACCCCTTCCAAAAATTTTGAAAGGGGGGCTGAGTTACTGTAGAAGCCGTAAACTAGCGCTTGTTTTTCTCACCCGTTTCCGGCAAGGAGATAAATGGCACGGCACTACCGGTGATCTGCGGCAATTTGCCATCCCATTTTTGCACGGCTTCGAGTTCAACCAAGCGCGGGTTTTGTTCCAGCGCAGCGGCGCGGATCTGAATGGATTCAGCTTCGGCTTTGGCGGCGATCACTTTTTGCTTGGCCTGTTCCTCGATTTGGCGGGTGCGGTTTTCTTCCTCGATGGCGCGCTGAGTCGCGATGACTTTCGCTTCAATGGCGCGCTCGAACGCATCGGTATAGGAAATATCGTTGAACTCAAAGTTGATCAACACAATGCGGTGTTTTTCCATCGCCTCTTTCAGTTCGCGCAGCACCTCTTCCTGCGCCACTGAACGGTTGGTGATCAGAGCTTCCGCTGTTTGTTTACCGATGACTTCCTTGATGGTGCCGAAGACAACCTGCGGCAACAGTTTATCGTCCCAGTCTTTGCCGACTTCCTGATAAGTCAAGTGAACCGAGTCACCGGCCAGTCGAAAGTTTATTGTGAAGTTTATGTCTGCCTGCTGTACATCTTTCGTGTAGGCCTGGGTGTTTTCTTTCCAGGACTTGATTCGTGTGTCGATCTCGACAATCGTTGTCGTCAGCGGGTTATACCAGTAGAACCCTTCTTTTAGCGTTTCCTGTTCGACTTCGCCGAAACGGACTTTAACACCGCGATGACCGGCATCGATGATCTCGGCGCAGCCGCCGAACATCAGAACGCCGGCGACGACCAGCGCCGCAAACAGCAATTTGGAAATGATCTTGATCATCTTACGTACTCTCCCTCAAAAATGACTCGTTCAATTACGGCCAACAATTATCCGGCCCAGTGCTTTTCTTCCACGGCCATGCAGCAGTGCCAGCGGCCAAATGAAGGCAATCGGTAGCAGCTTCAGCAATTCACCACGCTCTGATTCAAATACCAGACGCGCGAGGATGAACAGCAGCAGCACGCCTGTCACGGCCAGATAGATTTTCCAGAAACCGCCCACCCAACGCATCGATTTGTTCTCCTTTTGTTGCGACGCGCGCCAGCCGACGAAGGGCAGCGCACCAGACTATTATGCCGAAGCGATGGCTGGTGAATACAGCGATTTTGTAACGGTTTACAGCGGGGCAGGTTAGCTCAGCGAGCGAGTGAAGGCTAGTTCAACGCACTGTTCAGCAGCTCCTCGATCTGTTTTTTCTGGCGAACAAAATAGGCAGTGCTGACGTCGAATGGCACGTCAGTAATAATCAAATCGCTCAAGTATACCGGGTAGCGTTCCGGTTGCTGGCGCAGACGCAGCACCTGTTGCACGGCTTGTGAGAGAAAATCTTCGCCGTTATCCAGAAGCGAGAATTCCTGTTGTTGCACTTGGAGCTGCAAGGACTGGCGAAGCGGTTTGCCGGCTTGCAGCGAAGCGCTCAAGGCCCAGCTTTCTGGCGTTGCGGGTGTTAGTTCCAGGCGTCGCAGTTGCGTGCGCTGTTCGCCGTTACTGCTGCATAGTTCAAAGCAGTCCGGTGTTGGCAGCGGCGGCAACCCGGAAAGGCGGCGCTGACGGTCGCTGACTTGGACCAAAAACTGTTGCCAGGCTTGCAACAACGGTTTCAGTTCGGTGTTCGGATACTGGCAGAGCACCAGCGCGTCGGCTTCATCGAGCACGAAGATGTCGATGCGCTCCAGCACGCGTCGATAAAACAGTTGCAGTGAACCCTGACGGCGCTGGCAGTAGATCAAATCGAAGTCGAGCGCACGCGCCGTTTGTTGCTCGAAGATCAACTCGCAGGCTGGCGTGATCGGTTCGGCCAGCCAACTCATCAGCTCGGTGATGTCGGCGCAGCGGCGCAAGGACAATTGCTGTTCTTCCCACTGCAGTTCGACAAAACCTTTGCCCAAGCGTAACAGATAGCGTACCGGTGCGTGCTTGGCTAGCGGAAACACTTCATGAAGTAGCTCATCAACAACAAGCTGCATGCGATTGGCAATGGAGCGGGCGCGGATCGGTGAGGCGCAAAACGCTTGCACCTGTGGTTTGGCTTTCTGAGCTTCAAGCAGGGCGTGCAGTTTGCCGAGAAACTCCGGCACCGCGTCGTCGCCGTGGAACTGGCTGGTATGCAGCTCACCCCAGCTGGTCAGCCACACCAGATCAATTTTCTGCACCAGCAATTCATGCGAAGCCCCGTATGCCAGCGCATCGGTCTGGCTGCTGACCAGTTGCAGACCCTGGCGACTGAGCTCGGCCATCGGGTCGACACCGACGTTGATGAACAAGGCCAGCTTTTGCACCTGCGCCGGCGCGTCCAAGGCTTCGTTGCTGGCCAGGGGCAACGGTTGCGGGAAAAAATCGAACAAATCACGCGCCAGCGTTGCCGCTTCGGCGAGACTGGCGGCCGGGTTGTCGCTGATTAGCGCCAAGCGCGTGCGCCGACTCAGCAATTCATTGGCATGGGTCCAAGCCAGCAACTCGATTAAATCATTGCTGCGTTTCAGTGGTCGTTCTTTGCCAAGTTGCTGCTTGTCGTGCAAGCCACGCAGTATTTCGCAGCCTTCGCTGTTGCGCTCAACGATGGTCAGCGCGCTTTCGCTCAAGTCCGGTGCGATATGCAGATTGTGCCGCTCGATTTTGCCCGGCCGCTTTTCCAAGGTGGCGAACAACTTGCGACGTAAAATCGTTAATTCCTGCTGATTTTGTTCAGCCAGATCGCTGTGCTGGCGGGCGAACTGCTGCAGCGTGCGAGCGCTTTGGTTCAACACTTCCGATAACTGCTGACGCTCGTTGATCACCGTTTCGATTTTCCAGTAGCGGCGCTGGTCGAGCATTTGCAGCGTGCTGCGTGGCCAGCCCCATTGCTTGACCAGTTTCTGCAGCAGGTCGCGTTGCCAGTCGCTGACACGCGGCGATTGGCTCAGTTTGATACCGGTTTTCAAATACAGCGCCCGGCGAATCAGATCGAGCCGGGCCAGTTGTCCTTGTTCAATCAGGTGGCGTTCAACCGCGTGATAAATCAGCAAATACGGATCGAGATCGTCGAGTGCGGTTTGATTGTGATAAATCCGTGATTTGTAGATCAGCGACAGCGGTGGCGGTGGTGGCAGTTGCGCATAGACTTCCATCAGCGCCAGTTTCAGCACCGATTTATACGGCGCATCCAAAGATTTGTTCAATTGCCAGAGTGTGCCGGAAAAAAATTCGCCGGCTGGAATATCGACGACATTGCCAAAATCGATGTACTCGCCGGCTTTGACAAACCGTTGCGTCAATAAGCGTTCGCTGTAGACGGCGTAATTCAGGTGTTGCTCCGGTGGCACCAGCCACCACAGCGGCGAACGACCGGCGAGCAAAATGGCCGAACGATAAAATTCATCGAGCAGCAGCATATGCTGGGTGCTGCCGCTGTGTTCACTGCTCATCGGTCCGAAGGCGCCACTGCGTACCTGCTCTTCAGTCATCAGGTAGACGTGTAGCGCGACACCTTGTTGTTCGGCGTACTTGCTAATCCGTTGGGCTTTTTCCTGCAGCGATTGCAAGGCGTCATGGCTTAAATCGGGCCGATAAATCAGCCAGACATCGAGATCGCTTTCGCCGCTGTGACCGAGGCTGCCGGTCGAGCCCATCAGAAACAGTGCATACAAATCGCGGCGCAATGCGGCGCGTCGTTCGTATTCGAACGCCTTGGCGATTTTTTTTCCGGCCAGCAAGGTCGCTTGTGTCGGGGTGTAATCGGACAAGCTGCAGGGCGTGTCGTAATCGACCCAGCCGGGCAGCGAAGGGTGGTTGACATGCCAGAGCAGCGGCAGCAGATCGATCAAATCGGCTTCGCGTTCGCGCGCGGCCCGGCGCAGCCGTTCGAGCTTGTCGCGATTGACCTGAACAAAGCGCTTGCGCACCTGGGCCAGCACTTTGCGATCAAGGCCCTCGTCGGCGTCTGCGTGTGGGTCGCGGGAATGAACAGTCAATGCCGAATCCTGTTTACGGACAAACGATAAGAGAAAACCGGAATACGGCGCGTAACGGGAAAATCAACAGCGCGCGTCCTTTGCTTCATGCAAAGGCGGTAACTCTCAGTGTAGCCGCTCATCGGCGCCTTGCTCGCTTCCAGCATGGGTCGCTGGAGCGCTTTGCCGGCAATCGCTACACTGACGCCAGTGCCAGCACAAAACCGGACCCCGATGATCCCAGCATCCGAACGAACTCGCCGCCGCAGCTGGCCGCTATCGATGCGCACGCCGGCAGCCGGATTTCTGCCGGATTTCTGCAATGTCCGGATGGTATTCCTGGTGGTGCTGGCGACTGAGTTGATGGCGCTGATCCTGGCACTGGCGCAACCGATTCAAAGCGGGCTCTGGGCCTATCTCGGCCAAACCTCACTGTTCATGCAATGGATTACGCTGCTGTGTACGGCGGTGTTGTGCCGGCTGCGCAATGTGCTGGCCAAGCGCCCGGTTTGGCAGGCAGCGCTGGTCAGTTACGCCATTATTCTGCTGGTGACCTGGCTGTTCTCGGTGCTCGCTTACTCGGTCGGCATGGTGCCGATTGTGCTACCGATGCAACCGACCGATTTTTATCTGCGCAATCTGGCCATCGCCGGCATCGTCGGCGCCGTGGTGTTGCGCTATTTTTATTTGCAGCAGCAATACCGGCATCGCTTGTACTTGGAAGCCGAAGCGCGCAACGAAGCGCTGCAGGCGCGCATTCAGCCACATTTTTTGTTTAATTCAATGAATATCATTGCCAGCCTGACGCGCAGCAATCCGCGCCTGGCCGAGCAGGTGGTCGAAAACTTGAGCGATTTGTTTCGCGCCTCGCTGGCGAAAGCCGACAAGCGCGTCAGCCTGAAAGAAGAATTGGAGCTGTGTCAGCGCTATCTCGATATCGAGCAGCTGCGGCTCGGCGCCCGCTTGAATGTCGATATGCGCGTGGACGAATCGCTGTATGACGTACAACTGCCGTTATTGCTGATTCAGCCGCTGGTGGAAAACGCGGTCTATCATGGCATTCAGCCGCGCACCGAAGGCGGCTGGGTGCGCATACATGCGGAAGACAGTGGTGATCAGGTGCGCATTGTCATTCGCAATCCATTGCCGGAACAGCAAAGCACCGCCGGTCACGGATTGGCGCTGGATAATATTCGCGAGCGCTTGGCGTACTGGTTTGGCGAAAAAGCGGCGCTTGATACCGGACAACAAGGCGAGGAATTTGTCGCCGAATTACGACTGCCGAAGGAACCGACAACGTGAAACTATTACTGGTCGATGATGAACCGCTGGCACGCGAGCGGCTACGAGCGTTGATTCAGGAATCATTCGACGATATCGACATCGTCGCCGAAGCCGCTGACGGTGTGCAGGCTTTGGCCGAAGCCGGCAAGCATCTGCCCGATGTCGTGCTGCTCGATGTCCGGATGCCGGGCATGGACGGCATTGAAACCGCGCGTCATCTGGCCCAGTTGGAGCCGCCGCCGGCGGTGATTTTCACGACCGCTTATGATGATTACGCGCTGGAAGCCTTTGGTGTGCATGCGCTCGGTTATCTGTTGAAACCGATCAAGCAGGATAAATTGGAGGCGGCGCTGCAATCGGTGATCAAACCGAATCGGGCCCAGATCGCAGCGCTGAAAGATGGTGTCGAAAAATCCACCCGCACCCATATCAGTGCCCGGGTGCGTGGCAATCTGGTGCTGATCAAGCTATCCGATGTGTTTTATTTTCAGGCCGACCAGAAATACATCACGGTGCGCCATCGTGATGGTGAAGTGCTGATCGAAGAAGCGCTGAAAGATCTGGAAAACGAATTCGCGCCGCGCTTTATCCGCATTCACCGTAATGCGCTGGTGGCACTTGACGCCATCGCGGCGGTAGAGCGTGACGCCCTCGGTCGCACGGTCGTGCGGCTGCGCGATATCGATGAATCGCTGGAAGTCTCGCGCCGGCATTTGGCCGATCTGCGCGAGCTATTGAAAGCGATTTGATGACCGTGGTCGTGGTTGCCCGTTGGTTACGCTAAGATCGCCGGCAATTATCGCAACCGAGACATTCCATGACCCGCATTCGCATTGCCACCCGGCAAAGCCCGCTGGCGCTGTGGCAGGCCGAATTTGTCAAAGCCGAGCTGGAGCGCCATCACCCCGGCATTGAAGTTGAATTGCTTGGCTTTACCACCCAGGGCGACAAAATCCTCGATTCACCGCTGGCCAAAATCGGCGGCAAGGGTTTGTTCGTCAAGGAGCTGGAAACGGCGATGCTGGAAGGCAAGGCCGATATCGCCGTGCATTCGATGAAAGATGTGCCAGTGGATTTTCCGGAAGGCTTGGGCCTGACCACCATTTGCGAGCGCGAAGATCCGGCCGATGCCTTTGTCAGCAACTCCTTTGCCTCCATTGATGAGTTGCCACAAGGCGCCATCGTTGGTACTTCGTCGTTGCGCCGCCGCTGCCAGCTGCTGCAGGCAAGACCGGATCTCGATATCCGCGATCTGCGCGGCAACGTCAACACCCGCCTGCGCAAACTCGATGACGGCGAATACCAGGCCATCGTGCTGGCTGTTGCGGGTTTAAAGCGATTGAAGATGGCAAACCGGATTCGCTCGGCCCTGCCGTTTGAGTTGTCACTGCCGGCCGTTGGCCAGGGCGCAGTCGGCATCGAATGCCGGATGGACGATACCGAAACCTTGAAGCTGCTCGAACCGCTGCATCATCAACCAACGGCCACCCGGGTGCTGGCCGAGCGGGCGATGAATGCCCGTCTGCACGGCGGCTGCCAAGTGCCGATTGCCGGTTTTGCCGAACTTGATGGCAACACCTTGCGCTTGCGCGGCCGGGTAGGCTCGCCGGATGGCAAGCAGTTATTGAAAGCCGAAGCCAGCGGTCCAGCGGACCAACCGGAACAGCTCGGCCAGCAAGTCGCCGACACGCTGTTGCTGCAGGGCGCCGGCGCCATCCTGAGCGAGGTTTACCGGCGATGAGCCTGCCGATGACCATCCCGCCGATTGTGCTGACGAGGCCGGCTGGCCGTGGCGAGGATCTGGTCGATGCCCTGCGTGGCAAAGGCTACCCGATGCAGGTCATCCCGCTGCTGCGCTTATCACCGTTGCCGCTGCCGGATCTGCGCTCACAGCCGGCGCCGGACCAGCTGATCTTCATCTCGCCGTCGGCGGTCGAATTCGCGCTGTCGGCCATTCCCGAACATTGGTGGCAGGCGGGGCTGTTCGCCGTTGGTCGTGGTACGGCTCAGGCGCTGCCGGAGCCGGTACGCACCAGAGCGATGCTACCGATGCCGGAAACCAGCGAAGGCCTGCTTGAGCTCGATGCTTTGCGGGCGGTGCAAGGGCAAACCGTTGTTATCGTTCGCGGCCAGGGCGGCCGTGAGCATCTGGCCAACACGCTGCGCCAGCGCGGCGCGGAAGTGCGCTATATGGAGGTCTATGAGCGGCTGGGGCCGGAGCCGGAGCAGCTGGCCAGCTTGCGCCAGGTATTACAGCAGCCGGCGATTCTGGTGGTGACCAGCGGCGAAGCATTGGCTAAGCTCTGTGCCATAATCGCCGGTCCGGCGCTGAAAGCCTGCACGCTGATTGTGGTCAGCGAGCGGCTGGCCGAAATGGCCGCGCCGTATTGCCCGCAGGTGGTCAATGCCCGCGGCGCCGATACCGACTCATTGCGGCTCGCGCTTGATCGCGTGCTGAAACAACGGCAGGGAAAATAATGACCAGAGATGCCAACGACGACATGCTGCCGCCCGATTACGCGCTCCGCCAGCCGGAAGCCCCAGCCAAAGCCCAGGGCAATGTTGCCCGTAGCGTGCTGTTCTGGGTGGCGACCGTGGCTTTACTGGCGTTGTTCGCACTGGCGCTGTGGCGTCAGCAACAACATAGCCGGCAAGCCGAGCAACGCATTGAAGAACTGAGCGGCCGTATCGAAACCCTGCAGCAGGATTTGCAGCAACGCAAAAGCGCCGCTCAGGCCGAGCAGCAGGTGTTCGAACAAACGATGCAGCAATATCAGGAAACGCTGGAATCTATTCGGGCCGAAGTCAGTGGTGGCGCCCAGGCGTTTGCCGAAGCACAGCGCGTGCATGCCGCGAGTTATCTTGTGCATCACGCCAGTCTGCATATTCGTTTGGGCCGCGATATTGATGGTGCCAAGGCGGCACTCAATTCCGCGCTCAGCGAATTGCAGCTTGCTACCAGCGAACGCGCCAATCGATTACGGGCGGCAATCACCGCCGATCTGCAAACGCTGGCTCAGGTGCAGATAGTGAGCCCATTGATGCTGGCGCGTGAACTCAATGAATTGCAGGTGCGGGTCAATCAACTTGAGCCACTGCGCTCGACGCTCGGCAATGGCGACAAGGGCCTGAACCTGATCGAAGCGCAGGACGGTTGGCTCGGTTATCTGAAACAAAGCTGGGATCAATACGCCGGTGACTGGTTTGTCGTGCGTCGCTACGATGAAGTGGTCAATACGCCACCCGATGCGCTGGAAAATCGCCGGATAAAATTAGCCATTTCCTTGGCCATCAGCGAAGCGCAACTGGCCTCGGTACATGCCGACCCATTGCTTTACACAGAAGCATTGAAACGCGCTCGCGGTTATCTGCTGGCGTTCTACAGCAATACCGACCAGGGTGAAGCCTTGCAGCAGGCGATCGATCAACTGCTGAACAAAACCATCGCGCTCAGCGATTTTGAGCTGGCCTCGGCACAGGAGACCAAGTGGTGAGACTGCGCTGGTGGTTATTGATCGCCTTGATCGCCGGCATCGTGCTTGGGCCGATCATTGCCGGCATCGAAGGCTTTGTCTTGATTGGCGCCGGTCATTGGACTGTCGAAATGCGGCTGTCGCTGGCTGTTGCACTGGTTTGCGTGCTGGTGATGTTCTTGATCGTGCTGGGTTCGTTAATCGGCACCGCTTCATCGCTGCAAAGCCATATTCGCAATGTCGTGCGTGGCTTTCGTCAGCGTCAGGGCCGGGCGCAGTTGCAGGAAGGTTTGCGAGCGCTGGCATCGGGCGATTGGGAGCAGGCGGAAAAACTGTCGCTGCAAGCCGCCGATAAAACCGAATTCAAGGTCGTCTGTTTTCTGGCGGCGGCGATGGCGGCGCAGGAGCGTGGCGATATCGAAAAGCGTGATCGCTATTTATCGCAGGCGCACCGTGCCGACCCGAACGCCGATCTGGCTGTGGGCCTGACCGAAGCGCGCTTGCACTTGCGCTCGCGTCATTACAAACAAGCACGCGATGTGCTTTCACAACTCGACCGCATTGCTCCTCGCCACACACCAGTGATGAAACTGCTGCAACATGTGTTGCGCAAACAGGGCGATTTACTGGCGTTGGAACAATTGCTGCCGCGGCTGCGCAAATATGAAGCCTTGCCGGATGCGCAGCTGACCGAACTCGATGCGCAAGTGTTGCAATACAAACTGTCACAAGCTGGCAGCGATTTGCCCGAAATCCGTCAGCTCTGGCGGCAGACGCCGAAACCAGCACGACGCGATATCAATAGTTTTATCGCTTATGGGCGTGCGCTGATTCGGGCTCGAGTACCACACGAAGCCGAACGCCTGACACGAAAATTTCTGGAGCAGGTCTGGGACAAGCGCCTGGTAATGTTCTACGGCGAAATCGAAACCTACGAAACCCAACGCCAGTTGCAAACCGCGGAACGCTGGACCGAAACCCGGCAGGCCGATGCGCCAATGCTGACGACGCTGGCCAAGCTGTCGATGCGCGCTCAGCAATGGGTGAAAGCTCAGCAATATTTGAATGAACTGGTGCGCATGCAACCGAGCACGGCCACCTGGATTTTGCTCGCTGACGTTTATGAGCAATTGCAGGATCCGGATCAAATGAAGGCCTGCATTTCCGAGGCGCTGAAGCAAGCGCATGCCGACCCGGTGCTGAATGCCTGAACTCCCCTCCGCCGATGAGTCGGTGCTGCTGGTCGATGCCTGGAACCGGCCGATAGGCGATTGCAGTCGCCGGATCATGCGAAGACATATGTTGCGCCACCGGGCGACCTATGTGCTGGTTATCGATTCGCAACAACGCTTGTGTGTGCAAAAACGCAGTGGACAAAAAGATTACTGTCCCGGTTGGTGGGACTTGGCCGCCGGCGGTGTCGTCAATGTCGGTGAATCGTATCGCCTGAGCGCCGAGCGCGAATTACAGGAAGAATTGGGCATCAGCGCGCCAATACAATTCCTGCGCGAGTTTTTTACGTTTGGTGAAGACGGCGGTCGCGCATTCGGTCAGGTATTTGTTTGTCCTTGGCAGGGCGATATTCATCGGCAAGCTGAAGAAATTGATGCCGTTGAATGGTGGACCGCCGCTGATGTTTCCCGGCAGCGCGCCAGCATAACGCCAGACAGTTGGCTCGCCTGGCAAATTTACCGGCAACAGCCTCCAAGTGTTTCAGTCTCGGTCGGACAGCGCTTGCAGTGTCAGCAACAACTTTGGCAGATACAGGCGATGTTCACCGATTTGCAGGGGGAATCGATGGCGGTGCTCAGCGACAGCAAAGGCCGTTGCGAAACGATCGCGGTAACCACATTGCAAGCCATCTGTCGCGATGGCGATACGCTGATGCCGATGTTTGCAACGGTGACATGATGGCCAACAAAACCTTTGAAGGTGGGTGTCATTGTGGTGTTGTGCGCTTTCGAGTCGAAACTGATTTGCCGGCCACGGTGCAGGCTTGCAATTGTTCGATATGCGCGAAAGCCGGCTACCTGCATTTGATTGTTCCCACGGCACATTTTCAGCTGTTGCAAGGTCAGCAAGATCTCAGCTGCTATACCTTTAATACCGGTGTCGCCCAGCACTTGTTTTGCCGCCACTGTGGCATCAAATCATTCTATGTGCCGCGTTCAAATCCGGATGGTTTCAGCGTCAACATTCGCTGTCTCGATAATGTGACACCGGATAATTTCATTATCGAAGCATTCGATGGCCAAAACTGGGAACAACATGCGGCAGGCCTGACGCACTTGAGTCAGCCAATTCAGAGACAGGAGTAATCGGGTGAGACGTTTGGTGTTGTTATGGTTTATCAGCGCGTTTGCGTTGATGGTCGTGACCCAAATTGTTCCAGGCTTTCATATTGATGACGGTTGGTCAGCGTTGAAAGCGGCATTCATCATTGCGTTGGTCAACGGTACCATCGGCTTGTTTGTCGCGATTGCAACGCTGCCGCTGTCGATCCTGACCTTGGGTCTTTTTCTGATCATCGTTAATGCGCTGATGCTGCAATTGTCGGCCTGGATTGTTGAAGGTTTTGCCATCGACGGTTTCTGGTGGGCCGTTGCCGGTTCGATTGTGCTCAGTGCCACCAATATGTTGCTGCGTTGGCTGCTGGTGCCGAAAACTCGCCGCCCGCCGGAAACCTGAGCGCCACCGTGACCGATTCACTGTATCGCATTGCTGTGCCGGTGCCGTTGCGCCGGCTTTTTGATTACCGGGCACCGGGCTTGAACCTGGCGCGCGGTGCCCGGGTGCGGGTGCCGTTCGGGCGGCGCGAGCTGGTTGGCGTTGTCTGGGAAAAAGTCGCGCAAACGGAAATGGCCGAAGCCAAGTTGCAGACGATTAGCGAAGTCATCGATTTCGAGCCGCTGATCAGTCCCGGCATCAGCAAACTGGCCGAATTCGCCAGCGGCTATTACCACCATCCACTCGGCGAAGTCATGGCGGTAACGTTGCCCACTTTGCTGCGCGAAGGCAAAACACCACGTGGTCAAACACTGCCGGCCTGGCAGCTGACCGATGCGGGAAAAGCGTTGCCGCTGGATGAACTAAACCGGGCGCCTCGTCAGCGGGCTTTGCTGCAGGTGTTGCAGTCGATGCCAGAAGGCGTGCTTCAGGCCGAATTGTTGGAGCAGGGGTTCAGCGCCGCGCTGCTGCGCCAGTTCGCCAAGAACGGTTGGGCCGAGAAAATAAATTTGGCGCCGGAAAACGAGCCAGTACCTTACCGTTCGGTGGCTTCACCGGTGACCTTGAACGAGGCGCAACAACAGGCCGTCGACACCGTGGCGGCGGTCGAAGGTTTTCAGTGCTTTCTGCTGGCCGGGGTCACGGGCTCCGGCAAGACCGAGGTGTACCTGCGACTGATAGATCAGATCCGGCAAAAAGGTCAGCAAGCACTGGTATTGGTGCCGGAAATCGGCCTGACGCCGCAGACCGAGGCACGCTTTCGCGCCCGCTTTGGCGAGCAAGTGGCGGTCATTCATTCGGCGCTGACCGAGCGCCAGCGCTGGCAGGCCTGGGACCGAGCCCGCAGCGGCGATGCTGGTGTGGTCATTGGTACCCGTTCGGCGCTGTGGGTCAGCTTGCCCAATCCGGGCCTGATCATCATCGACGAAGAGCACGATCTGTCGTTCAAGCAGCAGGAAGGCTTTCGCTATCACGCTCGGGATCTGGCCGTATTGCGCGGCCAGATAGAACAGGTGCCGGTGCTGCTCGGCTCGGCGACGCCGTCATTGGAAACGCTGCGCAACGTCAAACAAGGCCGCTATCAGCGCTTGGCGCTGCCAAACCGGGCCAACGAAGCCCAGATGCCCGTATTGCGCTGCCTCGATATCCGCAACGCCCAGCTCGATGAGGGCTTGTCTGGGGCGCTGCTGGCGAAAATCCGCGAGCACCTAGGCAACGACGGCCAAGTGCTGCTGTTCCTGAACCGACGCGGTTTTGCGCCGACGCTGATGTGTCATGCCTGCGGCTGGCTGGCCGAGTGCCAGCGCTGCGAAGCCCATTACACCGTGCACCGCCAGTTTCGCCGACTGCGCTGCCACCATTGCGGTTCCGAACGACCGATGCCACAGAAATGCCCGCACTGCGGGAGCGACAAACTACTGTCACTGGGGCAGGGCACCGAGCGCATCGAAGAAGCCTTGGCCCGGCATTTTCCAAACGAGAAAATCGCCCGCATCGATCGCGATACCACCCGCGGCCGCGACGCCATGCAGCGCTGGAGCGACGCGATACGCCGTGGCGACTACCGGATTCTGGTCGGCACCCAGATGCTGGCCAAAGGTCATGATTTTCCAAACGTGACGCTGGCGGCGTTGGTCGATGTCGATGGCGCTTTCTTTGCCACCGATTTTCGCGCCCCGGAACGAATGGCGCAGCTGATCACCCAGGTCGCCGGCCGGGCCGGGCGTGGCGACAAGCCCGGCGAAGTCATTCTGCAAACCCGCCAGCCTGAGCATCCGCTGCTGCAAACGCTGCTGCGTGATGGTTACGATGCCTTCGCCGAAGGGGCGCTCAATGAGCGCGAGCAACACGGCTTGCCGCCGTTTCAACCGATTGCCTTGATGCGCGCTGAAGCCGGAAAAGTTGAGCAGGCTTTTGCGCTGCTAAGCAAAGCAGCGCAAGCATTGAATGCCAGCGGCATCACCGCATTAGGCCCGGTACCAGCACCAGCGGCTAAAAGGCAAGGAAGGTTTCGGGCCCAGCTGATGCTGGAAGCGGCCAATCGCGGTCAGTTGCAACAGGTATTGGGGGCGTTGCTGCCCGAACTGGAAAACTGGCCGGAGGCAAGAAGGGCGCGCTGGTCCGTAGATATTGACCCGCAGGAAATGGTCTAATACGCGCCTTGCCGGTCGCACCGGCTCCTCTTGCGCCGAATGCCACGTTCGACGCCCATTCACATGAATTCCGACTGAAATAGACGACTGAACAGCAGGTTGCCGACACGCAATGAAAGAAACAATTGAATCCCTGGTTAACGACGCTCTGCAAAATCTGGCCAGCAAAGGCGAATTGGCGCTGCCCGAATCCTACAAATTCAGCGTCGAACACACCCGCGACAAAGCCCATGGCGATCTGGCCTGCAATGCGGCGATGGTGCTGTGCAAAGCCGTTGGCATGAAACCGCGCGATCTGGCCGTGAAAATCGTTGCGGCATTGCCGGCCAACGACAGCGTCACCAAAGTTGACATCGCCGGTCCCGGATTCCTGAATTTCTTCTTGGCTGAAGGCCAGCAGTTCGATGTCGTCGGCAAGATCCTCAACGGTTTTGAAACTTTCGCCCGCCCGAATATCGGCAACGGCGAAAACGTGCTGATCGAATTCGTCTCGGCTAACCCGACCGGGCCGATGCACGTTGGTCATGGTCGTGGTGCTGCTTATGGTTCGGCGCTGGCCAATGTCATGCGCGCAGCGGGATTCCGGATCAGCACCGAGTACTACATCAACGACGCCGGCCGTCAGGCCGATGTGCTCGCCGTCAGTTTGTTCCTGCGTTACCTGGAAGTGCTTGGCGAGACGGTACGCATTCCTTCGCGCGCTTATCCGGGCGAATACGTCAAACGATGCGCGGAAAATTTGCAAGCGGCGCACGGCGAAGCCTTCAAGCGCTCTTACGTCGAGTTGATGCAAGGCGTCGCACCGGACAGCGATGAAGAAGGCGACGAAGCGAAGAAAATCAAAGAAAAGCATCTGGACAGTTTGATCGAACGGATCAAGTCGGTGCTTGGTGATGATTATCAAATCGTTCAAGACTTCGGTTTGAATGAGCAGTTGACCGACATTCGCGCCACGCTCGATGGTTTTGAAGTGCATTTCGACAACTGGTTTTCCGAGCGCAGCCTGACTCGCAGCGGCGCCGTAACGACGATGATCGAGAAGCTGAAAGCCAAAGATCGCGTCTACGAAAAAGACGGTGCGCTGTGGCTGAAAACCGAAGACATGGGCGACGAAAAAGATCGGGTGTTGATCAAGGAAGATGGTTCTTACACCTATCTCTCGCCGGATATCGCTTACCACCTCGACAAGCTCAATCGTGGTTACGACACGCTGATCGATGTTTGGGGTGCCGATCACCACGGTTACATCGCCCGGATGCGCGCTGCCATTGAAGCGCTGTCTGGCAAGGGCGAGCAATTCCATGTGTCATTGATTCAGTTCGTGACGCTGTCATCGGGCCGCATGGGCAAGCGCTCCGGCAATTTCGTGACGCTGAAAGATTTGATTCAGGAAGCCGGCGCCGACGCCACGCGCTTTTTCTACCTGACTCGCTCGCATGACCAGCATCTGGAATTTGATATCGAGTTAGCGCGCTCACAAAGCAATGACAACCCGGTGTTCTATATCCAGTACGCTCACGCCCGCATCTGCTCGGTGTTCCGTCAAGCCGTCGAAAAAGGCTATGACTACGATGAAGCGCAAGGACTTGCCTCGCTGGAAACGCTGACCACCGACCATGAACTGGGTTTGGCGGTACGCTTGGCGAAATACCCGGAAATGGTCGCCGCCTCGGCGCGCAACCGCGCACCGCATCAGCTGACCCATTTCCTGCGCGATGTCGCGACCGATTTCCACAGTTGGTACAACGCCGAAGCGTTTCTGGTTGCGGATGAGCGTTTGCGGAATGCGCGCCTGGTCTTGTGCGCGGCAACTCGAAAAGTGATCGCTGATTGCTTAGGCTTGCTGGGTGTCAGCGCGCCGGAGCAAATGTAATGGCGCAGCGCGATTATGCCCGCGGCGGTGGCAACACTCGCAGCGCCGGCAAAAAGAAAACAGGTGGCAATGGCATGAAATCCGGTGTGGTGATTTTTGTCGTCGGCGTCATCGCCGGTTCGGTGCTTGGCTGGTGGGTGCGCGGCACCGTCGTCGGCAACGCCAAAGAACTCGTTGAACACGCCAAAGCCGTCAACGAAGAAGACAAAGCGAAACAGTCGAACCAGCAAAGCAAAGCCGCCATCAACGAAAAATACAAACCTTTGGATGTTGATCCACAAACCAAAGCCGATTGGAGCTTTGAAGAGCTGCTGGAAGAGAAAACCGTAACGGTACCGAAAGGAGAAACCGTCAAGGACCGCGCTACCTCTGAAGAAAATCGCAGCTACGTACTGGCCTGCGCCTCATTCACGGAAAAAAACCGCGCCGAAACGATGAAAGCGCAAATCGCGCTGAGTGGTTTGCAAGCGAACATCAATCCGGTGCAAAGCAAATCTGGGCAGACCTTTTATCGCGTACAGCTTGGACCCTATAGTTCCAAGCGCGATGCCGAGCGTGACAAGCATAAGCTGCAAGCCGGCGGCATGAACGATTGCAAGATTTGGTAGTGGTTGTTTCTGATAGCGTTTCACGATTAGTTGTTCGATTCAGGTTCACACCGTGGTTTGAAGTGTCGAAGTCGAAAAACTAGAAAAGAAAAAACGGGGGCCCCGTCTGCGCCAGCCGGCAACAAGTGTTTGTAGGCCGGGTACGCCAGCAGGGATAGCTGGCGTAGCACTGATAAGGCATGGATGCCGCGTCAGTGCGGCCCGAGCCGGAGAACGCTTGTTGACGGAGCGGCCAAGTCGAAGCTGCAAAACCTGTCTGGCGCATCGGGGCGCGCTTCTCTTTGGATACTTTCTCTTGCGCGAACAAGAGAAAGTATCTCGCCTGCCGGGGCGAGACCCGGCAGGCCCTAAAGTCGAATGATCACGCTTCAGTGAGATTACGGCGCAAGAAAAAGTTTTTCGTTCTGATTTCTTCAGTGCCCAAAATCAGGCTATGAAATTCGCCTAAACGGCCAACTTGAAATTATCGGTAAGTGCACCCACATAGAATCTCACATCTGATTCACCCAAAGTCTCGGCATCAGGTACCCAAGTTCAGGAGCGCTCGAATGGAACAAATGCATGGAACGACCATTGTGTCGGTTCGCCGTAATGGTGTGGTCGTGGTCGGTGGCGATGGCCAGGTGACGCTGGGTAATACGGTCATGAAGGGCAATGCCCGTAAGGTGCGCAAGCTCTACAACGGTAAAGTGTTGGCCGGGTTTGCTGGTGGTACCGCTGATGCCTTTACGTTGTTCGAGCGTTTTGAAGCGAAGCTGGAGCAATTCGGTGGTCGCTTGCAGCGTGCCGCCGTGGAACTGGCCAAAGACTGGCGCACGGAACGTTCGCTGCGCCGTCTGGAAGCGCTGTTAATTGTCGCCGACAAGGAATGTAGCTTGATCATTACTGGCAATGGCGACGTGCTGGAGCCAGAGGATTGTTTGCTGGCCGTCGGTTCCGGTGGCCCGTTCGCCCAATCAGCCGCCCGTGCGCTGCTCGATCACACTGATATGGGCGCCAAGGAAATTGTTGAGGCCGCGCTCAATATCGCTGGCGATATCTGTATTTACACCAATCACAACCGCACCATTGAGTCACTCAGCACTGAAAGCTGAGTTTGAACAACGCTAAAGGATTCCACTGTGAGCTCTGTAATCAATCCGATGACGCCGCGCGAAATCGTCCATGAACTTGACAAACATATTATCGGCCAGAAAGATGCCAAGCGTGCCGTCGCTATTGCGCTACGCAATCGCTGGCGCCGGATGAATGTCGATGAATCGCTGCGCGAAGAAATCACGCCGAAAAATATTCTGATGATAGGACCAACGGGTGTCGGTAAAACCGAGATTGCCCGCCGTCTGGCGCGCCTTGCCAATGCGCCGTTTATCAAAGTCGAAGCGACCAAGTTCACCGAAGTCGGTTACGTTGGTAAAGACGTTGACAGCATCATTCGTGATTTGGTTGATGTCGCCGCCAAGATGATTCGTGAACAGGAAGTCGAAAAGGTCAAACACCGGGCCATGGATGCTGCAGAAGATCGTATTCTCGATGTGTTGCTGCCGCCGGCGCGTGGTTTTGATGAGAATCCACCGGACTCCAATACTCGTCAGATCTTCCGCAAGAAACTGCGCGAAGGCCAACTTGACGACAAGGAGATCGAAATCCAGGTCAGTGGCCCGTCAATGAATGTTGAGATCATGACGCCGCCTGGTATGGAGGAAATGACTTCGCAATTGCAGAGCATGTTCCAGAATCTGTCGCCGAACCGCTCACAAACGCGCAAGCTGAAGATTCGTGAGGCGATGAAGCTGCTAACTGAAGAAGAAGCCGAGCGACTGGTCAATCATGACGAGATCAAGCAAACGGCCGTCAACTCGGTTGAGCAGAACGGTATCGTCTTTCTGGATGAGATCGACAAAGTCGCCAAGCGCAGTGATCACGGCGGTGCCGATGTCTCGCGCGAAGGTGTGCAGCGCGACCTGCTGCCGTTGATTGAAGGCAGTACTGTCAGCACCAAATACGGCATGATCAAGACTGACCACATTTTGTTTATCGCTTCCGGTGCGTTCAGCTTTGCCAAACCTTCCGATTTGATTCCTGAACTGCAAGGCCGCTTGCCGATTCGCGTCGAGTTGAAAGCCCTGACGGTAGACGATTTCAAACAGATTCTGACCGAGCCGGATGCCTCGCTGACCAAGCAATACACAGCACTGCTCGGTACCGAAGAGGTGGAGCTGAAATTCACGGAGGACGGTATTCAGCGCATCGCGGAGATTGCCTTTTCGGTCAATGAAAACACCGAGAATATTGGCGCTCGTCGTCTGCACACGGTGCTGGAGCGTTTGCTGGATGAAGTCTCATTCGATACCAAGAAAGGCGAGTTTGTTATTGACGGTGCTTACGTTGACAAACAGCTTGGCGAACTGGTCAAGAATGAAGACTTGAGCCGCTATATTCTTTAATCAACCGAGTCAAGTCGCTTGCTTCAATTCGAACTGAGCGGCTTTTTATATCCGGAATAATTTGGGTACTAACTCGGTCGCCAAGCCATGCTCAGCGTACTGGAAGGCATTGCGGGTTAGGCTCGGTTCCAGATTCAATTCGATGGTTTTGGCGCCAGCCTGATTGGCTACCTCTACAAAGCCAGCGGCCGGGTAGACATTGCCGCTGGTGCCGATGCTGACGAACACATCACAGCGTGAAAGCGCATCGAAAATCCGCTCCATTGCCAACGGCATTTCATGAAACCAGACAACATGCGGTCGCAGTCGTGACGGTAGATGGCAGCACTCACAACGGAGTTCGGTACTCAGGTCGATGCGACACTCAAAAATGCGGCCGCTGACAGCGCAACGCATCTTCAATAATTCACCATGCATATGGATTAACTTGCGACTTCCAGCTCGCTCATGCAGGTCGTCGATGTTCTGCGTGACCAACAAAAAATCACCGGCAAATTGCCGTTCAAAATCAGCCAGCGCCTGATGCGCCTTGTTCGGTTGAATGGCATCGGATAAAAGTTGTTGGCGGCGCCTATTGTAAAAGTGATGCACCAGCGCCGGGTTGCGACGAAAGCCTTCCGGCGTTGCGACATCGTCGACGCGATGGTCTTCCCAAAGTCCATCGGAAGCACGAAAGGTTTTGATGCCGGACTCAGCCGAAATCCCGGCGCCGGTCAGGACAACAATCGAACGAGCTCCGTCAAGACTCAACATCATCGTTTACCGCAGATCACCATGCAGGGCTTGCAAGCAGGCAAGAGCGGTCAACGCTGCCGTTTCGGTACGCAGAATCCGCGGCCCCATACGCACCCCAATAAACTGTGCCGCGCTGGCCTGATACAAGTCCAGATCGCCAAGGCCGCCTTCCGGGCCAATCAGCAACGTGACATCGCCATGCAATTTCAACTCACCAAAACCTTGTTCGGCATCTGGCTGTAAGGTAAAGCGATGCGCAGTACTGACATCTGCCAACACCAAATCCAGTTTGCGCACTGGATGCACGGTCGGCACGCGATTGCGTCCGCATTGCTCGCAGGCACTGTGGACAATGGCCTGCCAGTGCTCCTGCTTTTTCTGCCAGCGTTGTTCGTCGAGCTGCACGCCGCAGCGTTCGGTGATCACCGGATGGATATCGCCGACACCAAGCTCTACGGCTTTCTGAATCGTAATCTCCATGCGATCACCGCGCGACACGCCCTGAATCAGCGTAATCGACAATGGCGACTCGCGATGCTGTTCCGACATCTGGTGAATATCGACGCCGACATCACGCTTGTCGACATGGCTGATGGTCGCGTCGTAGGCATGGCCATCGCCGTTGAATAACTGCACCGCGTCGCCGACGCGCATGCGTAACACTCTTGCCACATGATTGGCGGCATTTTCCGGCAAACTGAGCTTGCGCCCGGTCTGCAATGGCAAGTCAACATATAAACGGGTGATGCGCATGCGGTTCCTGTATGCGTGGAGGTTGTTTGACCAAAGGGTGTCATGCTGCATAGGATAGCGGCTTACGGAGATAAGCTAAACCAACGAGGAGCGCCCATGCGCCTGTCCGTGCCTTTGGAGACCCATCCGCTGGAATCACGGGTCGCCGCCACCCCTGAAACGATCAAAAAATATATTCAGGCGGGTCATCAGGTGGTTGTGCAACACAACGCCGGCTTAAAAGCCGGGGTGACTGACGAGGCTTACACCGCCGTTGGCGCAAGCATTGTCGATAGCGCCGATGCCGCGTTCGATGCCGAGCTGGTGCTGAAAGTGCGGGCGCCGAATGCCGATGAAATCAAGTTGCTGCGCAAAGGGTCCAGTATCGTTGCCTGCTTCAATCCCTATCGCAATGACAGCTTGCCGGCCGTGGCCACTGCAGGCGTCGCCGCGTTTGCGATGGAATTGGTGCCGCGCATTACCCGGGCCCAGAGCATGGACGTGCTGTCATCCCAGGCCAATATTGCCGGCTATAAGGCGGTCGTCGTCGCGGCCGATCATTACCCTCGTTATTTTCCAATGCTGATGACCGCTGCCGGCACCGTCAAAGCGGCGCGGGTATTGATCATGGGCGCTGGTGTCGCCGGTTTGCAGGCCATTGCGACCGCCAAGCGTCTGGGGGCTGTCGTCGAAGCGTTTGATGTGCGTGCCGCCGCGAAAGAGCAAGTCGAATCGCTGGGCGCCAAGTTCGTCGAGGTGCCAGTCGAAGAAAGCGGCGAAGGCGGTGGCGGTTACGCCAAGGAAATGTCCGAAGAATACAAACGCAAGCAGGCGGAACTCGTGCATCAGCGCGCGCAGCAGGCCGACATCATCATCACCACGGCGCTGATTCCGGGCAAACCGGCACCACGATTGATTCATCACCACACGATTCAGGCAATGAAACCGGGCTCGGTCATTGTCGATCTGGCGGCCGAAATGGGCGGAAACGTTGAGGGTTGTGAAGCCGACAAAATCGTCACGATCAACAACGTCACGATCATTGGTTACACCAATCTGCCGTCGCAAGTCGCTGCCGATGCCTCGGCGATGTACGCGAAAAACCTGCTGAATTTCCTGACGCCGATGTTCGACAAGGAAAAAGGTTTTGTCATCAACACCGACGACGAAGTGGTTGCCGCCACGCTGCTATGCCGCGACGGCCAACTGCTTTTTGGTCAACGATAAGGAGTTATGCGATGGCCGATCCACTGATTATCAACCTGACCATTTTTGTGCTGGCAATTTTCATCGGTTACCACGTCGTTTGGAACGTGACGCCTGCGCTGCACACGCCGCTGATGAGCGTCACCAACGCCATTTCCTCGATTGTTATCGTTGGCGCCATGCTGCAAGTGGGTTTCAATGCCTTTGGTGCTGATAGCCTCGTTGGTGCCCTGGCCGTAGGCCTTGCCAGCGTCAATATTTTCGGCGGCTTTTTGGTGACTAGACGCATGTTGGAAATGTTCAAGAAAAAGCAACGCACCTAAATATCCCCCTCCTGCCAAGGAGGGGGTAGGGGTGGTTTCTACGTTAAACGGACTTAACCATGAAGTTATTCAATACCCAGGATAAAGGCGTAAGACAGCATTTACGAAACAACGTAGGTGAACCCGAACACCAATTATGGCAACGACTGCGTGGCTCGCAGTTGGGAGTAAAATTTAGAAGGCAGCATGGCATTGGACCTTTCATTGTTGACTTCTATTGCTCTGCGCATCAACTGGTGATCGAAGTAGACGGTGTAACGCACGAAACGATGGCGAGCCAGAAAGCTGATACTGGGCGAGATCAATTCATGCGAAGCCTAGGTATTAAGGTTTTACGGTTTTCGAACCAACAAGTGATGACGGAAGTCGATGGCGTGGTGCAGGCAATACTGGACGAGATCTCAATTGAAAAACTGACCCCCCCCTAGCCCCCTCCTTCGCAGGAGGGGGAACGATAAGCAAGTTAGTTTTACGCTCCTTCCTTAGCAGAAAGGTGGGAATGAAAAACGAATTTATGACGGGCAAACCCACAATAACGAATCGGACGCCAATATGATCAACTACAACCTGGTTGCGCTTTCCTATCTGGTTTCTTCGGTGCTGTTTATCCTTTCTTTGAGAGGCTTGTCGCATCCGGAGTCAGCGCGTCGCGGCAACACCTTCGGTATGATTGGCATGGCAATGGCCATCGTCACCACGTTTTATCTGATGAAAGATCAGGTCAGTGTCAACGGCTATGCGCTGACGCTCGCGATGATCGTTGTCGGTGGCATCATCGGCACGATACTGGCCAAGAAAGTCGAAATGACCGCGATGCCGCAGTTGGTTGCCGCGATGCACTCGCTGGTCGGTTTGGCGGCCGTGCTAATTGCGGTCGCGGCGATTCTGAAACCGGGTTTGCATCTGGATGCCGTGCACCGTTTTGAATTGTTTGTCGGCGCCTTTATCGGTGCCATCACGTTCACGGCCTCGATTGTAGCGTTCGGAAAACTTTCCGGCCGTTTTTCCAGCAAGGCGATTCGTTTTTCCGGCCAGCATTGGCTGAATCTGGTCATGGCCATCGCAATGATCGTTGCCGGCGTGGCTTACTTCCTGAACGAAAACCACACCGCGTTCTACATCATGCTGGCGATTGCGCTGGTGCTCGGTTACTTGCTGATCATTCCGATTGGCGGCGCCGACATGCCGGTTGTCGTGTCGATGCTGAACAGTTATTCCGGCTGGGCTGCTGCCGGCATCGGTTTTACCCTGAACAACCATTTGCTGATCGTCGCCGGTTCGCTGGTTGGCGCTTCCGGTGCCATTCTTTCCTACATCATGTGCCGGGCGATGAATCGCTCATTCTGGAACGTCATTCTTGGTGGCCTCGGTGGTGATGATGCCGCGGCTGCCGGTGGTGATGGCGGCGAAAAGAACTATCGTGCTGGCTCGCCAGAAGATGCCGTGTTCCTGATGAAAAATGCTGACAGCGTGATCATCGTGCCCGGCTATGGTTTGGCGGTTGCCCGCGCCCAGCATGCGCTGCAGGAGCTGGCAGAAAAACTTGAGCATGCTGGTGTCAAAGTGCGCTACGCAATTCACCCGGTAGCCGGTCGTATGCCCGGTCATATGAACGTGCTGCTCGCCGAGGCAGAAGTACCTTATGACTCGGTATTGGAAATGGAAGAGATCAACTCCGATTTCTCCAGCACCGATGTCGTGCTGGTCATTGGCGCCAATGACGTCGTCAACCCGGCTGCCAAAGACGATCCGGCATCGCCGATTTACGGCATGCCGATTCTCGAAGCGCACAAAGCACGCACGGTGCTGGTCGTTAAACGTTCAATGGCGGCCGGTTACGCCGGTCTCGACAACGATTTGTTCTACATGG
Organism: Permianibacter aggregans; assembly: GCF_009756665.1. Taxonomy (GTDB): domain Bacteria; phylum Pseudomonadota; class Gammaproteobacteria; order Enterobacterales; family Permianibacteraceae; genus Permianibacter; species Permianibacter aggregans. The sequence goes on from NZ_CP037953.1 coordinate 2,727,834, forward strand.
ATAAAACCATGATGGTGTTTGGCGATGCCAAGAAAGTCGTTGATGAAATGGTCAAAGCCGCTGAATAGTTGAAGCCCGCAACGTCCGAGGAAAGCTGGTGCATCGGTCATATCGTTGATGTCTCGCCATGCGTCAGCGAAGCAGAATAAGGTCAAGCCATGGGTACCGCGCCAACGTCGTGCCTGAACTGTGAGACGCCGTTACAAGGCGCATACTGTCATCAATGCGGGCAGAAACATATTCCACGCGAGCATTGGGGGGTAGCGCCCATGCTCGCCGAATTAGTCGAAAATCTCGGGAATCTGGATAACAAAGTTTTCCGTACGCTTCGCGACGTTTTGCTTCGACCTGGTGTTGTCGCATACCAATTTAATCAAGGCAGGCGTCGGCGGTATGCATCTCCGATAAGAATGTTGCTGTTCATTTTTTTGGTGATCTTTCTCTACCCATTCATCACCGACTTTACCCAAGATCTGTCTAGCCACTTGCGCTTTGGGTTCTTCACGCAGTACGCACAACCCATGATTGACACGCTGATGGCAAACGCCTTTCAGGATAGGGCAGCGCTTGAGCTGAAATTTGCTGAAAAGCAAGTCGATGTTGCCAGTGTGTTGGTGCTGATTCATGTGCCATTTTTTGCACTGGTTTTGTGGGGGCTACAACCTCAGAAGCGATTTTACTTCATCGACCACATTGTCAACGCCTCCTTTTTTCTTATCTTTATTCTGCTGTACTTGTACTTGAATATCTTGCTGATTGGCATGCCTTTAGAGTTTTTCTCTCGTGACCCCGAATTCAGCAAAACGGTTGAGCCCTGGTTGAATTTGATTCTGCTGAAGCTGCCATTTCCCTTCATGATGGCTGCATTTCTGAGGTTCGCGTATCAGCATTCTTGGTTGGCAGCAGCATGGCGGGCGCTACCGGCTACTGTTGGCTTTGTCATGGCGCATATGTTGTACCGAACAACGGTGTTCTATACGACATTGCTTTTTTTGTAAGGTTTTTGTGTTGCTATCGACTATGGATAGTAGAAACCACCTATTGAGGAAATATTTGTGGGATTCATTCGATTAACGTTGGCGGGTCTGTTCGCTACCACGAGCGTGGCTGGTGCGTTGGCGGCTGATTTGAAGTCAGTCAGTGAAAATTGTCACTTGAAAGGCTTTCGCGATCCCTTGCGTTGCCTGCAGGTGACCGTTCCTGCCGATTACCAGCGGCCTGATGAAAACCAGTATGAAATCTTCGTCGCCATTGCGCCGTCTTTGCGTGAAAACGCCAAGCCGGATCCGGTATTTGTCTTGGCGGGCGGACCGGGTCAGTCCGGCAGCAGCATCATCCATTTGCTTGCTAACGCCATGCAGAAACTGCGCGCCACCCGCGATATCGTGTTTATCGATCAGCGCGGCACCGGCCGCTCCGGCAAGCTGGATTGCCCGAATCTGAAAGATCAGATGTTCTCGCTCGATGAACAGCAAAGCGTGGCCATGTTTCGTGAATGTGTCGAGAGTCACTCGGTCGATTTTTCCCATTACACGACGGCCAATGCTGCGCGCGATCTGGATAAGATCCGTCAGCAACTCGGCTACAACCAGATCAATCTCTGGGGTGGTTCCTACGGCACCCGACTGGCGCAAACCTATGCTCGCCTGTTTCCGGAAAACACCCGGGCGTTGATTCTTGATGGCGTGGCATCGCCGGAACAAGTGCTGGCGGTTTGGAGCAAAGATGCGCAAGCAGCGCTCGATAAACTGTTTCAGCAATGCGCCCAGGATGAAGACTGCCGTGCGGCGTTCCCGAATTTGCAGCAGGATTTTGTCAACGCCGCAACCAATATCAAGGCTGGTATTCCGCCCGTGCGTCTGCGTCATCCGCGCACTGGCGAATGGATTGACGTGCCGCTGACTTACGAAATTTTTGCCGACACGGTACGCACGGCCTTGTATTCACCGACCACGATGGCCGCCTTGCCGCAATTGATTCATCTGGCTGCCGAAGGCAATTGGCAACCGATGGTGACGGCACTGCTGACCTACAGCGAGTGGACCCAGGATGCCATGGCGATCTTGCTGACGTTCTCCGTCGCCTGTGCCGAGGATGTGCCGTATATCGACGAAGCAACGATCGAATCCGAGCGCGCCAGTGGTTTTCTTGAGGGCTTGCAGGCCCGCACCTGGCCGCAGCTATGCCAGCAAGTACCGGTGAATACCGTGGAGCGCCACAGCACCGAAACCATTGCGGCGCCGACGTTATTGCTGTCCGGTGCTTACGATCCGGTGACACCGCCATGGCGCGCAGAGCAGGCGATGCAGCACATCAGCACCGATCAGCACATTGTCGTGCCACAGCTTTCGCACGGCATCAGTAATGTTGGCTGCGCACCGAAACTGCTACGCGACTTTCTCGACAAGCCCAATGACAAGGTTGATGACGCCTGCTTGCAATCAACCCGTTTCCCGCCGTTTGTTGTCAGCGCCGCTGGTCCGCGCCCGTAACGAAAAAGGAATACCTCATGATCGAACTACATAACGTGGAAAAAAGCTTTGGCAAAGTCAAAGCATTGGATGGCGCCAGCTTTCGTGCCGAAGACGGCAAAATTACTGCACTGCTGGGTCCCAACGGTGCCGGCAAAACTACCGCGATGCGTATCCTGTTTGGATTGTTGAAACGCGATGGCGGCGAGGTTGCGGTAGATGGCATTGATCCGGCAAAAGATCCCATCTCTGTACGCAAAAGTTTAGGTGTGTTAACCGACCAAGTCGGTTTGTATGAACGACTGAGCACACGCGAGCATTTGCAGTATTTTGGCGAATTGCATGGCATGGATAAAGCGTCAATCGACAAGGCAACCGAGGAAATCAGCGCTTTGCTCGGCATGGAAGATATTCTGGAGCGCCGGGCCGCAGGTTTCTCGCAAGGCCAGCGATTGAAAGTGGCGCTGGCGCGAGCGCTGCTGCACTCACCGAAGAACGTCTTGCTTGATGAGCCAACACGCGGTCTGGATGTCATGAGCACTCGTGCCTTGCGTAAAGCCATCAGCTCGTTGAAAGCACGCGGTTGCTGCGTGGTGTTTTCCACCCACGTCATGCAGGAAGTGTCGACTTTGAGCGATGAAGTCATTGTCATGACCAAAGGCAAGGCGGTTGCCGCCGGCACGCCACAGCAACTTTGCGAACGCACCGGCATCGCCAATCTTGAAGACGCGTTTGTCAGCCTGATCGGTACCGAAGAAGGAATCGCCGCATGAAGTCGTTGTTTGATCCCTGCACGTTGGCGGTATTCCGTAAAGAGCTGCGCGATACCCTGCGTGACAAACGCTCAATGATGATGTTCATGGTGTTTGTCCTGATGTACCCATTGATGATGATGGGTATCATGAACTTTGTTATCAAAAAGAGCACCGCCGGCGAAAAAGAAGAAATCACCGTCATTGTCTCCGGCGCCGAATATGCCGGGCGTCTGGTCAATGATTTACGTGCGGCCGAGATTACCGTTCAGGAAGAGAACCTGACTGAAGATGCGGAAATCGAAGCGCGCTTGAAAAAGAAAGATCTGACAGCGGTAATTGTCGTTCCGGAAACCTACCCGGAACAGTATAACGAACTGAAGCCGGCAACCCTGATGCTCTGGTTCAACTCAACCAGCGATCAGCGCTCGAAACTGAACAGGGTCAATAGCATTCTTCGCCAATACGAAGCCGTAACCGCACAATCACGCCTGCTACAGCGCGGCGTGGCGCCCGCGTTGATCAACCCGATTGATATCCAGGAATTCGATACCGCCACCGCAGCGACACGCTCAAGTCAGCTCGCCGGCACGATACTCGGCTTCATGTTCGTGTTTGCGTTTTACTTCTGTCTGAACATCACGCTCGATAGCACCGCCGGTGAGCGCGAGCGCAAATCGCTGGAAATTCTGTTGGTGCAGCCGGCCACAGCCACGCAGATTGTCATGGGCAAATGGCTCGCTGCGGCGCTGTTCAGTGCCGTCGGTTTGACGCTGGAACTGGCAGCGGCCAATGCCATTCTCGGCAAACTGCCGCTGGAAGAAATTGGCATGAGCTGGCAGCTTGGCTGGAATGGATTGGCTCTTGTGCTGTTACTGTCGATGCCGCTGTGTTTGTTTGCCGCCGCCTTTGAAATTGCCTTTGCGCTGAACAGCAAAAGTTTCAAAGAAGCACAAACCAACATGGGCTTCATCATGTTCATTCCGATGCTGCCGGTGCTTGTAGTCGCTATCACCGGTGCCGAGTCAGCGCCGTGGATGTACAGCTTGCCGGTGCTGGGCGAGCAGGAAGTGCTGAAAGCCCTGGCCAAAGGTGAAGTGTTGCAGTGGTGGCAGTACCTGGCACCCGCCGTGACTTCGACAGTGCTGAGCATTGCTTGCCTGCTGTTCGCCAGTAAGCGCATGGCCAGCGAACGTTTTGTGCTGGGTATTTAAGTGACCGCAACGCTCGCCTCGGCGCAGGAGATTCCGGATTTCGAGCAGGTGGTGGCCGTACATGGTGCGGCCATTGGCCGTGTTGCCGCTGTGCACGAAAAAGTCAAAGCCAGGCGCGATGAACTGGTGCAGGAAATTCTGCTGGCCGTTTGGCAAGCGTTGTCACGTTTCAAAGGCGATTCCAGCCTGAAGACTTTTGTGTTGCGCATTGCGCATCACAAAAGCGTTGATCATGTTTTGAAATCACGTCATGACAGCAAACATCAGGCATTCGATGAGTCGCTGGTCGAGCCTTCTGCCGATACTGAACAATCGGTGAGTTTGCAGCAACGCGCCGAACGATTACTGCAAGCGGTGCAGCGAATGCCATTGGCGCAACGCGAGCTGGTGGCGTTGGCGTTGGAAGGATGCTCGCATCAGGAAATTGCCACCATCATTGGTATCTCTGCCAACAATGTTGCCGTGCGCTTGTCGCGAGCACGCCAACAATTGCAACACGTAATGGAGCCATGAAACATGTCTGAACCCATGACTTACGATTGGCAGCAATTGGCAACGACCTGGCAATTGCTGCCAATAGACGAGTTGCGCTTACGCCGTTCAACACGGTGGAAAACCTGGCGCATGGCCGCCAACGCCACGTTGGAAGTGTTGGTGATTTTCTATGTATGGGCCATGACGTTTTGGTTCTGGGGTGATTTGCACAGTGTGATCTGGCGCAGTTGGTTGTTGCTCTGGTGCGTACTGACGCCATTTTTTGTTGCGTGGTCGTTTTATAACAAACGTGGCACTTGGCAATCGCGCGACGAAACAACGGTTGCTCTTTTGATGTTGAGAAAGCAAAGGGCAGAAGCGGGAATCCGCTATGCCAAAAACAGCGTCATTGCGATGTTGTCGTCGGCGGCGATGGCCGTGTTGTTCGGCGTTATCGATCAAGGGTACGCGCCTGCCGCCGAAGAGATGCTTTGGTATAGGGTATGGTGGCCAGTAATTTTCGTTGTCGCTTGGCTAGTGTTTGGCGCCGCCATCACCGAATGGTATCGCCGTCTGCAGCAGCGCAAACTCGCCGAAGTGAGCAAACTGCTCACGGAGTTCGATTCGCGCCTGAGTTAGGCAATGCTAGACTTTGCGCATCGACACCGATGATGGAGTTTTCCCGATGATGCAATGGCAAACGCTGCTGACGCCGCATCGCTCCCACCACGAACTGGAATCCGAGCCGGAAATCGGCCGCTCACACTTTCATAAAGACCACGATCGCGTGGTCTTTTCCAGCGCGTTTCGGCGTCTCGGTCGGAAAACCCAAGTCCATCCGTTGTCACTGAATGATCACATCCACACCCGATTGACGCACAGCGTTGAAGTTGGTTCGGTGGGGCGCAGTCTCGGCTTGATGGCCGGCGAAACATTGCAAGATGAATTACCGAGCTGGATCAATCCCGCGGATATCGGCGCTATTGTTCAGGCTGCTTGCCTTGCTCACGACATTGGCCACCCACCATTCGGTCATGCCGGTGAATACGCGGTACGCGATTTTTTCGGCCGCCATCGCGGCAGCAGCATGCTCAGTGAACTGACCGAAGCCGAACTTACCGATCTCTGTGGTTTTGAATCCAACGCACAAGCCTTCCGTGTTGTTACTCAAACCGAATACCATCAGTTCGCTGGCGGCATGCGTCTGACCTATCCAACGCTGGGTACGCTAATGAAGTATCCGTGGACGTCGCAGCATGCGGGTAGTAAGGAAAAATTTGGTGCATTTCTGACCGAGAAAGATATTTTTAAAGAAGTAGCGGAAAGACTCGGGCTGATTGAGCTTTCTCCAGAGAAATATGCGCGCCATCCATTGGCATTTCTGATGGAGGCAGCTGACGACATCTGCTACACGATTCTCGATCTGGAAGATGCCATTGAGCTGAATATCCTGAGTTACGACGATGTCGAACCGATTCTGTTGCAACTCTGCGGCTGGCAACAACCGCACGAATACGCGATGGATAAGCGCCTGAGCCCCCGTCGTCGCATCAGTGCCTTTCGCGGTAGAGCCATGGAGCGCATGTTGAACTCGGCTGTGCAGGCATTCATGGCTAACCGAAGCGGCATCATGAGTGGTTCATATCAGGGCGAGTTGCTGCTCGATGGTGACAAGGACGTCGCCGCCGGCGTACAAGCTGGCAAACAACTCGCCTACCAAAAAGTCTTCCGCAACGCCCGCAAATCTGAATTGGAAATCGGTGCCTTCTCAACCATCGGTACGTTGCTCGAAGTGTTCTGCCAGGCCGTCTACGAACAATACAGCACCGAGCATGTTAGCTTCCGCGCCAAACGTGTGCTCGATTTGATGGGCGCCAACGCGCCTGATCCGCAATGGCCGCTCTATCAAGCCTATATGCGAGTTATCGACTACGTCACCGGCATGACTGACAACTACGCAACGTATCTGGCGCATCAGATTGGTGGCATGGCGAGGTAACCAGCATGTAACCAATTTCTCGAGTTTTCTTTGCTTACTTGTTTAGAACAAAACTGAACAATGGAAAGTCCCTAGCCAATTCAATGGTTTTGTTTTCCCGAGTTACTGCGATCTTCCGCTATAGCTAGAGGGCTCATTGTAGCCCTTTGTTCTTTGCTGACCTGCAGCATAGAGCGTATCAATCAACGTCATAGTTGTAACCGAATATCCTTGCATTTGTCGTTTCAGTAGCGTGATGGCGCTGTATTGCCGATTGACTCCCAGGGAGAACAATACCATGCCAGTTAAAACACTTCCGCTTGTTGTGGCTTTTGCTTTGGTTGTGTCGCCGGCGTATGCGACCAGCCCGGTGCAAATGGCGCAACCGAAACCGATGGAAAATCAGGATTGGTGGCCTGCGCGACTCGATTTGTCGCCGCTGCGTCAGCAAGACCCTGCCTCCAATCCGCTCGGCGCTGAATTCAACTACGCCGAAGCCTTCAAGAAGCTCGATATCAACGCCGTTAAAAAAGACATCAAGGATTTGATGACCACTTCGCAAGATTGGTGGCCAGCCGATTACGGTCATTACGGACCATTTTTTATTCGCATGGCTTGGCATAGCGCCGGCACCTATCGGATTTTCGATGGTCGAGGTGGCGCTGCCGGTGGTCAGCAGCGTTTTGAACCGCTGAATAGTTGGCCGGATAACGTCAACTTGGATCGCGCACGTCGTTTGCTGTGGCCGATTAAACAAAAGTATGGCGCCAGTCTTTCCTGGGCCGATTTGATGGTGCTGACCGGTAATGTCGCGCTCGAATCGATGGGCTTTAAAACCTACGGTTTTGCTGGCGGTCGTGTTGACGATTGGGAGGCCGACAATACCTATTGGGGGCCGGAAACCAAGTGGCTCGATGACAAGCGCTATAGTGGTGACCGCAAACTGCAAAAGCCACTGGCGGCGGTGCAGATGGGGCTTATCTACGTGAATCCGGAAGGCCCGAATGGTGTGCCGGACCCACTACTGGCGGCCAAAGATATTCGTGATACCTTTGGCCGTATGGCAATGAATGATGAAGAGACGGTGGCGTTAATTGCCGGCGGTCATACCTTTGGTAAAGCGCACGGTGCGCACAAACCGGAAAAATGCCTGGGGCCCGATCCGGCCGGGGCCAATCTTGAAGATCAAGGTGTCGGCTGGAACAACAAGTGTGGCAAGGGCAACGCCGAAGACACCATCACCAGCGGTCTGGAAGGCGCCTGGTCGGTGAACCCGATTGCGTTTACCACCCAGTATCTCGACAACCTGTTTATGTTCGATTGGGTGCAAACCAAGAGCCCAGCCGGTGCGACGCAATGGATTCCCGCGAACAACCAAGCCGCCAATCTGGTTCCGGATGCGCATGACAAAACCAAACGCCATGCACCGGTGATGTTCACCACCGATTTGTCGCTGAAGATGGACCCGGAATACCGCAAGATTTCTGAGCGTTTCCGCGCCAACCCGAAAGAATTTGAGCAGGCCTTTGCCAAGGCCTGGTTCAAACTGACCCACCGTGACATGGGGCCGCGTGCGCGTTACATCAGCACCGATTTGCCGGGCGAAGATCTGATTTGGCAGGACCCGGTTCCGAATGTCGATCATCCGTTAATCGATAGCGGTGATATCGCGTCGCTGAAGAGCAAGATCTTGGCTTCAGGTTTGACGGTACCGGAGCTGGTGCGTACCGCCTGGGCGTCGGCTGCTTCGTTCCGTGGCACCGACTTCCGCGGTGGCGCCAACGGTGCTCGCGTGCGTCTGGCTCCGCAGAAAGATTGGGAAGCGAACAATCCGAAAGAGTTGGCGAAGGTGTTGAAGAAGCTGGAAGACATTCAGGGCGATTTCAACGCCAAAGCCAAAGGCGGCAAAAAGGTATCGATGGCGGATCTGATCGTGCTCGGCGGTGTCGCGGCCGTGGAAAAGGCGGCAAAGGACGCTGGTCACAACGTCACAGTACCGTTCAAGCCGGGTCGCGGTGACGCCACGCCAGCGCAAACCGATGCGGCATCGTTCGCGGTACTCGAGCCGGCTGCCGATGGCTTCCGCAATTACTACAGCAAGAACAGCCCGTACTCGCCGGCTGAAATGCTGGTCGAAAAAGCCTATCAACTGAACCTGAGTGTGCCGGAGATGAGCGTGCTGGTTGCTGGTTTGCGTACCATGAATGCCAACTTCGATGGCGGCAAACATGGTGTATTCACGGCCAAGCCAGGAACACTCAGTAATGACTTCTTCGTCAATCTGCTCGATATGTCCACCAAGTGGAACAAATCAAAAGCGGCTGACTTGTATGAAGGTGTCGATCGCAAATCCGGTAAAGCCAAATGGACCGCAACGCCGGTTGATCTGATCTTCGGTTCAAACTCCGAACTGCGCGCAGTCGCTGAAGTGTATGCGTCCAACGATGCCAAGGAAAAGTTCGTCAATGACTTTGTTCTGGCTTGGAACAAGGTAATGGAGTTGGATCGGTTCTGATCCCTGAGCAGAAAATAAAAAGGCCACCAAAAGGTGGCCTTTTTATCAAGAGTCATTATCAGTGAGATCAGCGAAAGGGAATGGTAATCACGCCATCTTTGGCAGCCACCGTAATGGAATTTCCGTTTTGCTGCAAAATGGTTCCTGGCGTTACTTCGTGTGCCAGAACATTCGCCTCGACATAAAAAATCCGCGCTTCGATTTCATTCACCTTTGCGAACGTACCAAGGCTGCCGAATGCACGGATAGTTTTGAGAATCTTTTCGATAGCGTCATGCCAGTTGATCGTTTGTTGCTCGCGCGGAACCATCGGCCAGTACGAACCTTCTGCTTGTGGCTGAGCATGGCGGTAAAGCGTTTCGATCTGCGCAAACAGTGCCGGTAGCATTTCCGTCGCAAGGCCAATGAGCTTCTGACAATAATGATCGTAGTTGTCGCCAGACTCGATGCTGAGCGATTGCTGCAGCAGAATATCGCCGGCATCAAAGCTATCGGTCATCTTGTGAAAGCTAAGTCCAGCGTGTTGCGGATACTGCAGCAATAGCCAGGGAATCGGTGTCGGGCCACGACCATGTGGCAGCATGGTTGGATGCAAGTTGATGGCATAACGCAGCTCAGCGGGAACAGAAATCTTCCATGGATACTCGGCGCTCAGAAACAGTTCAACACCGGAATCAACCAGCTTATTCAATGCCACCAATGCTGGCTTGCTATCGATAACCGGAATGGTGTGTTGCGCGGCAAACTGATGGATGTGCTGGGTAGCTATCGATAGCGGACCGGTAAAAATGGCTACTATTTCATGGCCGCGCTCTGCGAGCAATGGCAGGCAGGGATGGTACAAGTCGTAACCGAAGAAGGCGATTTTCATCTGGCGCAGAGTAAAGGTGGCTCTGTCACGGAGTATCGCTGTCAATCAATCGCTAATGCAAACGTCTTGTTCGGACTCGCTAACACTGATTCGCCGCCGGCAGCTTTCACTACAGTATTTGACTTCCGGCCAACAGCGTTGCCATTTCTTGCGCCATTGAAATGGGCGCTGACAAACCCGACAGATTTTTTCCGGTCTCTCGTTTTTATAACGCATTGATCTGGCCAGCCAATGGGATTGAGTGCTTGTACGCGTTTCAAGACCGTAGCGGCCACTCGCGATACGGTATGCTCTATGCTTTCAGAGCATTACTGGGTTGCACTCAGTGGAGTGGATAATGACAGGTGAAAAGAACTTGCGGGCACTGATTCGCTCCATGGCGCCAGCGCTGCGAGCCGAGCGTTATGTGTTTGTTTCGATAGCGAAAGGCGAGTATGGCGATTATGCCGAGCTGAAACCTTTGGCGGCTTTTCTTGAAGACGAAGGCATGACGCTGATCCTGGAGCAGGTGGTGGCAGCCAACTTTGGCTTTGGCGATCAGCCGGTTTTTCGCTGTATCAGCCTGACCGTGCATTCCAGTCTGGAGGCTGTCGGATTGACGGCGGCGGTCGCCACGGCGCTCGCCGAGCAAGGGATTAGCGCCAATGTTGTTGCCGCCTATTACCACGATCATATTTTTGTGCCGGAGCGGCATGCTGACAAGGCCGTTGAGGTTTTGAATCTCTTGTCGCGTTCATCGACGTAGCGTTTTTACGCAAAACTATATTCAAGTAGCGGCATTTCGCTTAGTCTTCATCCATGCCGTGCTAATCAAGAACAAACATGAACGGACAGCATCCCCGGCTGAGCAAAATCGGTTTATGGACCTGCACGGCGCTGGTGATCGGCAATATGGTCGGTTCCGGCATTTTCCTGCTGCCGGCATCGCTGGCGCCTTATGGTTCTTATAGTCTGGTTGGCTGGCTGATTACCGCAACGGGTGCACTGTTGTTGGCGCGGGTGTTCAGCCGCTTGGCGAAACGTATGCCGAAGGCGGGCGGACCTTATGCTTACACACGAATCGGTTTCGGTGATTTCCCCGGCTTTCTGATGGCTTGGGGGTATTGGATTTCCTGCTGGTGCACCAATGCCGCCATTGCTGTGGCGTTCGTCAGTTATCTCTCGTTGATTTTTCCGGTGTTGTCCTCCAGCCCTATCATTGGAGCAGCCTTGGCACTGAGTACCTTATGGGGGTTAACCTTCGTCAATATTCTCGGTGTACGCAAAGCCGGTAATGTGCAAGTGGTCACCACGATTTTGAAATTACTGCCGCTGTTGGCGCTGATTGCTTTCGGTATCTGGCATTTCCAGCCGGAGTATCTGCAAACACCGGAGATGGATGGCACGTTTTCGCTGACGCCGGTCAGTGCAACGGTGGCGCTGACCTTATGGGCGTTTCTCGGTTTGGAATGTGCAACGATTCCTGCCGACAATGTGCGTGAACCGGAGAAAACCATTCCGCGTGCCACGTGGATAGGCACGGTGATTACCGCGATCATTTATGTCGCGGCGACGACGATTGTTATGGGTATCGTACCGAACAACGAGTTGGCCGCATCGGGTGCGCCATTTGCCGAAGCGGCGCGGCGGGTCTGGGGGGAGAGCGCCGGTGTGTTGATGGCACTTGGTGCTGCAGTTTCCTGCTTCGGTGCACTCAATGGCTGGATTCTGATTCAAGGCCAAATACCCAAAGCGGTCGCCGATGATGGCTTGTTTCCACGGGTGTTTGCCCGGCTATCGAAGCAGGGTACACCCGTCTTTGGTTTGATCATTTCCAGTTCGCTGGCAACGCTTTTGGTGCTCAGCAATTATCATCGCGGCCTGGTGGATTTGTTTACCTTTACGATTTTGCTGGCGACCTTGAGTTCAGTCGTGCCGTATATCTTCTGCACCATTACTGAATTCATGCAGAGCTTCCGTGAGGGGGTAAGCTCCGGCCGACAGAAGCTCGATATCGTGCTAACCCTGTTGGCATTTTTATACGCATTCTGGGCAGTGGCTGGCACCGGTCAGGAAACGGTGTTTTGGGGTTTTTTATTGCTGCTGGCCGGTGTGCCGATTTATGCCATTCGCCGGATTCGCCTTGAACCACCGAACGCATGATGGATAACTATTGAGGACGAGCGATGAAAACGACTTGGCAAAGCGACACCGGTAAAATCGAGCGGATCATTGTCAAAACGGCTGTGGCAGCTTTTCAGAATGAGCAAACGATAGGCCAGCAATGGGCGGCGTTGAATTATCCAAGTGCGCCGGATTTTACTATTGCAAAACGGGAGTCGGAAGCATTCATCGCGCTACTGCAATCGCTCGGTATCGAGGTGCTGACGATGCCGGCCAATGAACCACTGACGCTCGATTCCATTTATGTTCGCGATACGGCAATTGTCTGCGACAACGGCGTCATTCTTTGCAATATGGGCAAGCCCGCACGAGGTGATGAACCGGCGGCGATGCGCCGTGCGCTGGAGCAATGGAACATACCGGTTTGCGGCGCGATTTGCGGCGCCGGACGTATTGAAGGTGGCGATGTTGCCTGGGTAGATGAGCGTACCTTAGCCGTGGCGCGCGGTTATCGCACCAATGATGAAGGCATCCGACAATTGCGCGCGTTGCTTGGCGATTGCATCGATGAACTGATTGTCGTGCCGCTGCCGCATTTCCGCGGGCCATCGGATGTCTTTCATCTGATGTCGATATTCAGCCCGGTCGATAAGGATTTGGCGCTGGTCTTTTCGAAGCTGATGCCAATTCCATTTCGCGAAGCTCTATTGGGGCGTGGCATTGAATTGATTGAGGTCGCAGAGGAGGAATACGACACGCTGGGTTGCAATGCGCTCGCTGTTGCTCCGCGTGTGCTGGTGATGAGCGAGGGTAATCCGAAAACCAAAGCGCGTCTGGAAGCGGCCGGCGTCACCGTGCATGAGTATCGCGGTAACGAAATCAGCGTCAAAGGCGAAGGCGGACCAACCTGTTTGACCCGGCCGTTGAGGCGTAGTCTTAGCCGCTAGTATTCAGCAGTTGTTGGTAATGCTTGCGCAATAAGTCGTGGAAGTGCAACACGCCGGATTCGCGTTTCATTGACAAGCGTCCGGCATGGTAGGCGCCGGATGTCAGGCCCTGTTGCACCCGTTCACAGATCTCGATGTCTTCCTGCTGCACGTCATTGGCAAAATGCAAATCTTCTTCCACCAACTTCTGTGTGGCCTCCGAATCGCGATCGCCGTAGTAATAGTCAAAGATCACTTCACAGCTGTCGCTGCCGGTAGGCAGCACGATATTGGTCTGCAAACGGTTGGGCAGGATGTTCAGCATCATGTTTGGGTAAACAAAATAATAATGGGCCGTGCCCGCGGCGTAGGGGCCGCCACTCGAATCAATCGGGCTGCGCTGGCAGGAATACCAGTCGAATAACTCGGTGTGGTAGTTGCGGTAATCGAGCACCTTGCTCAAACCCGGATGTACCAATGGCAGGTGATAACCTTCGAGATAATTGTCGACATAAACTTTCCAGTTGCAGCGTACCGGGTAGACCACACGGGTTTCGAAATGCAGTGCGTGCAAATCGATCGGCGCGATTTGTGTCGAAACGTTTTGCAGCAAGCTATCAATACTTATCGCCGGTGGATGCAACGCCACGAATACCAGCCCCTGCCATTCCGCCACGTGCACCGGCTGCAAGCGAATATCCGCGACATCAAAATCTTCGACGCCATCCATTTCCGGTGCCCGCAGTAATTGCCCGTCGAGTCCGTAAGTCCAGCCGTGATATTTGCACACCAGATTTCTGCTGCAACCATTGGCGCGGGCGATTGGCCCAGCCCGGTGCTGACAGACGTTGTAGAACGCGCGCAACTGCTGATCCTGTCCCCGCACGACGATGATCGGTTTGTCGGCCACCTGCGCCACGATGTGACTGCCCACCTGTTGCAATGCTGAGATATGGCCGACCAATTGCCAGCTATGCGCCAGCACGTTTTCCAGATCAGCGCGATGAAAAGCCGGATCGGTATACCAATGTGCTGGCAGTGTTGATGCTGACGCTGCCGGGTGGCATTCCAGATCGGCGGCTTGCAAGGAAAGTGGGCGGAACATGGCAGCGGTGAACAATGAGAATGATCAGGTGCGCTGAGCATAGCATTGCGCGGAAGCCGGCAACATGCCGGCTAATTGCCAACTAATCCTTGCGACTCTGAACGCTTACGAAGATGCAGGGCTTGTTGCAAAAGGTTTGCTCGCCTGCAGAAAACAGAACAAGGAAATCGCCGCCAGACACAACAGCATGACGAGGCCGTTACCCGGACTCATCTGCCATTGCAACAGCAGCGCGAATACGCCAGGTGCCAACGCTTTGGCGATAAAGTTCGGCCGCGCCATCTGACCGAGCAATGTCCCGGCCTGAGCTTGACCAAACAACTCGAGTGGCACTGTGCCGCGCACAATGGTCATCACCCCGGCCGCGCTACCGTAAAGCAGCGCAAACCCGATGCCAAACGCCAAGGCGCCTGGCGCCAGCAGCAACAGCGCCAAGGCCAGCACCAGACCGGCTGCGGCCAGTTTGCCGATGTTCATCGCTGACAGCTGGCGACCAAAAGACCATTCCACCGTGCGGCCGAGTACCTGCATCGGACCGATCAAGGCGGCAATCGCCACCGCGTCGGTCGCCGTGAAGCCACGCGATTGCAGCAGCACCATCAT